>JBFMBG010000062.1:0-20517 GCA_040755215.1 Bacillota bacterium | reverse complement strand
ATCGACAGTCTGGCGGTGGGCCGGACCGACAACCCGGCCGTTTCCCGCATGACCATCGTGGTGGAAGGCGACGGCCGGACGCTGGAACAGGTAAACAAGCAGTTGCACAAACTCATTGACGTGATTAAAATCACCGACGTCACCGCCGAGGAATATGTGGATCGCGAGCTGGTTCTGATCAAGGTTAACGCCGAGCCCAGCCAGCGCGGCGAAATCGTGCAGATTGCCGATATTTTTCGGGCGCGTATCGTGGATCTGGGCCGGCGGACGTTAACCCTGGAATGTACCGGCAACGAGGGAAAAATCAGGGCCTTTGAAGAATCCCTGCGTCCTTACGGCATCAAGGAGCTTGTCCGCACGGGAAAAATCGCCATGCTGCGCGGTTCCAGATATACCGGCGTGAATGGCAAAGAAGAGGAATAAGGGGGCCCGATCTATGGAAATAACCGCTGCCGAAGCTCTGGTCCGCTGCCTGGAGCAGGAAAACGTCGAAGTTGTTTTTGGCCTTCCCGGCGGGGCCATCGTCCCTGTTTATGATGCCCTTTACCATTCCAAAATCAAGCACGTGCTGGTCCGCCACGAGCAGGGGGCGGCGCACGCCGCCGACGGCTACGCCCGGGCGACCGGCCGCGTGGGCGTCTGCATGGCCACCTCCGGTCCGGGAGCGACCAACCTGGTGACCGGGATCGCCAACGCCTACATGGATTCCGTTCCGCTGGTTATTTTTACGGGGCAGGTGAATACCAGCCAGGTGGGGACGGACGCCTTCCAGGAAGTGGATATTACCGGGATAACCATCCCGATTACCAAGCATAACTACCTGGTTAAAGATCCGAAAAAACTCCCCGAGATCGTCAAAAAGGCTTTTTACATCGCCTCCACCGGCCGCCCCGGACCCGTGCTGGTGGATTTGCCCCGGGATGTGGCCAGTTCGCCTATAGAGTTTCACTATCCGGGAGAGGTTGCCCTGCGGGGCTACAAACCGACGTACCGCGGCCACCCCACGAAAATCAACGAGGCGGCCAAACTGATCGCGGGGGCGCAGCGGCCGGTTATCTACGCCGGAGGCGGCATTATCAATGCGGGAGCCAGCGCCGAACTGAAGGAGCTGGCCGAAACCATCAGCGCCCCGGTGACCAACACGTTTATGGGCCTCTCCAGTTTTCCGGGGGACCACCCGCTTTTTTTGGGCATGCTGGGGCTGCACGGCACCCGCTACGCCAACCTGGCGGTTACCGAATGCGACTTGCTGATCGCCCTGGGCGCGCGCTTTGACGACCGGGTGACGGGCAAGATATCTTCTTTTGCCCCGCGCGCCAAAATTATCCACATCGACATCGACCCGGCCGAGATCGGCAAGAACGTACGCATTCACGTGCCGATCGTCGGGGATGTGAAGCAGGTTTTGCAGGCTTTGCTGCCGCTTCTGGAAAAAAGCGACCGCTCGCCCTGGCTGAAACGCATTGAAGAGTTGAAGAAGTTGTATCCGCTGCGGTACGAACGGGGAAACGGCTTAAAACCCCAGTTTATCATTGAACAGTTATACCAGTTGACCAAAGGCGACGCGGTGGTCGCCACCGACGTAGGCCAGCACCAGATGTGGGTGGCCCAGTATTATCGCTTTAAGCGGCCGCGGACGCTGATTTCTTCGGGCGGGCTGGGGACGATGGGCTTCGGCCTGCCCGCCGCCATCGGCGCGCAAATGGGTTTGCCGGGGCAGCGGGTGATCCTGGTCACCGGCGACGGCAGCTTCCAGATGAATATGCAGGAACTGGCCACCGTTATGGAACAGGGCCTGCCGCTCAAGATCTTCATCTTGAACAACCAGCAGCTCGGAATGGTCCGCCAGCTGCAAGAAGTATATTGCGAGGGCCGTTATATGGCCGTAGACTTTAAGTTTCACCCGGACTTCAGCGTGCTGGCGAAGGCTTACGGGATGAACGGCTATACGGTGCGCACCGAAGAAGAGGTAACCGGGCTTTTTCCGGAAGTCCTCACCAGCCCCGGCCCGGCGCTGGTGAACTGTCTGGTCTATCCTGAAGAAAACGTCTCGCCGATGGTTCTGGCCGGCCGGGGGATCCACGAAGCCGTTGAACTGGGAGGGAGCACCAATTGTCGCTGACCATTACGGAAAAAATCCTGGCCGCGGCCGCCGGCAAAAAGTCGGTCCGGCCGGGGGAGCTGGTGAACGTTAAGGTCGACCTCGTCCTGGGGAACGACATTACGGCTCCCATGGCCATCCAGGAATTCGAGAAAATCGGGGTGCCGGAAGTCTTTGACCGGGACCGGGTGGTCCTGATACCCGACCACTTCGTGCCCAACAAGGATATCAAGTCTGCCGAACAGGCGAAGATTTTGCGGGATTTTGCCCGCCGGCAAAAGCTTACCCATTATTTCGAGGTGGGCCGCATGGGCATCGAGCACTGCCTTTTGCCGGAAGAAGGGCTGGTGGGGCCGGGCGACGTGGTGGTGGGTGCCGATTCGCACACCTGCACTTACGGGGCCCTGGGGGCCTTTTCCACGGGGGTGGGAAGCACCGACCTGGCGGCGGCCATGGCCCTGGGCGAGATCTGGCTGAAGGTGCCGGCTTCGCTTAAGTTCATCTATTACGGGGAGCTTCCTCCCTGGGTGGGCGGCAAGGATTTAATCCTGTACACCATCGGCGACATCGGCGTGGACGGGGCGGCCTACCAGGCCATGGAGTTCACCGGCCCGGCCATCGCGAAACTGTCCATGGACGGACGGTTCACCATGGCCAACATGGCTGTGGAGGCGGGGGCGAAGAACGGCATTGTCCCCCCGGACGAGATTACCCGGGAATACGTGCAGGGAAGAGCAAAAAGACCCTATCAGTTTTACGCCAGCGATCCTGATGCGGAGTACGCGAAAGTTTACGAGTACGACGTGAGCGAAATGGAACCGGCGGTGGCCTTTCCCCACCTGCCGGAAAACGTGCGCCCGGTGAGCACGGCCGGTCACGTGAAAATTGACCAGGCCGTCATCGGTTCGTGCACCAACGGGCGCCTGGAAGATCTGCGCCTGGCGGCCAGGGTTTTGGCCGACAAAAAAGTTCACCCGGACGTCCGGTTGATCGTCATTCCCGGAACGCAAAAAATCTACCTGCAGGCCCTGCAGGAAGGTTTAATTAAAATTTTCGTGGAGGCCGGCGCCGCGGTCAGCACGCCCACCTGCGGCCCCTGCCTGGGCGGTTACATGGGGGTGCTGGCCGCCGGGGAGCGGTGCGTTGCCACCACCAACCGCAATTTCGTGGGCCGCATGGGCCACCGCGAGAGCGAAGTGTACCTGAGCAACCCCGCCGTTGCCGCCGCTTCGGCCATCGCCGGCTGGATCGTCAGTCCGAAGGAGGTTCTCTGAAGTGCAGCTGCAGGGAAAGGCGTGGAAATTTGGCGACGACATCGACACCGACGCCATCATCCCGGCCCGTTATTTAAATACCACCGATCCGGAAGAGCTGGCCGGGCACTGCATGGAGGACGCCGACCCGGAGTTCCCCCGGAAAGTGCGGCCGGGGGATATTATCGTGGCCGGAAAGAATTTCGGCAGCGGCAGCTCCCGGGAGCACGCCCCGCTGGCCATCAAGGCGGCGGGGGTAAGCTGCGTTATCGCCCGGTCTTACGCCCGCATCTTTTACCGCAACGCCTTTAATATCGGTTTGCCCATCTTCGAAGCCCCGGAGGCGGCGGAAAGAATTCAGCCGGGGGATATGCTTGCGGTTGACGCAGCCAAAGGAATTATTATTAACCTGTCCCGCGGGGAAGAATACCGGGCTACCCCCATCCCGCCTTTTATGCAGGAAATTATTTCGGCGGGAGGCCTGATCAATTACGTGAAGAAGCAGAAAAAGAGCACCGGGTGAGATAGAGGAGGAGAGGCACAGAGGCACAGAGGGGCAGAGGGACAAAGGGGGAAAAGCACAAGGAGAACTTCTGTTAAAGTGGCTACCTTTCCTTTGTGCCTGTGAACCACGCACCTTTTAACTTTCCTTTGTGCCTGTGAACCTTGTGCCTTTAAAAAATTAAGGAGGTTTCATTTAGTGCCGGAAAACCAAACGTACAAAATTGCTGTTTTGCCGGGGGACGGGATCGGGCCGGAAGTAACTGCGGAAGCTGTACGTGTGCTGGCCGCCGCCGGCAGGCGTTTCGGCTACGCATTTCAGTTCAACGAGGCGCTTATCGGGGGAGCGGCGTACGATGCCGTGGGGCACCCCCTGCCGCCGGAAACGCTGGAGTTATGTAAACAAAGCGACGCCATCCTGCTGGGCGCCATCGGGGGGCCTAAGTGGGATAGTCTGCCCGTCCATTTGCGTCCGGAAGCGGGGGCGTTGCTGCCTTTGCGCAAGGCGCTGGACGTTTACGCCAACCTGCGCCCGGCCGTCGTTTTTGACGCCCTGGCCAACGCCTCGACCTTAAAAAAGGAAGTAGTCGCAGGCCTGGATATTATGATCGTCCGGGAACTCACCGGCGGCCTGTACTTCGGCCGGAAGAGGCGGGAAAAAATCAACGGCGGCGAGCGGGTGGTGGAAACGCTGGAATACACCACCGGGGAGATTGAAAGGGTAGCCCGGTTTGCCTTTGGGCTGGCCCGGCAAAGGCGCAAAAAACTTACTTCCGTCGATAAGGCCAACGTGCTGGAGAGTTCCCGGCTCTGGCGGGAGGTTGTGAGCGGGCTGGCGGACGAATACCCCGACGTGGAATTAAACCACATCCTGGTAGACAACTGCGCCATGCAGCTCGTCCGCAACCCGCGCCAGTTTGACGTTATGTTGACGGAGAATATGTTCGGCGACATCTTAAGCGACCTGGCCGCGCAGTTGACCGGCTCGCTGGGCATGCTCCCTTCGGCCAGCGTGGGCGGCAGCATTGGCCTGTACGAACCCAGCCACGGCTCCGCTCCCAAGTATACCGGCCTGGGGGTGGTGAACCCGGTGGCCACAATTTTATCCGGAGCGATGATGTTGCGTTATTCCTTTGGCCTGGAAGAGGGGGCGAAGGCCATCGAAGAAGCGGTGGCCGCGGCGCTCGCGCGGGGCTACCGCACCCGCGACATTATGGAGCCTGGCTGCCGGCAGGTGTCCACGGCGGAGATGGGGAAAGTTATCGCTGAACTGGCAGAAAAGGGGTCAAGCACGTAACCTCCGTTTTCTTCATAGAAAATTCCCGGTTGTATCCCGGAGGCGTTGTTTATAATTCTAAATCTCTGCGTTCTTAGCGTTTTTGCGGTGAATTTATTTTCGAGGGGAAGGCTCGTTATGCAGCCAGTCGAAATTTACGATACCACTTTAAGAGACGGCGCTCAGGGCGAGGGGATCTCTTTTTCCGTTGAAGATAAGGTGAAGATTGCCTTAAAGCTCGATAAAATGGGCTTTCATTATATAGAGGGCGGGTGGCCCGGTTCTAACCCCAAAGACGCCGCCTTTTTTCAGCGCATCAGGAAGTTCAAACTGGAATGCGCGCGCATCGCCGCCTTCGGCTCCACCCGCAAGCCCGGGATTGAAGCCGCCGCCGACCCCAACCTGAAAAAACTTATCGCGGCGGACGTCCCGGTAGCCACTGTAGTGGGGAAGACCTGGGACTTCCACGTAACCCACGCCCTGCAAACCACGCTCCCCGAAAACCTGGCCATGATCAGGGATTCGGTGGCTTACTTAAAAAGTAAGGGTTTAACCGTATTCTATGATGCGGAGCATTTCTTCGACGGATACAAGGCAAACGCCGCCTACGCGCTGGCCACCTTAAAAGCGGCCTGCGCAGGGGGAGCCGACGTATGCGTGCTGTGCGATACCAACGGCGGGAGTTTGCCTCAGGAAGTTGCCGGAATTATCGGCCAACTTCGCCAGGAATTGAACGTGCCTCTGGGCATTCACTGCCATAACGACGGCGAACTGGCCGTAGCCAATACCATTGCGGCCGTCCAGGCCGGCGCAACGCAGGTGCAGGGCACCGTGAACGGGTACGGGGAGCGCTGCGGCAACGCCAATCTGTGTTCGGTAATCCCGAATCTTACCCTCAAATGCGGCGTTCAAACCATCCCCCGGACCAGCCTGGCCAGGCTTACCGAGCTTTCCCGCTACGTCAGCGAACTGGCCAACATGCACCCGGTGGTGCAGCAGCCTTTCGTCGGAGCAAGCGCTTTTGCCCACAAGGGCGGCCTGCATGTGAGCGCCATTTTAAAGGATCCCCGCACCTACGAACACATTGACCCGGAGCTTGTCGGCAACCGCCGCCGGGTGCTGGTTTCCGAGTTGAGCGGTTTTTCCAATCTCCTTTATAAGTTCAAGGAACTTAATCTTAACGTCGAAGGCGGAGAAGAAACCCGCCGGGTGCTGGAAAAAATCAAAGAGTTGGAGCACCGGGGCTACCAGTTTGAAGGCGCGGAGGGCTCTTTGGAACTGCTGTTGCGCAAGGTTTGCCACGGTTACCGGGAGCCTTTCCGGCTGGAAAACTTGAAAGTGATTATCGAGTTAAAAGAAAACAGCCCGGTTTATTCGGAAGCAATCATCAAGCTCACCGTCGGCGACCGGGTGGTGCACACGGCGGCGGAAGGAAACGGCCCGGTAAACGCCCTGGACAACGCGTTGCGCAAGGCTTTAGAAGAGTTTTACCCGGGAATCCGCAATATGCAGTTAACGGATTACAAGGTAAGGGTTTTGGATGAAAAGGACGGCACGGGTGCGGTGGTGCGGGTCTTGATTGAGACCGGCGACGGGCAATGTTCCTGGGGCACTGTGGGCGTTTCCGCAAACATCATTGAAGCCAGCTGGCAGGCGCTGGTGGACAGCATTGCCTACGGCCTTTTAAAAGCTCAGGAAAGGCCGGGCGAAAACAAAACGGCAGCTTTAAAAAATAAAGGAGAGCAGGGGGTTGCTGGATAAGCTCAAAAACATCATCCCGAATTTTTTCAGCCTGACCACGATCATTGACGTCGTTATTGTGGCTTTGTTTCTTTACTGGCTGGTTCTGCTGATTAGAGGAACCCGGGCCGTGCAATTAATCAAAGGCCTGGTGGTTTTGCTGATCGCCACGGCGGTCAGCAACTGGCTCCGCCTTACCTACGTGCACTGGCTGCTCAGCCAGGCCATAACGGCGCTGCTGGTGGCCTTGCCGGTGGTTTTTCAGCCCGAATTGCGGCGCGCCTTAGAAAAGCTGGGGGGAGGGGAAATTTTCACCTCCTCCCTGCCCCATTTAAATGAATCTGACTTCAGCAAAGTCAGCGAGGAAATCGTCCAGGCGGTTTATGCCCTGGCCAAAAACAGGACGGGCGCGCTGGTAGTGCTGGAAAGAACTACCGGGTTAGAGTAATATATCGACCGGGGAATAAAAATTGAGGGAATCGTTTCTGCCGAACTGTTAATCAATATATTTATCCCCGGTTCTCCTTTGCATGACGGCGCCGTGATTATCAGGGGCAACCGGGTTGCCGCGGCGGCCTGTTTTTTGCCGCTGGCCGAAGGTGTGCAGATCAGCAAAGAGCTGGGCACCCGCCACCGGGCGGGGGTGGGCATAACGGAAGTTTCCGACGCCCTGGCGGTTATTGTTTCGGAAGAGTCGGGGGAGGTTTCCCTGGCCGTGGAGGGTGTCCTGGCCCGCAACCTGGACAGGCCCACCCTGGCCGAGCGCCTGCACAAGGTGTTCAAGCCGGAGCCCGGCCGCCGCTCCCTGGCCTTTTTATGGCGCAAAAAGTAATTTTTTCATCGGGTTCGGGAACTAACCAGCGGTTTATTTTCGTCATACTATATAGCAGGAGAATTAATTGCTCGAAACTAATTAGTAAAATTGAATATTTAACCGGTCTCCTAAATAAAATATGGGTACTGCTGGAATTAAATTTTTCCCTGGATCAGACAGGAGTGATTGACGTCGGATTGTGCAGGATTATATAATTGGGATGTGGTTTTTCCAAAGAGGGGGCTGTCATGGGTGGAATGTTTGGCACCGACGGGGTGCGGGGGGTAGCAAACAGGGAGTTGACTGCCGAGCTGGCCTTGAAAATTGGCCGGGCGGGAGCGCATGTTTTGGCGCAAAAATTTCCCGGGGCACCCCTGGTGATCGGCCGCGATACGCGGATTTCCGGCGATATGCTGGAAGGCGCCCTGGTTGCCGGGATCTGCTCGGCGGGCGTGCGCGTTTTGAAGGTGGGCGTCCTTCCGACCCCGGCCATCGCCTACCTGACCCGCGCGCTGGGGGCGGCCGGCGGGGTGGTTATTTCCGCGTCGCATAACCCGGTGGCCGACAACGGCATAAAGTTTTTCGGTTCCGACGGTTTTAAACTGCCGGATTCCGTTGAGGAAGAAATCGAATCCCTGGTTGACCGCCAGGAAAAAATCCCTTCGCCGGTGGGTCACGAGGTGGGTTGCTGCTCCGCAGTCGCGGCGGCCGGCGATCTTTACCTGAGTTTCCTTAAGGAAAAGGCCCCGGTAGATTTAAGCGGCTTGAAAATCGTGGTCGACTGCGCCAACGGCGCGGCCAGCTACGTCATGCCCCGCCTTTTGCGGGAACTGGGCGCAGAAGTAGTGCCTGTTTTTCACCGGCCGAACGGCGTAAATATCAACGATGCGTGCGGCTCCACCTGCCCGCGGGCCCTCCGGGAGATGGTTCTTTCCTGCGGGGCGGATTTGGGCCTTGCCTGCGACGGCGACGCCGACCGGCTAATTGCCGTAGACGAGCAGGGGAATGTCGTCGACGGCGATCAGATTATGGTGATTTGCGGACGGGACTTAAAGGCCAGAGGCAAGCTGGCGAAAAATACCGTGGTGGTTACGGTAATGAGCAACCTCGGCCTGCACCTGGCCCTCCGCCAGGACGGTATTGAAATAATTGAAACAAAGGTCGGCGACCGCTACGTGCTGGAGGAGATGCTTAAGTCAGGCGCCACTTTCGGCGGCGAGCAGAGCGGGCACATCCTTTTTTTAGACGATCATACTACCGGGGACGGCGTCTTGACTGCTTTGAAACTCCTTTCGGTGGTCGTGGGGCGGGGCGCCGCCTTAAGTGAACTGGCGGCGCAAATGGAACGCCTGCCCCAGTTACTGGAAAACGTTCCAGTGGGCGACAAGCAAAAAGTGATGGCCAGCCCGCACCTGCAGGAAGCCATTCGCCGGCAGTTGCTGAAGCTCAACGGGCAGGGCCGGATCCTGGTCCGTCCGTCGGGCACCGAGCCCCTCATCCGGGTGATGGCGGAAGGAAGGGATCCCGAAGATCTGCGCGCCATCGTCGAAGAATTAACTCAGGTGGTCAGAAAGCTGGCTTAAATGCAGGTGCAAAGCATCCGGCGCAAAGGGCTCCCATTACCGATTGCCGTTTTCCGGGGGAGGTGATGTATTTAACAGGGAGCAAAGGCCCTGCCTGGACAACTGAATACGCAGCGCCAGAACCAGCTGAGATGCGGGATCTTCACCGCCAACTTCCCACTTCTCGCCTCTCAGGTGGTTGACGAGGGGGGAGTTAATCGAAATGTTCGGCGGGTGCTCCCCGGTTGCTCACGACCGTTAGCGGCATCACAAAACCGGCAGGCAACTGCCGGGACAAAAGTGCCCGGTGAGGACAAAGGCAAAAGCCATGCTTTGCCAACCGTGGCTTTTTTGTGCCCCGGTTTTTCTTTTTCCGGAATTATTTTCTGGCAGTCGGCTTTTTGTTCAAGCCCTGCTCTTGGATTATGTAAACTAACTTATTTCGTCAGTGGATTGGTGAAATTTAGCGATTGGGAGGTTAAGCCACGATGTGTGGTATTATCGGCTATACCGGGTTTAGGCCGGCCCTGCCGGTGCTGCTGGACGGGCTGGCCAGGCTGGAGTACAGGGGCTACGATTCGGCGGGGGTTGCTTTACTGGAGGACGGACAGATTCAAATTTACAAGCAGGCGGGAAAACTGGCGGACCTGGTGGAACGGTTAAACGGCCGGCAGTGCGCCGGCACCACCGGGATCGGCCACACCCGCTGGGCCACCCACGGCCGGCCCACCGACGTAAACGCCCACCCCCACAGTGACTGCGGCGGCCGTTTCGTGGTAGTCCACAACGGCATCATTGAAAACTACCTTTCCTTACGGGAGTGGCTCATTGCCGAAGGGCACGTCTTCAGCTCGGAAACCGATACGGAAGTTCTGCCCCACCTGGTGGAGCACTTTTACGACGGCGACCTGGCCTCCACGATTATCCGGATGATGGAGAAAATTAAAGGCTCTTACGCCCTGGTGGCGCTCTCAACGCTGGAGCCGGAGCGGCTGGTGGCGGCCCGCCAGGACAGCCCCCTGGTGGTCGGCCTGGGGCGGGAGGAAAATTTATTTGCTTCCGACATCCCGGCTATCCTGCCCTACACCCGCTCGGCGCACATCCTTGCCGACGGGGAGATTGCCGCCATCACCCGGGAGGGCGCTGCCGTCTATGACAATAGCGGGAGAAGTGTTTCCAAGCCCATTTTTGCTGTCGAGTGGGAGGCTGCCCAGGCCGAAAAAGGCGGCTATGACCACTTTATGCTCAAGGAAATCCACGAGCAGCCCCGCGCGCTGAAAGACACCCTGCGGGGACGGCTGGCGGAGGACGGGCGCGTAGAACTGAAAGAAATTGCTCTGGGCGCAGATGAGCTGAAAAACGTAAATAAAATCTTTGTTACCGCTTGCGGGACGGCCTACCACGCCGGCCTGGTGGGGAAATACGTACTGGAAAAACTGGTGCGCATCCCGGTGGAAATAGACATTGCCTCGGAATTTCGCTACCGCCAGCCGCTCATCGACGGGCGCAGCCTGGTGGTGATCATCAGCCAGTCCGGGGAAACGGCGGATTCTCTGGCCGCCCTGCGGGAGGCGAAGAGGCTGGGGGCCCCGGTAATCGCCATCACCAACGTGGTGGGCAGTTCCATCGCCCGCGAAGCCGACCACGTCCTGTACACCTTGGCGGGGCCGGAAATAGCGGTTGCTTCCACGAAAGCGTACACCGCCCAGTTGATCGCCCTGTACCTGCTGGCCCTGCACCTGGCCGACGCGCTGGGAACCATTCCGGCCAAAGACAGCCGGGCGCTCGTCGAGGAATTAAAATCATTGAGCGCCAAGGCCCAGGCGATTCTCGACAACTGCGGACCAATCAGGGACTTTGCCGTTGACTATGCCGGGTGCACGGACGCCTTTTTCATCGGCCGCGGCCTGGACTACGCGGTGGCCATGGAAGGCTCCCTGAAACTCAAAGAAATCTCGTATATCCACGCCGAAGCCTACGCCGCCGGCGAACTCAAGCACGGCACCCTGGCCCTGATCGTGGCGGGCGTCCCGGTGATTGCCCTGGCCACCCAGCCCCACCTGCTGGAAAAAACGCTGAGCAACGTCAAGGAAGTCAAGGCCCGCGACGCCACCGTCTTTGCCCTGGCCACGGAAGGCATGCCCGAAGTGGACAAAGTGGCCGACCAGGTGTATTCCATCCCCGCCACCCACCCCCTGCTGGCCCCTGTGCTGGCGGTGATCCCTTTGCAGCTGCTGGCCTACTACATGGCCGTGGCCAGGGGATGCGACGTCGACCAGCCCCGCAACCTGGCCAAAAGCGTGACGGTGGAGTAGGCCTCAGGGACGCGGCCGGGCGTAAGGAATAGACCACTTTCCCAATGGTATTCTCAAAGTATATACCGGGAGAAAGTGGTCTTTTTGCTTGCGCGTTTAACTGAAGTAGTTGAAAAAGTCTGGGGAGGAAGATAAAATGGAAAAAAGTACCCGAAAGGTAGCTTTAGATAATGATCGACGATTGGTTAGAAATTGCTTATGAGGACATAGAAGTAGCCCATTTATGTTATCATCAGAAATACTATTTGTATATGGGATTTATGTGCCAGCAGGTGATCGAAAAAGCTATCAAAGCAGTAATTGATGGCAATAATATGATTCCAAAACCTGTTCATAATTTGGAATTATTAGCAAAGGATGCTAAAGTATGGAGTTTGTTAAATAAGGAACAGAAAATGTTAATAAGGCAACTAACAAGCTTTGCTGTTGCTGCGAGATACCCCAGGACGCGGGAGAAAATTGCCAGATCGTTTACGAAAAAAGCAGCGGAAAATATACTGGTTAAATCGAAGGAGTTGTTAGTATGGCTTTGCAGGGTGATCAGAGAAATGTAGATAAGCTCGAAAAGAGTCTTGAAAAATATATCAGGAAGAACGTAGCAAAAAAGTTAAATTTGCAGAAAGCCATTTTATTTGGATCTTTTGCCAGGAATAAACAAAATGATTACAGTGATCTTGACATAGCACTGATTTCACCGAAATATAAAGATTGTGATTATTTAATTGAAGCAGCGAAAGCAATGGAGCTTTTTGAAAAATTTGACTGCCGCGTGGAACCACATTTATTAGCTCCCGAAGAAATGGAAAATCAAGAAGATAGTTTTATCAAAGAGATATTGCAAACAGGGAGAGTAATCTACAGTTCCTCACAAATATCCAGGCGCTAAAATATTCTATTCCGTTAAAGGCCTTCCCGGGAAAAGCCTGAAATATGTAGCCTTACTCAACCGGAAATAGGTCGCCCTGCCGGGCTGGGGCGTCGCCGCCTTAAGGAACGGCCCCCGGCTTAATCCCCCCGGTGTGGTCAAGAAGATCAATGTTAAGGGCATTACCGTAAAAGGCACTACCGGGACCGACGGCTACCTTTATCTGGAAGGGATAGATGTCAGTCAGAAACACTATCCTCTGGCCCGCCTGGAGTATGAAAAAAAGACCCGCTCCGGCATAAGGCGGGAATTGAGGCGGGTTTCGGTAAACGACAACCTGTACGAATTGTCCGGCGGTCTCGAACAGTACAAAGGCTATGTTGTCTCCGAAATTAACGGGGCTAAAAATACCATCGAATTTGCCAACGGGGTTGCTTTGTCTGCCGGAGATGTCCAGGGGGACGTCAACGAGCTGACCCTGCGCCGGATCCAGATCAGGGAAACAATCAAGTCCCATTTAGAAAAAGAGCGGGATTTATTTTACCGGGGCATCAAGGTGCTCTCCCTGTTCTTTATTGACGAGGTGGCCAAATACAGGCAGTACGACAAAAACGGAAATAAGCTGAATGGTGAATATGCCCAGATCTTTGAAGAAGAGTACCGGATGCTGGTGGAGGAATACTTGAGAAACGCAGATAATAAAGACCGGTATGCTGACTATTTAAGGCAGATAGATGTGGAAAAGACCCATAACGGCTATTTTGCCATTGATAAACAGGGGCGGATGACCAATCCAAAAGTAAAAGCTAAAGAGACCGATTCGGAAGACGAGGACGCTTACAATTTGATCATGAAAGACAAGGAAAGGCTTTTAAGCTTTTCCGAGCCGGCCCGCTTTATCTTCTCCCACTCGGCTTTAAAGGAAGGCTGGGATAACCCCAACGTGTTTCAGATCTGCACCTTAAAGTACAGCGACTCTACCATTAAAAAAAGGCAGGAGGTGGGAAGGGGCCTCCGGCTGTGCGTAAATCAGGATGGCGAAAGGATCGACGACACGGTGCCGGGTATTGATGTGCACGAGGTCAACGTCCTCTCTGTTGTGGCTAGTGAATCCTACGAAGCATTTGCCCGGGAACTGCAGAAGGAGATCGCCGAAACCCTTTCCGACCGTCCCCGCAAAGCTGACGTTCAGTTTTTCCTGGATAACGTTCTGACCAACGAAAGGGAAGAAAAGATCCGGATTGATGAGCGGCTGGCCCGGAAGCTCTACCAGACTTTTGTCAAAAACAACTATATTGACGAAGAGGACAACCTGACGGAAGACTATTATCAAGCCGTGGAAAAGGGGAAAGTTGTCCTCCCTGAGGAATTAAAGGATCATAAACAGGCCGTTATAGAACTGGTCAGCACTATATACAGCGAGAGCACTTCCCCGCTGGTTCATAACGAACGGAACAAAAACGTGGAGTTGAAGCTAAACGACAACTTCTATAAAGAAGAGTTTCAAAAGCTGTGGAAAAAGATAAATGTCAAGACAGCTTACACAGTCAAATTTGACACAGAAGAACTGGTGGAAAGGTGCATAAACGCCCTGAATACTCGCTTAAAGATAGCTGATATATCCTACCAGATAAAGGACGGAGTATTAGAAACAATTGACTCTAAAGAGCAATTGGAAAAGGGCGAAGGTTTTGTAGTAAAAGAATCGGAAACATGCAAGGTGGATGGGGAAGTTACTTCGGGGGTGCGTTACGACCTGGCAGGCAAGCTCATGGGGGAAACGGGGCTGACCCGGAAGACCATCGTAAAAATCTTGACGGGGGTAAAACAAGAAACCTTTGCTCTTTTTAAAAAGAACCCGGAAGAGTTTATTATGAAAGCTGCCAGAATCATTAACGAAGAAAAGGCCACTACCATCATCGAACGGATTACGTACGATCCCACCAGCGAGACTTATGACACCGATATTTTTACCCAAAACACCCTGAAGGGTATGCTTGGCGATAACGCCCTGACATGTTTATGATTATGTGATCACAGATTCCAATACGGAGAAAAAGTTCGCCCGGGACCTGGATGTAAGCCAGGAAGTCTGTGTCTATGCCAAGTTGCCGAGAGGCTTTTTCATCCCGACGCCTGTTGGAAACTATAACCCCGACTGGGCCATTGTGTTTGAAGAAAATAAGGTCAAACATGTGTATTTCATTGCCGAAACCAAGGGCAGTATGGACTCCCTGGAACTGAGAAAAATTGAAGAGGCCAAAATACACTGCGCCAGGAAACACTTTGAGAAAATCAGCAACAACAGCGTCAAGTACGGCGTAGTCGAAAATTATGAAAAGTTATTGGAGATTGTGAGTTAATAAAGGGTTAATCAGGATATAATCAGATTTAAATGTCGAGAATTGGCCAATTGTGATAGCGGGTGATTAAGATATGGAGCAAAGAATAAACGATACCGGAGTTGAAAAAGAGGATATTATTGGTTCGGAGAGTATAAAACAACCTTACGACCCAGGCCGGATTAATGTGGTTCGCCAGGAGATGCCTGTATTTCAAGTTTTGCGGAAGATAAAAAATAAAGAAATCAACCTCGAACCTGATTTTCAAAGGAATCTGGTTTGGGATGAAACCCGCCAAAGCAGGCTTATTGAATCAATCTTAATCTGGATTCCTTTGCCCAGTTTTTATATGGACGCCACCAACGATGATGAATGGTTAATTATTGACGGGTTGCAGCGTTTATCTACTTTACATCGTTATGTCAATGAGGAAAAATTTGCCCTCCAGGGCCTGGAATTTCTTGAAGAACTAAAAGATAAAAAATTTAATCAGTTGCCGCGGAGCTATCAAAGAAGGATTGAGGAAACACCTCTTTTACTATACATCATCAGACCGGAGACTCCTTCCGAGGCAAAGTTTACCATTTTCAGGAGAATCAATACTGGCGGAATGGTTCTAACTGCTCAGGAGATTCGTCATTGTTTGTACCGGGGTAAATCAACGGAACTACTGAAAGAACTGGCATCTTCTCCGGAATTTCGAAAGGCTACAAGCAATTCTGTTTCGCCTGACCGGATGGATGACCGTGAGTGCGTCATTCGTTTTTTTGCTTTTTATCTGACTCCTTATCATGAATACCAAAAGCGTGACTTTGATACTTTTCTTGGTGATACAATGGTCAAAATTAACCAGATGTCGGATAATGAACTTACGCAAATATCGAAAGCTTTTAAAGACGCAATGATTAAGGCAGAAGCGGTCTTTGGGAAAAATGCCTTCAGAAAGCCGAAAGGAAGAGATCAACGTGCACGTAATCCGATTAATAAAGCGTTATTTGAAGTCTGGTCAGTATGCCTGCAAAAATACCCGCTGGATGTCCTGGTGAAAAATAAGGAAAAGATTAATGAAAGATTTATTTATTACATGAATAATGATCCGGAATTTGTCAACTCTATCTCTCAGGGGACGGGAGAAGTTAAAAAAGTGCATAAACGCTTCGAAGTTATTGAAAATATTATCAGGGAGGGGATCAATTGATTGCTTATATCCGGCTGCAGCGGTTTAAATGTTTTCTCGATCAGACTGTCCAGTTTGCACCGTTAAGTATTCTCTGCGGAACCAATAATACCGGAAAATCGACCGTAATCCAATCCTTATTATTTTTAAGGCAGTCGGCAATGACGGGTAATTTTGCGAAAGCAGACTTGCCGCTTAACGGTCCTCTGGTTCATATGGGAACCGCGAGGGATCTCTTTTGCCAATGGGCGGAAGAAGATAACATCCAGATTTCGGTTGCTTTCTCTGATCTGCCCGATCGTGTTTTTACCTGCAAATTAGCTTATCGCCGGGAAGATCCCGATGCCCTTTCGATGAAATTAATGGAAAGCCCGTCCAATCTCCCTTCAAGCTCACTTTTTGCAGACAGATTTTTTTATCTTGGCGCCGAAAGAATGGGACCACAGTTGGTTTATCCGGTTAGTGAAGATTCTCTGGAAGCCATGCACGTTGGATTTTGAGGGGAATATGCCGCCCATTGCCTGCATCAGTTTGGAAACAAAAAGATTAAGTTACTCAATTAAAACATTCACCGGAAGATCATTCCATCGAACTATTGTTTCAGGTGGAAGAATGGCTTAAAGATATGCTTCCGGGAGGGATAATGATCAATCCTACGCGGATTACGCAAGCTGATATCTTGCAGGTAAGCTTTCGCGATTCCGAAAGAAATACAGATTATTTGCGGCCGACAAGCATCGGCTTCGGCATATCTTATTGTCTGCCCATAATTGTGGCTGGGCTCATGGCGGAAAAGGATAATCTGCTGATCGTGGAAAATCCGGAAGCGCATTTGCATCCCCAGGCACAATCCCGGATGGGCATTTTTTTAAGCAAACTGGCGGCAGCGGGCGTCCAGGTAATCCTGGAAACACACAGCGATCATCTGTTGAATGGGGTCAGGATAGCTGTAAAAAAAGGTTACATTGATGAAAAGTACGTTTCAATTAACTTTTTTGAGCGGGATTATAATATCGTCCGTCCTGCAATAGATGCCGACGGAAGAATAGATTTATGGCCGGATGGGTTTTTTGATCAGACAGAAAAGGACCTTGGGGAGTTGATTTAGTGAATATATTTTTGAACGAACTTTCTTTTTGTGGGCAGGCCTCTAATAAATACCAGGGAGCACAATTAATGAGTGATATGCTAAAGGTATTAAAAATTTTGCAACAAATTTCTAACGAGCCAATTGCTACTTGGCGGAAAGATTACCGTGGAGATCAAAAACAAGGTAGCTAAGTTGTTCGGTGTAAACGTGGATAAAAAAGAAGGTGATGCCGATGGCGGTATACCGACCTGATCCCGGCTGCGATCTTAGCCGCGATGCCGATGATACTAATTTTGGTCCTGCTGCGGTTGACATGGAAGAATTAGGCGACTTCGACTTTAAAAGCGATCACACACACGATTACTAAACGGGAGGGATCTTTATGCCTGATATGATCAATCCCTTAGATATTCTGGAAAAGGCGGGGATAGATAAGTTTTGCATTAACTACGCAAAAAAATCGTCCGGCTGCACAGGAGCGACATGCCGAAAATCATGTGCGCCCTGGACGAACGGTTTTTCGAACCGGTAGCGTTTGCGCAGGGCGGCTGGTTGTTCACTGCTGAGGAGACGGACTGAGCGGCGCCTTAAACGCATACCCCCCCGCCCCCTGGGGCAAAATACTCTACGCCGGATTCCCTTGACCCCCGTCCGAGAGGGCGGGGGTTATTTTATACCAGCATTTTGAACTCAGAGTAAATCGTCTATAAAAAAGCTTAGTTTGTAAAAAATCCTAGAAAATAACGGTTTCTATTGCCAATGGTCAATAACGTTAATCATGCTAGCTTGATTGAAGTGTTGGTCAAAATGTGCGGCTAACCTTGTCCCAATTTTCTCCATTAAGATGAATGATGTACAATCTGTAAAACTGAATTCTTTATCTTTATATAAGAAGTATATTCTTGCAGATTCATCCCATATTTCATTATTTATTCTAACTAATTCACGTAATGGCGAATATCTTTGGAACCATGAATCATAGAATTTTTTAGCTATCTCCTTCCTTCTAAATAAATTCAATTTTTTACACTTAATAAAACAGTTTAATGTTTCAACAACAATAAAGTCAGAAGTTATTAGTATGGCAGGATTATACTTTAATCTTTTTAGCCATTTTTTAGCTTTTTCATGATTACTGTCTAGTGAATTAAAATAAGCTATCCAAAACGAGGTATCAACAAATACTTTCGGTAAATCCATAGCTATTCACCATCTGGGAGAATATTGTGGTCTATTTTTCCTAAGGGGAGAGGTTTAATTTTAAATAATGGATCTTCATTATAAGCTTGAATATATTTGTCGCGCTCCTTCTTGCGTGGTTTCTCCCTCTCGGGAACTTTACCTAAAGGCAAAGTTAGTTGTACTAATAGATTAGGATTTATTTTCCACCCCTTTTTACCTCTAACTGCAATTTCTTTAAGGATATCAAGAGGATCTATATCCTTCTTGACATCTTTTGTATGTGTCAATATAAAATTAATAATTTCTTCTAAAGTTGCTTCTTTGCCATTTGAAGTTAAAAAAGTGAAAATCAGATAACGTATCCATTCATCATTGTGAATGTTATCTGGCTTCTCTAATACTTTTAAATGCCAACAACCATTTTCTTTTTTAAACGTCCTTTCCAAAAATTCAATCATAGATTGCTTTTCACCAAACATATGGTCTAAATTTTGAGCTCTATCTAATAAGCCACCACTCAACAATTTGGATATAACACTAAAACATATTTCATCCGTTGTTGCTCCTAAGTGACGGATTATGATTCTTGAAGCTTCTGCAATAAAGAATTTAGTTAAGTTAGGGATAAAACTTATTTCTTTAGTGATAGTTTTTTGTGCCTTTCTTTTTCTAAAGTTTAATATTAGTTCACCCGATAGTGTAGTAAATGGATTTTTAATTTTAGTTACAGATGGTAAAACATAATTTGGCTGAGGAATAACATTTTCAAGTGTTAGACCTGCTTCTTTAGCATAGTCCATTAGAGCACCCCATATTTTTGGATCTTTATTTGCATAAACTAAAGAAAAGTAGCAATCTTTTTTTAATGTTGCGGCCATATTAATTATTGCTTCTTCAAGGAGAAAGAGATAATCTTCCCGTGTTTTATTAAGAGAACCTCCTTCGATAATTTCTTCGCTTTTTTCGTAATCAGTATATCTAAAGCCTAGCCAACTTGCCCAAATTAAAGACAAATCAAGATAAGCTATACTGCTTCCATACGGAGGGTCAGTAAAAATGTAATCGACCTTTTCTTTTGATATTACTTTGTGAACTTCCCTGGCAGATAATTGATGAACAGAAAATGTGTTATTGGTAACATAATCACCAAGTACCATATTTGTTTCTTTTTTTGCACGTAACACATTTTCAAATCTTGATTCAAAGGATTTCCACGGATTGACTTCATACATAGATTTTGGTATAGAAAATTTAAAATGTTGAAGAAATCTTGCTTGACCTCTTAAAATACCAGACCTACCCTTTGGGCTTACATAAGTTTTATTTGCTTTAGTTATAGATGCTGAAAAGGTTAATAGTAATAACTTTTTTATTGTTTTGTTTTCTACTTTTTCAATATATTCTTTTATAAGTGCAAGGCCGAGAAGCTGACGTGGCGTAAATAGCTTATCTATTGTAAGCACCCCATTTTGGTCCACAGTTTGAGGGATGGGATCTTTAGGGTACCAATGATTTTCTAGTTCTTTTAAAACGTCATCTTCTTCCATTTCATCTAACTTTAAAACTTTACTTGCAATCTTTTCCTTAATTTTTTCAAATTCTGTCAATAAAAGAGTGATATCAACCGGAGAAATTGCTTTACACTCTGTTATAAAGCATGCTATTGGGTTAATATCAAGTGCAATTGCTTTTCGTTTAAGAACCAATGCTTCTATAGGGGTTACTCCAGCACCCGCGAAACCATCTAATACAAGGTCACCAGGTTTAGTAAAGCAATTAATATATTCTTTGACAACATTATATGGACGTGTGGTAAAGAAAGGGTGAAATCCAAAATGCCGCCTTACCCCCCTTTTTTGGGGAGCTATATAATAATTAATAGGCTTAAACTCTAAAGCATCTTCAATTTTAAATACTGGTTCCTGTCTAACAACAAATTCATTTACAGCCTGCATACTTTTTCCTTCCTAAATTTTTTTTTTCTTATAATTATAACCAATGTTTTTATTTGACGCTAGATATTTTCTTAAAAAATTCTTAAAAAATTTTTATTGTTTTTCCCGAAATCATTTGAAGTGACTAGGGTTTATTCATTACTTTGGTTGCCGTCAAATACGACCCCCTTTTTATTTCTCCCTTTCTCCAGTTCCATTTCCCTTCCCCCTGTTACAATCCCCCCCAAGTGATCCCTCATGCTTAAACCCCACCCCATACCCCCATCGAGTCCACCTTAACCCCAACGGCCTGCCTGCCGTTTTTCGGTACGTGGACTGTCGAGCAATTTTAGTTTGGGCGACAA
>JBFMBG010000061.1:0-20681 GCA_040755215.1 Bacillota bacterium | reverse complement strand
GCGTCGCCTAACTTGACGACCACTTCTTTAGGTGGTTTTTGCGGTTGCGTCGTCATATTTTTATCTACCTCTCCCCTATAAAGTTTATTTTTAAGTATATTTCGTTAAAGGCCGAACTTTTCCTGCCGGCGGGGGTAATTTGTCGTGTGTAAATTTGTCGTGGTGGTGGATTGCACCGACGTGGTGCAATGTTGCCAATATGCCTGGGTAAACAGTAGTTTTGACCGCACGTTGCTCGGGCTCTGGGAAAAATTTTTGGCCAACCCTAACCCCCCCTGAGTAAGATGCTGCGTCGTTGTAAATTAATATATTTATGAAGCGAAAGTCAAGCAGGAAAATATTGATCACCAAAGAATTAAGGATCCAAAGAAACTTAAAATACTTTACAGGGGGTTTTTAACAATGGCCAAAGTGTATTACGATAACGACGCCGACCTGGGGGTCCTGCGGGGCAAAAAAATTGCCGTCCTGGGCTACGGCAGCCAGGGGCACGCCCAGGCGCAGAATCTGCGGGACAGCGGGCTGGACGTGATCGTCGCGGAGCTTCCGGGCAGCCGGGCCTGGGAGCAGGCGCAAAAGGACGGCCTGGAGGTAACCAGCGCCGCCGAGGCAGCCAGGGCGGCCGACGTCATTCAGGTGCTGCTGCCCGACCAGTTCCAGGCCGGCGTTTACCGGACGGAAATTGCGCCTCACCTCACCGAAGGGAAGGCCCTGATGTTCTCCCACGGCTTTAACATTCATTATCACCAGATTATTCCGCCGGAGAACGTGGATGTGGTCATGATTGCACCCAAGAGCCCGGGGCATCTTTTGCGCCGGATGTACGTGCAGGGAGTAGGCGTTCCGGCGCTGGTAGCCGTTTACCAGGATTATACGGGCAACGCCCTCCCCCTGGCGCTGGCTTACGCGAAGGGGATCGGCTCCACCCGGGCGGGCGTCATCGAAACCACCTTCAAAGAAGAAACCGAAACGGATCTTTTCGGCGAGCAGGCGGTTCTTTGCGGGGGCGTGACGGCCCTGGTCAAAGCCGGCTTCGAGACGCTGGTGGAGGCCGGGTACCAGCCCGAAATCGCCTATTTTGAATGTCTCCACGAACTCAAATTGATCGTGGATTTGATGTACGAAGCCGGCCTGTCTATGATGCGTTTCTCGATCAGCGACACGGCTGAATACGGTGACCTGACCAGGGGGCCGCGCCTCATCAACGACCAGGTGCGGGCGGAAATGAAGCGCATCCTGGCTGAAATTCAAAGCGGGGAATTCGCCCGGGAGTGGATTCTGGAGAACCAGGCCAACCGTCCTGTTTTCCTGGCGCTGCGGGAAAAGGAAAAAGAGCATTTGATCGAAAAGGTGGGCGCCCAGTTGCGGGCCATGATGCCCTGGCTGAAGGAGAAGAAGTAATGGGCGCAAAGTTCACCGGCCGAAAGGCACAAAGAAAAGACTAATCGAAAGAGCGTTGGCTCGTCATTGGGAACTTCGTGAGGATAAGTTTTTGCCGGGATAGAGAGCCAGATTTTCTCTGTCCCGGTTTTCCTGATCATAATCCGCCAGTGTTTCGATCCGGTACATGGAGGAAAAGTACCAGTTCGCCCGGGGGCTGACCTGAACAAAGCTTAAATCTTTCCGGACGCCTTCCAGCAGGTAGTCCCAGTTCGCGTATTCATTAAAGTTATGAATGATGTCGGTGACCACAACCTTCAGTTTGCCGGCGAGAATTTGCTGGATCGTTAACCATTCCGCCAGGGAAGATTCAGCGTAGGTCAACCCGAAGTAACCCGCGCTGCACGGCCCTTTCAGGGCAGCCAGCCCGCGGGTGAGAAAAAGCTCCAGGGCGGGAACGGTTTCCGGCGGATCGGTAAGAAAAGTGTCGAATTGCCGGCAAAGTTCGGCGGGCAGCCGCCTGCGGAGGTCCTGCCGGTAGACCTCGATGGCCAGGTGGTGAGTGCCGGCCAGCGTCTGGATAAAGTCGGTGAGCCGGGGGTCAATTTCCAGGACGACCACCCGCCGGGGCAGCCCGCTTAAGGCGGCCGCAACGCTCACCAGGTCGTCGTCGCCCAAAATGATCAGTTCCTTGCCCTGAATATCCCCTTTGGCCGCCAGCAGGGCTAAGCGCGCCACCGTAGTTTCCGGGGTGACGTATCCCTGGTCGTATTCCAGGATGGCGTTCGGCCGGTTTTGCACCAATTCTTTAAACTTAGCGAGAAGTTCTGCATAGGGCCGCAAGGCGATCCCGCGTCCGGTGCACTCCGGGCAAGTCCGCTCGATCAGGGGAACAATTCCCCTGGCCCGCGCCTGGGCATTTCCGCCGGGCGTGAGGCGCAGGGCGCCGTTCTCCTGGACCGCCAGCCCAACGTCGATCAGCACTTTGATAATTTCCGCCACCGTTTCCACCGGCAGGCGGCTTAAGGCAACTACCCGCCAAAACTCAGAGGAAGCCAGCAGCGCCCCGATCACCCTTTCCACCTCCCGCGGGTAGATTTTTTGACCCGCCGGGCCGGAAGCCTTTTCCGCAATCTGTGCAAACAACAGCAAACCCTCCTGCGTTCCCCGAGGCGACATTTTTCGACTTTGTTATTATAGAATACAGTTTAATATCCAGGCAAGGGCCTGTTCCGGCAGGAAAAATTGACCTAAAAATTTTTCCTTAATCCCGATCGATTATTAAAGGAGATTCCGGAGTAAGCTAGAATTAGTTTAGAGGCTGTTTATTAAGTATTGCATTGTTTGATTTAAGCCGGACTTAAATAAAGGGTGGACAGCTATGCTGAAGGTGTATAAAAGCGTGGGCGAAACACTGGTCGAAACCGGTGTGTTGGGCGAAAAAGGGAGTTGGGTTAATCTGGTCAACCCGACCAGGGAAGAGATCCAGGAGGCGGCCCTCCAGGTCGGCCTGCCGCTCGATTTTTTGGAGTACCCCCTGGACGAAGAGGAGACTTCCCGCATCGAGGTCGAGGAAGGGTGCGTGCTGATTATCATCCGGGTTCCGATTATCCGGGACGACCTTTACGACACGATTCCTTTAGGGATCATCATTACGGAAAATATCATCGTTACCGTTTGCCTGGAGAACATCGTCGTTTTAAATGAGTTTTATGCCTCCCGGCTGAAGGGATTCTATACTTTTAAGAAAACGCGCTTTCTTTTGCAGATCCTTTATAAAACGGCGCTGCACTACCTGCGCTACTTGCGCCAGATTGACAAAAGAAGCGAGGAGATTCAGCAGAAGCTGCACCGTTCCACGCGCAACGAAGAGTTGATCAAATTGTTGAGTTTGGAGAAGAGCCTGGTTTATTTTACGACTTCCCTGCGGGCAAACGGGATCGTCATGGATAAGTTGTTGAAATTCCACCTGGCCAAGGACCCGGAGCCTTTGGAGGTGGACGCCCGCCTGATCAAGATGTACGAAGAGGATGAGGATCTGCTGGAAGACGTGATCACCGAAAACAAGCAGGCCCTGGAGATGAGCGAGATCTACGCCCAGATCCTGAGCAGCACCATGGACGCCTACGCCTCGGTAATCTCCAACAATTTAAACATGATCATGAAGTTTCTTACCTCGGTGACCATCGTTTTAATGATCCCCACCATGCTGGCCAGCTTTTACGGCATGAACGTGGATTTGCCCTTCCAGCGTTCGGCGGGGGCCTTCGCGGGGATCGTCGTAGTCTCCATCGCTCTTTCCCTGGTGATCGTCCTGATCTTCCGGAAGAGGAACATGTTTTAAACTATTATTTAAGGTTAATACTCGGGGGTAAGAATGTCTTTGAACAACAGGAGTTCGTCGTAGATCCCCCGGGTGATTAAAAACCTTTCTTTGACTGTTTCTTTACCTCTTTTTCCCATTTCCCTGGCCGCCGCCGGATGTTCCAAAAGGTAGGTGATCCGCTCCGTCATTTCGGCCACGCCGTCCTGCCCGGGGGTGATTAAAAAGCCGTTGTAGCCGTCGACGATTTGCGCCGGGATACCGCCCGTATTGCCGCCGATGACGGGTTTTTCTTTCCACATTCCTTCGCTTACCGTCAGCCCGAAACCTTCTTTGATGGAGGGCTGCAGAATAATGGCGGAAGCCCGCTGGAAGGCATTGATTTCCAGGTGGCTGTCCGGAGGCAGGTTCAGCAAGTGAACGTCCGGGATTTTGCGCGCCTTTGCGCCCAGCTGTTCGAAAATGATCAGGTTTTCCGGGTCGTCGCAGGCTGTGCCGCCAATCAAAAGAAGCTGGCAGGGGATGTTTTTACGCACCCTCTTAAAGGCTTCAATAGCCAGGTTGTGTCCTTTAAAGGGGTCAAAGCGCGACACCAGCGTAATCAAAGGTTTTTTATCCAGGTTGGCGATACCGTATTTATCCAGGACGGCCTGGATTTCTTTTTCGGTCAGGTCGCGGTTTTTATCCGACAATGGGTCGATATAGGGAAGAATCAGCGTGGTGGCAATTTTCCACGAAGGCAAAAACTTGGGCGAAGAGAAAATTGCCGCATCGTACGACTCAATCAGGGAGCGCAAAAACTCGGTGATGACCAGATCCCTGGGGGAAAGCTGGATATGGCACCGCCAGAGCCATTTTTGCCTTTTCCGCACGGCGGGATCTAAAAAGGCAATCAGCCCGGCCGGCTGCGGGTCGTGGATGAGGACGATATCGGCGTCCTGGTTAATCAATTTAAAATTGTCCTTGTTGGTGTCCCAGTAAATTTTTGTGCCCACCAGGTCCGGTACGCCGATCTTCCCCTGCAAAAAGTTGTGGATTGTCTTTGTATAGGTAAAAAATTCCATGGGGCCGGTGATGACGTCCCAGCTTACATCGAGACCCAGGACGTTCTCCAGCGGCAGAACGGAGTGGAGCATTTCCGCCACTCCCCCGCCCAGGCGGGCGGAATTGACCTGCTGGACTTTCACCCCTCTCAATTCCTCTCCCAGCCTGACCAGTTCGGCAATCTTTTGTTCTCCGACAATTTTTGCATAGTCGGCGAGCTTTTTTGGGGGGAAAATATCTTTTTCCGGTTCGATTAAACATTGATCGGCGGGCCATTTGGCGTATTCAGTTTTCAAACGCCTGTTACCTCCCAAAATAGTCGTCGGACGTCGGACGTCAGAATGATTACGATCAAGCTTAAATTGGACGGGGAGCGTAAAAGCAATATATTGATAGGGTACCAAACTGATGATATAATACCACCAGCCAATAAGGGTGTAAAGAGGTGAAAGCGGTTACGGGCAGAAAGAAATTCCTGGGTTTCGTAATTGGGGGAAGCTTTGGCTTTGGGTTACCCTCCTTGGTTCTGAAAAAAGATCCGCTTATGGCTTTCCTGGCCATGGCCGGGTGGATTATTTCCTGTGTGGTGATTTGGTTTTTATTTGAAAGAGAAAAGGTTTCCCGCGGGCGTTCGCAAGGGCGAAACGAAACCGATCCGCAAGGGAAAACGTAAGTTAAAGGAGCTGTTTTTTGTAATGAAAAAAGTGGTTTTAGCCTATTCCGGCGGCCTGGATACTTCCATTATCATCCCCTGGCTGAAGGAAAACTACGGCTGCGAGGTAATCGCCATGGCGGCCGACCTCGGGCAGGGAGAAGAGCTGGCTCCCCTGGAGGAAAAGGCCGTCAAGAGCGG
The DNA here is from genome assembly GCA_040755215.1 of Bacillota bacterium. Lineage (GTDB taxonomy): Bacteria > Bacillota > Desulfotomaculia > Desulfotomaculales > Nap2-2B > JAIMBK01. Next base: position 15,081 of record JBFMBG010000061.1, on the reverse strand, counting down.
GGCCAGCAAAATATACATCATTGACGCCAAAAGAGAGTTCGTCGAAGAGTACGCTTTCCGGGTCCTGCGCGCGGGCGCCGTCTATGAAGGCAGGTATCTGCTGGGCACTTCCATGGCCCGCCCGCTGATCGCCCGGCACCTGGTGGCGGTGGCGGAAAAAGAGGGCGCCGAGGCGGTGGCCCACGGGGCCACGGGCAAGGGCAACGACCAGGTACGCTTTGAACTTTCGGTGAAGGCGCTCAACCCGGACCTGAAGATTATCGCCCCCTGGCGCGAATGGACCATCCGCTCCCGGGAAGACGCCATTGATTACGCCGCCGCCCGGGGGATTCCCGTGCCGGTAACGAAAGACCGGCCCTACAGCCTGGACCGCAACCTCTGGCATTTAAGCCACGAGGGCGGCCCCCTGGAGGATCCCGCCGCGGAACCGCCCGACGATGTGCTGATGCTCACCGTTTCCCCGGAAAAGGCGCCGGACCGGCCGGCTTACGTGGAGATTTACTTTGAGCAGGGCATTCCGAAAAAAGTGGACGGCGAAGAATTGGACCCCGTCGCCCTGCTGGAAAGGTTGAACGCCCTCGGCGGGGCCAACGGCGTAGGCGTGGCGGACATAGTGGAAAACCGCCTGGTGGGGATGAAGTCGCGCGGCGTCTACGAAACCCCCGGGGGGACGATCCTCTACCTGGCCCACCGGGAACTGGAAAGCCTGTGCCTGGACCGGATCACCATGCACTTCAAGGAGATTGCGGCCGCCCGCTACGCCGAACTGGTTTACGACGGCCTTTGGTACACGCCTTTGCGGGAGGCCCTGGACGCCTTCGTCGACGTCACCCAGCGGACGGTGACGGGCACGGTGCGGATGAAGCTGTACAAAGGCAACTGCACACCGGCGGGGGTCACCTCCCCCTATTCCCTGTACAACCCGGAACTGGCCACATTTGGCCGCGACGAAATTTACAACCAGGCCGACGCCACCGGCTTCATCAACCTTTTCGGCCTGCCGCTGAAAGTCCGCGCCCTCATGGAGAAGGCACAAAGGAGCGGCTCATGCTAAAGATTCTTACCGTCTTCGGCACCCGCCCGGAGGCCATCAAGATGGCCCCCCTGATCAAAGAGCTGAAGCGTTGCCCCGAACAGATCAACTGCGTGGTGGCCGTTACCGCCCAGCACAGGGAAATGCTGGACCAGGTTTTGAGACTGTTCGATATCCATCCCGATTACGATTTAAATATCATGCGCCCGGAACAGAGCCTGTTTGAAATTACCGAACGCGCCCTGGCCGGCTTAGAAGAAATAATCGGCCGGGAGCGCCCGGACCTGGTGCTTGTGCACGGCGACACCACCACCACCTTTGTGGCTGCCCTGGCGGCTTTTTATTTGCAAATTCCCGTCGGGCACGTGGAGGCCGGCCTGCGCACGCGCAATAAATATTCCCCTTTCCCGGAAGAAATCAACCGCCACCTTACCGCCGTGCTGGCCGACCTGCATTTTGCGCCCACCGCTACGGCCAAAGCAAATTTGCTGGCCGAAGGCATCCCGGGCGAGAAAATTTTTGTCACCGGCAATACGGTGATCGACGCCCTTTTGGCAACCGTAAAAAACAACTACTGTTTTAATAATCCCCGGCTGGATGGCATAGACTATAAAAGGAAAAAAGTGCTGCTGGTGACCACCCACCGGCGGGAAAATTTGGGCGAGCCCCTGCGCTCGGTTTATCAAGCGCTCCGCGCCGTGGTGGAAGCCTGCACCGACGTGGAAGTGGTTTTCCCCGTCCACCGGAACCCCGCCGTGGCCTGTGTGGCGCACGAAGAACTGGGCGGCACGGAGCGCGTGCACCTCGTCGAACCGATGGATTACGAGCCCTTTGTCAACCTGATGCAGCGCTGCTACCTCGTCCTTACCGATTCCGGCGGCCTGCAGGAAGAGGCCCCGGCGCTGGGCAAGCCCGTCCTGGTTTTGCGCAACACCACCGAACGGCCGGAGGCTGTGCTGGCCGGGACGGTCCGGGTGATCGGCACGGAGCGGGAAGCGGTGGCCGCCGAAATCCGCCGTTTGCTGGACGATCGGGAGCATTACCGGCAAATGGCCGAAGCGGTAAACCCCTACGGCGACGGCCGGGCGTCCCGGCGCATCTGCCGGGCGATCCTTTATCGCTTTGGAATTTTGCGGGAGCCTCCGGAGGAATATAGTTGGGCGAAAAATTTTTTGCCTAAAAAATTTTCGGGCTTCCTGCAGGATTTATGGATGAGCATGTAGAAAATAAAATTGTTAAGAAAAGAACAATGTTAAAAAACAAAGAGGACGAGGAAAAAGACAGGGAAACAATCAAGAAGGTGGCAATCGTCGGGCGGGCCTTTGCCCTGGCCTCGACGATCAGTTTTCAGATCGCCGTGCCGGTTGTGCTGGGGGTGTTTGGGGGCAGGTACCTGGATGACCGGTTGGGCACCCAGCCCTGGCTGATGATTACGGGGCTGTTTTTGGGGCTGGCCGCGGGGGTCGCAGGTGTGATCAGGGTCGTCCAAAGCTTCTTTAAATAGGGTTAGATATATAATTCTTTGCGTCCTTTGCGCCTTTGCGGTTAGTTTATTTACGGGAGAGGGGTATCGGGAATGCGGGATCTGCCTTTTGACCAGCTGGTCGGCAGAACCCTGAAGTTTGGCGCGCTCCTGCTGGCGCCCAGCGTTGTCCTTTTGGTTTTGGACTACGCCGCGCCGGTTGCCTGGGGCCTGCTTATCGGCGTCGGCACCGGTATGTGGAACTCCTATTTCATGTTGAAAAGATTAAAGCTCGTTGACCCTAAGGACAAGTTCTTCCGGCAAAAACTTCAACAGAGCTTGCTGGCAGGGCTTGTTTTGCGTTTATTTACAATTATTGCCATGCTCTTTGTCGCTTCCCGGATTTCCGTGTCGGCAATGGTCGCCGCGGCCGCCGGCATTTTTGCCGTCTGGGGGTTGTTTGCGGCTTTGGCGGCCGGCGCGCTGTTTAAAGAGGCAAAGGCAAACGCGGCCTTAAGATATAAACCTAAATAAAAAATCTAAAAACAGAAAGGGGTGAGTTTGGCCAAAGTGGAACTGCACGAGATCGAGGAGAGGTTAAATTTTTGGGGTTTTCCGCACGAACACTGGCATTTGGGCACCATCGGCAATTTCCCCGTCGATTTGAATCCACGCACCATCATCGTGACGTGGATCACCATGATCCTGGTGGCCCTTTTTGCCGTGGCGGCGACGCGCAATATGGACATGAAGAGGCCCAACAAGCTGCAGGTCATGATTGAAATGATCTACGACTTTGTCAAGGGCCTGGTGCACGACCAGATTCACGACCCGGTGAAGGCGATGTCTTTTTTGGGCATTGCGCTGACCTATTTTATCTTCATTTTGTTTTCCAATTTATTGGGCCTGGTTCCCACCCTTACTTCCCCGACCGCCGATTTGAACACGACCGTCGGCCTCGCTATCTGCACCTTTTTCCTGTTCCAGTATTACGGGATCCGTTACAAAGGCGGAAAGCATTTCAAGCACTATTTAGAGCCTTACTGGTTTTTCCTGCCGATCAACATCGTCGAAGATTTGTCGAAGCCCGTAACGCTGTCCTTCCGTCTTTACGGGAACATTTACGCCGGCGAGGTTTTGATCCTGGTGATTCTGGGGCTGTTGCCGGTGGTGGTTGATTTCGCCGGCGGGTTTATCGTTCCGGTGGTCTGGTTGGGGTACAGCATCTTCGTCGGCTGCATTCAGGCGTTTATCTTTACCATGTTGAGCATCGTCTACGTCGGTCAAAAAGTTGCCGAGGATCATTAAGCGAAGCAAGTAAATTTACGAGTTAAGTCAATACCTGGTTAATCCGGAAAGGTTTTTTGGGAAAGGAGGGAGAGAGATGGAAGTAGGAGCCGGTGCTGCCATTGGTACTGCTTTAGCGGTGGGACTGGGCGCTTTGGGCGCGGGCATCGGTGACGGTCTGGCTACTTTTAGCGCCGTGCAGGCGGTAGCCCGTCAGCCGGAGGCCAGAGGGACAATTTTTACCACGATGTTTATCGGTATTGGTTTGATCGAGGCTCTGCCGATTATTGGCGTGGTCATCGCTTTCATGCTGTTTGGCAAGATTGGCTAAAATGCAAACGCTAACAAGGAACGGCATAGCATAGAGGTCATTTCTATGCTATTGCCTTCCCTTTGTTAGTAATCCTGGTCAGGGGTTGCCGGTTTTTGCCGGGTCAGGAAGTGGAAGGAGGGAATAGACCTTGCTGGAATTTAACGCCACCCTGCTGGCGCAAATTTTTCACTTTGTGGTCTTGTTAATTTTTCTGCGCGTGGTCGCCTACAAACCCATCGCCAAGCTTTTAAAGGAGCGCCAGGACTACATTGCCAACAACGTGGCCGCCGCCGAGGAAGAGCGGGCCCAGGCAGAAAAGCTAAAACAGCAGTACCTGGCGGATCTGCAGAAGGCCAGGGAAGAAGCGCAGGGGATCCTGGCGCAGGCGACCAGGGCCGCGGAATTGCAGGCGCAGGAAATCATTGCCGCGGCCAGGGAAGAGGCCAACCGGGTGAAGGAGAGCGCGCTTGCCGATATACAGCGGGAGAGGGAGAAGGCGGTTCGCGAGTTGCGGGATCAGGTGGCTGCGCTGTCGGTGCTGGTCGCGGGAAAGATCATCGGCCGGACCATCACCCCGGAAGTACAGCGGCAGCTGGTTTACGATTTTATTAAAGAGGCAGGGGATCTGCCATGCTAAAGGGGGCCGTGGGGTCCCGCTACGCGGAGGCCCTTTTTGCGATTGCCAGCGACCAGGGAAACATCGACCAGCTGGAGGAGGAACTGCAGGCAATCGACCGGGTCATTGCCGGTTCCCGCGAACTGCAAAAAGTTTTGTATCACCCCCAAATTACTCCGGAAGAAAAAAAGGAGATTGTCAAGAACATTTTTGCCGGGAGAATTTCCCGGACAGCGAATAACTTCCTTTATTTATTGATTGACCACAAGCGCGAGATGTTTTTGCACGATATCGTCGCGTACTTTACCGGGATGGCCAACCGGGCCCGGAACCTGGTGCAGGTGGAGGTAACCAGCGCTGTGGAGTTGACTGAAGAGGAAAGGGAAAAGCTGAATGAGGTTCTGGAGAAAATAACCTGCAAAAAGGTGCGGGCCGAATATTCCGTGGACCCTTCCCTGATCGGCGGGGTGGTCGTGCGCATCGGCGACCGGGTCATCGACGGCAGCGTAAAAACCAGGCTGGCCGGTATGCGGGAGCATTTACGGCAAATAAGTTAACCGAAAAGATAGGGGTGAAATGAAGAGATGAATTTGCGACCGGAAGAGATCAGTTCGATCATTCGGCAGCAGATCGAGAAATACGAGGCGAAAGTAGAAATGCGCGACATCGGCACCGTTATCCAGGTCGGCGACGGGATCGCCCGGGTATACGGTGTCGAGGACTGTATGTCCATGGAACTTTTGGAATTCCCCGCACCGGAGGAAGGCGGCGAGCCGGTGCTGGCCATGGCGCTCAACCTGGAGGAAGACAACGTCGGCTGCGTTTTGCTGGGTCCTTACTACCACATTAAAGAAGGGGATATCGTCAAGCGCACCGGGCGGATTGCTTCCGTACCGGTGGGGGACGCGCTGATCGGCCGGGTGGTCAACCCCCTGGGGCGCCCCATCGACGGCAAGGGGCCCATCCAAAGCGATAAATTCCGCCCCATCGAGCGCATCGCTCCGGGCGTCATTTTCCGCCGGCCGGTAAACCAGCCCCTCCAGACGGGCCTTAAGGCCATCGATTCCATGATCCCCATCGGGCGGGGCCAGCGGGAATTGATCCTGGGCGACCGTCAGACGGGGAAAACGGCCATTTGCGTAGACACGATCATCAACCAAAAAGGCAAAGACGTCATCTGCATATACATCGCCATCGGCCAGAAGGCTTCCACCGTAGCCGGGGTAATTCAGAAGCTTACCGATTACGGGGCCATGGATTACACCATCGTGGTTTCAGCCACCGCTTCGGACCCGGCACCGCTTTTATACATCGCGCCCTACGCCGGCTGCGCCATGGGCGAGGAGTTTTTGGAGCAGGGCCGGCACGTGCTGGTCATCTACGACGACCTGTCCAAGCAGGCGGTGGCCTACCGCGAACTCTCGCTGCTCTTAAGGCGCCCGCCGGGCCGGGAGGCGTACCCGGGCGACGTCTTCAACCTCCATTCCCGGCTGCTGGAGCGGGCCTGCAAGCTGAACGACCAGTACGGCGGCGGTTCGCTGACGGCGCTGCCGATCATCGAAACCCAGGCCGGGGACGTTTCCGCCTACATCCCGACCAATGTGATTTCCATTACCGACGGGCAGATTTACTTAGAGCCCGACCTCTTTTACGCCGGCGTGCGCCCGGCCATCAACGTGGGCCTCTCCGTATCCCGCGTGGGCGGCGCGGCACAGATTAAAGCCATGAAGCAGGTGGCCGGCCGGCTGCGCCTGGATTTGGCCCAGTACCGGGAGCTGGCGGCCTTTGCCCAGTTCGGCTCCGAACTGGACAAGGCGACGCAGGCGCGGCTCATCCGCGGCGAGCGCATGGTGGAGCTGCTCAAGCAGGACCAGTACGTGCCCATGGCGGTGGAAGAGCAGGTCATGGTTATTTACGCCGGCGTCAACGGGTACCTGGACGACCTGCCGGCGGAAAGGGTCCTGCCCTTTGAGGCCGAGTTTTTGAAATATATGCGGGCCAGCCACCCGGAAGTGGGCGAAGCAATCGCCAAGACGGGGCAATTGAGCAAGGAGACGGAAGAGGCCTTGAGAGCGGCCATTACGGAATTTAAGAAAACCTTTGTTGGTGGTTAGTGGTTGGTGGTTGGTGATGAAAGGAGCTGTAAGGAAAGAGGTATTCTGGTGTGCGGGGCGAAGGATGGCGGAGGATCTTTTACTTTGTGCCTGTGTACTTTGTGCCTTGACCTGACAAGGTTTTGCTTAAAGGTGGTGAGAGAAAGCAATGCCCAGTTTACGGGATTTAAGACGGCGCATCCGCAGCATTAAAAGCACGCAGCAGATTACCAAGGCCATGAAGGCGGTATCGGCGGCCAAGATGCAAAAAGCCCAGGACCAGGTGATCGCCGCCCGCCCTTACGCCCGGCGGATGAGAGAAGTGCTGGGCCGGCTGGCGGCCTTTGCGCAAGGGGTGAAGTTGCCCCTGCTGGAGGCCAGGGAACCGGAGAAGGCGGCCTTTATCGTGGTTACCGCCGACCGGGGCTTGTGCGGCGGGTTTAACGCCAACCTGATTCGCCGTGCCACCCAGGAAATCAAAAAATTCAACAACGTCAGCCTGGTCAGCGTGGGCCGGAAAGGGCGGGACTTTTTCCGGCGCCGCGGTTACCACATCGCCGCCCAGTACATCCGGTTGGGCGAAACCATCCGCTTCCCCCAGGCTCAGGAGATCGCCCGCTTTGTCATCGAAAAATATACGGCCGGGGAGTTTGACGCCGTCTACCTGGTTTACAGCGAGTTTGTCAACGTGCTGGTGCAGCGCCCGACGATGGTGCGCCTGTTGCCGGTGGAGCCTCCCCAGGAAGGCGACAAGGGGTACATAGACTACATTTTTGAACCCTCGGCGGAGGAAGTGCTTAAAGAGCTGTTGCCGTTGTACGTGGAGAACACCGTTTTCTACGCGCTTTTGGAATCCAAGGCCAGCGAGCACAGCGCGCGGATGACGGCCATGGACAACGCCTCCAAGAACGCCGGGGAAATGATTGATAAGTTGACACTGGCGATGAACCGCGCCCGGCAGACGGCCATTACCAAGGAAATCCTGGAAGTCGTCAGTGGCGCGGCCGCCCTCGAATAAAGGCGAGACGATGAAAGGGGTGCAGATCAAAAGATGAACAATGTTGGCGAAGTAGTTCAGGTTATCGGCGTGGTGGTGGACGTCCGGTTTCCCCCCGGCCAGGTACCCGACATATACAACGCGCTGAAAATAGAGCGGGAAGGCGCAGACGAACTGGTTCTGGAAGTCGCTCAGCACCTGGGCAACAACGCCGTGCGCACGGTGGCCATGTCTTCCACCGACGGCTTGAAGCGCGGGACAAAGGTCGTCGATACCGGAAAGCCCATTACCGTTCCGGTGGGCCGGCCCGTTTTAGGCCGGCTGGTGGACGTGCTGGGCAAGCCTATTGACGGGAAAGGGCCGGTCGTCAGCGATGCTTATTATCCCATTCACCGCCCCGCTCCGACCGTGGCCGAGCAGTCCACCCGGGCCGAGCAGCTGGAAACGGGCCTGAAGGTGATCGACCTGTTGGTGCCCTTCCTCAAAGGCGGCAAGATCGCCATGTTCGGCGGCGCCGGCGTGGGCAAGACGGTGATCGTGATGGAGCTGATCAATAACATTGCCAAGCAGCACGGCGGCATCTCCGTGTTTGCCGGCGTGGGCGAGCGGACCCGCGAGGGCAACGACCTTTACCTGGAAATGACCGAGGCCGGCGTTCTGGACAAGACCATCATGGTTTTCGGCCAGATGAACGAGCCGCCGGGGTGCCGCCTGCGGGTGGGTCTGACGGGCCTGTGCATGGCCGAGTACTTCCGGGACGAAGAGGGCGCCGACGTACTCCTCTTTATCGACAACATCTTCCGCTTCACCCAGGCCGGTTCGGAGGTTTCCGCGCTGCTGGGGCGGATGCCTTCCGCCGTGGGTTACCAGCCCACCCTGGCCACCGAAATGGGCCATCTGCAGGAGCGGATTACCTCCACGCGCAAAGGTTCCGTTACCTCCGTGCAGGCCGTGTACGTCCCGGCGGACGACCTGACCGACCCGGCGCCGGCCACCACCTTTGCCCACCTGGACGCCACCGTGGTGCTTTCCCGGCAGATCGCCGAGCTGGGGCTTTACCCGGCGGTGGACCCGCTGGATTCCACTTCGCGCATCTTAGACCCGCGCGTGGTGGGCGACGAGCATTACCAGGTGGCGCGCGGCGTCCAGAAGGTGCTGCAGCGTTACAAGGAGTTGCAGGACATCATCGCCATCCTGGGCATGGAGGAGTTGTCGGACGAAGATAAGCTCATCGTGGCCCGGGCCAGAAAACTGCAGCGCTACCTCTCGCAGCCCTTCCACGTGGCGGAAGCCTTTACGGGCATGCCCGGCGTTTACGTGCCCTTAAAGGAGACCATGCGGGGCTTCAAGGAAATCCTGGAGGGCAAGCACGACGAGCTGCCGGAGGAAGCCTTCTACATGGTGGGCGTGATTGAAGAGGCCGTGGAGAAAGGGAAGCGCCTGCTCGAAGGAAGTGCATAAAAATGGCGGAAAAAACACAGCGCCTGGAGATCGTTACTCCGGAGCGGAAAGTCTACAGCGAAGACATTCGCTACGTGATTGTGCCCGGCACCGAGGGCGAAATGGGCTTTTTGCCCGACCACGCGCCGCTGGTCAGCACGCTGAACATCGGGCTGGTCAGGGTGTATCAGGAAGGCGGCGAGAAGCCTCTGAAGATTGCCGTGGCCGGCGGTTTCGTGGAAGTGCGGAACAGCCGGGTGACCATTCTTTCCCGGGCGGCCGAGCGCGAAGACGAGATTGACCGCGCCCGGGCGGAAGCGGCCCGCGAGCGCGCCCAGGCCAGGCTGGCGGCCAGAACGCCGGACATCGACATCGCCAGGGCGGAAGCCGCTTTAAAGCGGGCGTTAAACCGCCTCAAGGCGCTGGAGGGGATTTAGGTTAATTTTCCCTAGATCTTAAATAGAGCTCCTTGCCATCGAACCGAAGATAAAACCAGGGGATTCCCTGGTTTTTTATTTTCTGTTGGTTCTTTGACAATAGTCCCATAGGTACTTGCTTTTAGGAAACCATTGATTAACCTTTCATATTCCGAATCAGCTTTCGAACCGTCCCCACTTGCTTTGTCACCCCCGCCGGGGAAGAATAAGTAAGTAAAACTGTCCTTGCGGTATTTCTGGTAATTAATGGGTAAATACTATGAATAAAGATAATATAAAGGCATAAAGGCACAAAGGACCAAGGCACAAAGGGACAAGATTTAAAGGAACAAGAGCATAGAGGCAAGTCAGGGGGTTTTGCCGATTCGCAAGTTATTCATAGGATTTACCCTAATTTTGATCGCGGTTTTACTGGCTCTGCCGTACCTTACGGACAGGCTTTCTTCCGTTCGGATCGAGGAGGAAAAAGAACCGGCGGTCCGCCTTTACGTCCACGGCACCGGGGAAATCGTCAGGCTGCCGCTGGACGATTACGTCACGGGCGTGGTGGCCGCCGAGATGCCGGCGGAGTTTCCCGCGGAAGCTTTAAAGGCCCAGGCCGTGGCTGCCCGCACGTACATCTTAAAGCGTTTAAAGGCCGGCGGTATCGCCAATTCCCGGCACCCCGGAGCGGACGTTTGCGACGATTACCGGCACGGCCAGGGCTGGATTTCGCCGGAAGAGATGAAAAAACGCTGGGGGACGGTCAATTACTACCGCTACTATTATAAAATCCGCCGGGCCGTGGACGACACGCGCACAATGGTGATCACTTACGAGGGGCAGCTGATCGATCCCATTTACCACGCTTCCTGCGGCGGCAGGGGAACGGAAAACGCGGGCGAGGTGTGGAAGGTCGACGTGGCCTATTTAAAGGGAGTGCCTTGCCCTTACTGCGCCGACCCGCAGCCTGAACGCGTGGCCGTGGTTTCGCTCGAACAGGCCGGCCGGGTGCTGAAAACCGATCTGGGCGCGGTTCCCGTTTCCGGAAACGGGCGAAAGGATTCGCCGGCTCCGGTCATGCGGGTGCTGGAATACACCAGCGCCGGCCGCCCGAAAACGGTGCAACTGGGCGATAAAACTTATGCGGCCGCCGTCGTGCGCGACCTCCTGGATCTTCGCTCGGCCGACTTTGCTCTAAAAGTTAACGGCGACCGGCTGGAAGTAACCACCCGCGGCTACGGCCACGCCGTGGGCATGTGCCAGTACGGAGCGAAAGGACTCGCCCAACACGGGTACACGTTTGCCCAGATTTTAAAGCACTACTACACCGGCGTGGAAATAACCAGGCTGGGAGAAAAATAATAGACTAGTCCCCCTGTTCAGAGGGGTTTTTCTTTTTTAGGACAATTCCGCCTGGTCTTGGCATATATATTTTTAGGAGCTTTTTTAGCCGCTAGGGAGGTAGGGAGATGCAGGAATATATCCAGAAAAGGGTGCTGGAGATCTGCGCCTATATCCTGGATACCCAGGCCACTGTGCGCCAGGCGGCAACGGTATTTCAGGTCAGTAAAAGCACGGTGCATAAGGATATGACGGAAAGACTTCCTTCTTTAGATAAGAGGCTTGCCCAGCAGGTCAAAGCGGTGCTGGAATTCAACAAGTCCGAACGGCATTTACGCGGCGGCGAAGCCACACGCAAAAAATATAAAAATTCGCTGCAGTCATAGAGGATTTTGGCTAAATATGTAGAATTAATCAACCGATCCAATCATTAAGGCGCGTTCCAAGAGGTCTTCCGTTTTGGCAAATGTGCGACTATTTATGCCGACCCCTTACCTCGACCTTCGACCTCTGACGACCGGCGACCGTTTTAAGGGGGCTCCTCTATGCTGGGCTTTTCTAGCGACATCGGAATTGATTTGGGCACTGCAAACGTGCTGGTGTTTGTCAAGGGAAAGGGGATCGTGCTTAACGAACCATCGGTGGTGGCGATCAATAAGGACACCGGCAGAATTATCGCCGTGGGAACGGAAGCAAGGAGGATGCTGGGGCGCACGCCCGGAAGCATCGTGGCCGTCCGGCCCCTGCAAGACGGCGTAATCGCCGATTACGATGTTACCGAAAAAATGCTCCGCTATTTTATCGCGAAAGTAAACGGCCGGAAACTGTTCTTTCGCCCCCGGATTATGGTCTGCATCCCGGCCCAGGTCACCAACGTGGAGGAGCGGGCCGTCCTCCAGGCCGCCCTGCAGGCGGGCGCCGGACAAGCCTACATCATCGAGGAGCCGCTGGCGGCAGCCATCGGCGCCGGCTTAAACATTTCGGAGCCCAGGGGAAAGATGGTGATCGATATCGGCGGCGGCACCACCGACATCGCCGTCTTGAGCCTGGGCGGAATTGTCTGCAGCCGTTCCCTGCGCCTGGGCGGGGACAAGTTTGATGAAGCGATAATGCGCTACGTGCGCAAAAAGTTTAATCTTGTTATCGGCGAACGTTCCGCGGAAGAGTTGAAAATGCGGGCGGGAACCGCTTATCCTGACGGGATGGCGGAAAAAGTAGTGGATGTCCGCGGCAGGGACATGGTTACGGGGTTGCCTAAATCGGTGAACATTACCCACCGGAATGTTTACGAGGCCATCCAGGAGCCGTTGGAGGCAGTGGTGGGAGCAGTTAAAGAAGTTTTAGAGCACACCCCGCCGGAGCTGGCCTCCGACATCGCCGACCGGGGAATCGTCATGACGGGCGGCGGCGCCCTTTTGCACGGAATCGACATGCTGCTGAGCAAAGAAGTGGGGGTGCCCGTTTATGTGGCCGACGATCCCCTGTCCTGCGTGGCCGTCGGCACCGGCCGGGCACTTGGCATGCTGCACATTTTGAAGGGTTCGCATCTCAACAACAGGAAGTACCGCAGGATTAACCTGGGGAAATAAAGGTGGTTTCAACCCGGCCATCGAAGCCCCCCTAATGACAATAGTTAGAAGGGAAAAAGAGTAAGATTAATGAAAGCTTTGCTCTGCCTCTTCTTTCCGCACCGCCTGCCTGTATGGGCAGTGTGCTTCTCTTTTCTCTTCTTCCAGGCCGCACTCCCAGTAGGAGTAGCCCAAAACGTAGCGGCGATACTTACACCAATTACAAAAGGTATGGGTAATCTGGGCCTGGTTCATGTCCTTTGCCTTTATCATTTTTCACCACACCTCCCTTACTGCTCGCTTGACTTTTATCTTCCAAAGTGCCCCTTCCACAGCATTTCTCATCTGCCCCAGGCACTCTATTTTTCGCCTGCTCTCAACGGTAATAATTTCTCCGTAAGCTCCGGTAATTTGGCAGAGGTTCCTTTACCGGCGCTTAAGCTCAAAGACGACTGTATTTTTGCTGTCAGGACATTGTATTTCCGTTACCTGGTGGATCCAATCCCCGGTGTCCGTCTCCCGATAGGCTGCCGTGAGATAAGGAAACAGGGTGCTGAGGGCGTAAATACACAAAGGGCAGTTTTCCCGGGGAACAACGACCGGATCGGTTACAGTGAACATGTCTCCTACTTTGTAGCCAGCTGCACACTCTCCCTTTACCGATTTTACTTTCACCTCCAGAGTATACATGGCTCGTTTCCTCCTTTCTTCTGGTTTTCCTTTCCTTTCACAAACCTTCAACCTTTTCGCAACATACGAAAATATGAAGTGCTAAGATTTATCTTTATGGCTATGCCGTTAACTCAGCAAAGGTTACCGGCTTGGCAGACACGCAGGCGTTAAGGAGCCGGCTGAAAAGTTCGAGTTCCCAATTTTCAGCTGCACGCGCCGGGCGTCGCCGCTGTTTTTAATCCGCCTAACCGTACAGTTCCCTGTCCAAATATTTCCTTACCTTATCGTATTCCTCCACTTTTAGCGTCCCGCGCTCCTTGTCCAGCGTATAAGACAACCCTTCCGTTACCGATACCCTGATCCCCCGGTCGACGGTTTCATCTTCTTCCGTCCACTGCTGCAGCCTTTTTTGCAATGCCCTCCGGACCGCTTCCTGGACCGGAATCACCCTTCCGGACGCCCTCTTTTTCATCAATTATTTCACCGATCTTTTCTACTATTATAGCCGAGATTGCTGCCGATTTCCAGTATTAACACCCAAGAGAAATGTTCAAATTACACGGCGCCGGAATAAATTTCCGGCGGGCCTGATTTTTTTTTTTTTTGTTTTATGATTTTTCTTTGGCAGGAGTTGCCGGCCGCAAAATCGAATAAAACCTAAGATTCCTTTTCATTAAAAGGAAACAGAAGAAATTTGTCGAATAATCTGCAGAAGAAAGCTAAATGATCAAAAAGAAGCACCTGATGAGGTGGCTAAAATGATCCAGATCCACCTCCTGGGCCGTTTCGCCATCCTTACTCCGGACGGGGAAATTTCCCTGCCCACCGCCAAAGTGAGCCTTTTGGCGGCCTACCTTTTCTGGCAGCAGGGCCGCTGGGTGCGGCGCGAGCTTTTGCGCGGGATGCTCTGGGGTGAGCTTGAGGAGGAGCGGGCGGCGGGGAATCTGCGCACGGCGCTGTATTTCCTGCGGCGGGCCCTGGCCGCCGCCGGCGCTCCGGACGACCTCCTGGAAATCCGGCGGGACGCGGTGCGGGCGCCGGCCGGACCGGACTGCCCGGTGGACGCGCGGCTCTTCGAGGAGAAGGCCTGGGCGGGGTTGCAAAAGGATGCAAAGGAAGTGGAACTCCTGATGGGGGCCGCCTCGCTTTACCGGGGGGACTTCGTCGAGGACCTGGACGCGGACTGGTGCCTGCCTGAGCGCCGGCGCCTTGCCGACCTGCACCTGGCCGTATTGCGTACGCTGGTGGAGCGGTTATCCGCCTTAAGCCTCCACGAGGCCGCCGTCTCCTACGCCTCCCGCTGGCTGGCCGTTGACCCCCTGGACGAAGCGGCCCACCAGGCCCTGATGCGCCTCTACGCCGCCCTGGGGCAGCCCGCCCGGGTCGCGGAGCAGTTCGAACAGTGCCGGCAGGTGCTCAAAAAGGAACTGGGGATTTCCCCCGGCGACGCCACTATGCGCCTCCTGCAGGAACTGGCCCCAACGGCCGAAAAGGGCGCGGCAGCGCGCCCGCGGAAAAACGCACCCGGGCGCGGGCGGCGCGGCCCCCGTCCCCCGGCCGCCGGGCCGGTGCCTGATTCTTTTCCCGGCGGAGAAAGGCTTTCCGCAGATCCTCTGCGCAACGCCCGGCTGCTCCTGGTTTCCGGCGAGGCGCTGGCCCTGCTGGGGGAAACGGGGGAGGGCATCAAATCCCTGGAAAAGGCCCTCACCCTCTACGACCGGTTCGGCGGCCTGGCGGCCAGGGCCCGGCTGATGCTGGGGGAAGCGCTGATCTGGCTTTCCATCCCCCTCACCCCGAAAATGGACAGTTCGCTGCGCGAGAAAGGGCTGCGCTACATCGA
>JBFMBG010000060.1:12748-21707 GCA_040755215.1 Bacillota bacterium | reverse complement strand
TGGCTCACTGACGTTTACGCCCGGTTAACTGCCCCCGCAGCGAAAGAAGACCTGGTTCTTGCCGTCCTCAATATGGCCCGCGAGGAGTCTCCCGGTGCCAGACGTTCGGCACTCCTCGCCTGGCTTTGGGAGGCGCAGGAAAAGGAGCAGGATGCCGCCGCCCGTTCCCGGCAGCTTTTCAACCTGTATAAACTGGGCGAAGAAAGGGCGCTGGCGGCCGTCGACGAGCTTTATCACCGCTTTGTTTCGGGAAAAGATAAAGTGCCCGGAGAGCTCGATGGCCGACGACGCGCTCCTGGTCCTGGGCGCCTACACCGGTGACGCCGGTTACCTGGAAAAGATCATTCGAGAATATCCCCAGGGCGACATGGTGGAAAAAGCGCAGAAGCTTCAGGAAGAGGTGCTCAAGAAAAGGGAATTAGCCAAGAAGATGGGAGTGCCTTTTTATCCAGACAGCACCCCTTACGCTTACGGCCAGCCGATTTCCTATAAGCTTTTAGCTGCCGGCAATGCCGGCGCCACCAGCCCTGAACTTCAAACTGCCGAACCTGTTCCCGAGGAAGTCAAAAAGTGGGCGGCGGCCAACAGCCGGCAGCTCTTTACGGGCTCGCTGACTTCCGGGCAGTGGCGCTACATCTTCATCGCGGCCGGCGAAAAACCCACTGCCGGCTACAGGGTGGAGATCATCAACATCCAGGACGACGGCCGGGGCAAACTAACGGTGCGTTACCGGGTTAGCGGCCCGCCGCCCGGCCGAATACCAGCCCAGGTAATCACCTACCCTTACGTGCTGGCCCGCATCCCGGCAGGCGGCGCGGTGTTGGAGTTTACTACCCTTTGACTAGTGATATGTCAAAGGCCCTCTTTATTCCGGTGGCTTAGGCAATTATTGCGACGTTTTTTAAGGAGTGTTTCTATGTCGGATAAACAAAGAAAAAAACACCCGAGTGAACATCTTAATGAAATTGAGGAATGGGGTGAGAAACAATACAACCCAGGGTATTGGACAGGAGGAAATATTCCCCCGCACATTAAGCGCGGGTCAAAAAAAGCTGGTATCCTGTTTTTAAGTGTCGGAATTCTTATCATGATAATTACTGCTTATCTGTCATCTTTTGAGTTCTCAATCAATATAATTATTGGTCTTCTTATTTATTGCTGGCTTAAAAAAAATCATAAGTCAATAATTTTCTCTTATTTTTTGGATCTTGTCTGGCAGGTTTTCAATAATTCAATAAAATCTTGAAGGAGGCCTTCAGTCGTGAAGAAAATGTTAATCCCTTTGAGCGTCGTTGTTCTGTCTGTTGTTATTCTTACCGCCGCCGCCTGGGCTGCCCTGGGGAACAATCCAATCAGGCTGGTTGTTAACGGTCAGGAAATCAAGCCGGAGGTCCCACCGCAGATCATTCACGAAAGAGTCATGGTCCCTGTCCGCTGGGTGGCTGAGGCCCTGGGCGCCGGGGTGGAGTGGGAAGAAGCCACCCGCACCGTGAAAATCGAGGTCCCGCCAGTTGATTCCCTGCGCCGCCGGCTGGTCCTTTTGGAAAAGGCGCTGAAGCCGGTAAGCCCGGAAGAAGCCGTGCGCAACTGGGCCACGGCGGTCCAAACGCGCAACGGCGCCTGGCAGTACGCCCTCCTGGCCCCGGGTTTACAGGAACGCTACCGCCCTGATTATGAAAGGACGGGCTGGGTGACCGGGGTATCCAGTCCCTGGGTGGATAAATACACTATCCTCGAACAGAAAGAGGATAAAGAAGGAAACTGGCTCTTTACCGTCCAGTTCGACCTGCTGGCCTCCACCGGGTCGGCCGGCTCTTATGTCCACCATATTACCGTCCAGCCCCGGGACGGGGGCTGGTATATTACCGCCATTGATAGCACCGAGGACGAGTGGCGGCTTAAGGTGCAGCTGCAGAAACAGGTGGAGGACCTGGTGGCCAGGCAATACCGGCATTACCGCGTGCTGGACACCAGGATTGACCTGCAATCCTTTATGCGGTCCGGCTCCCAGGCGGAAGCCGTCTACCTGGTCCAGGTCAGCCACCTCCTGGGTGTAGCGACGCCGGAGAAGTGGCCGCCCCAGAAGGGCCGTATCGAGTACCTGGAGGAAAACCGCGGCCGCCTCGCCCCGGAGGCGCTGGCCGCAATCGAAAAACAAATCGCCTTCTGGCAGCAGGAATTGCAGGAGTATATCACCAAACCCCAGGAAGCCAACCAATTCTTAAAGGTAACGGCCCGTTTCGACAGCCAGGGCCGTTTGCAAAAGGATTCCGTCCAGTTTTTTATTGAAGATGTTGAGGGTCAGTATATCCCCCTGGATATGAACCAGCCGTGCTTCCAGTCGGAAGCGGAGCTTATCCGGCAGGGATATGAGGAGATGCGGCAGTTGGCGGAGGCCGCGCAGGCGCCGGCCGGCAAGCTCTTAATCAAGGAAAGCACGCCTGTTTATGCCGCCCCCTCCCTGGACAGCCAGCAGATCAGGAGGGTGGAAGCAGGGGCCGTGGCCGCTATTCTTGAAGAAACAACAGGGTGGTTTAAAGTAAAAGTCAATGTTTACGATACTCCCGGCAATGAGGAAGGATGGGTGCCGGCTGCCTGCGGCGAGAAATTAACTAAAGAAAACTATCTTCAGGCGCGGGAGGTTTTTGTCAAGAAAGACGCACCTGTCTATGAATGCTCCGAATATGCAAGTATTAAGCAAACCCGGCCCACGCGGCTGACAGAGTACGATCGTGTATACTGGCTGGTGCGGGAAGAACAGGATATGGTGTTCCTTGATGGGCCCGGCGGAGCCAGTTACTGGACGGCAAAAGAGAATATCATCTATATCCAGCCATAAAACATCCAGCCATAAGACACACCCTGGCATGGGTGGAGCTAAATTACGTAGAAAGCTTCCGGGGCAACAGGGCCTGGCCGCGTGGAGTCCCTGTGGCTGAACCCGGCGTAAAGGCCCTGGGGGAAATTTTTCCGGCCGCTGTTGCTGGAGGAGTTGGTGCATTCCGCGAGAGAGAAGAAGTCGCCCGGTTTTAATACACCTATGTTGACAGATTTGTATACGGCATTGTAAACTAAGAACAAAAAGGGGTGGGTGAAGAATGCCAGCAAGCGTAAGGATCAGCCCGAACTCATGGAAAGCTTTAAAAGAAATAGCTGACTGCGCGGGTGAAACGATGCAGGCCGTCCTTGACCGGGCTATCGAGGCGTACCGCAGGCAGTGGCTGCTGGAAAGAGCCAACGAAGCCTATGCAGGCTTAAGGAACGACCGGGACAAATGGCAGGAAGAGGTTGCCGAGCGTAAGGAGTGGGACGTGGCCTTGGGCGATGGTCTGGGTAGTGATGAATGATGGTTAAACCGAAGCGCGGGGAGGTATGGCTTGTCGACCTAAACCCCGTCCGCGGGCACGAACAGGCGGGCAAGCGCCCCGCCCTGGTGATTTCGGTCGACCTGTTCAACTCCGGCCCGGCGGGGCTTGTGGTGGTGCTGCCGATCACCACGAAGGACAAAAAAATCCCCTTGCACGTGAAGATAAGCCCGCCGGAGGGCGGGGTGAAAGAAACGAGCTTTGTCAAGTGCGAAGATATACGGTCCGTTTCCACGGAAAGGTTGTTGGAACGGTTGGGCGAAGTTTCCCGAAATACCATGGCGGCGGTGGAAGACAGGGTAAGGATACTGCTGGAGCTTTAGTTTCATCTGCCGCTTTTTGCCGGCGCAGGAGGCCTGTACGGCCTCCTGCGGCTGTTCGGTTCAATTATTGAGTGGGCAGGTGATTACACTGTATTTGGCCGGGTCAACTTATATACATGTGTGCCCACCTGTCTTTCTGCCGGCACTGTGCTTGTCGCCCAATAATTTAAGCGTTACTTGTTTTCCGGCTGCGCTGTTTTCCCGGTAAAGGCATCCACATAAAAGTCGGGCCCGGGAACAGGGATATAGACCAGGTAAGGGGAGGGGGCTTTCTGGTCGAAATACTCGGGCCAGATGTAAACCAGCTTCAGGGGATGCTGTTTTAAAAACTCGGCTTTGGCCGTTTCGGCCGGCACCACGTTCCGGTTGTCCGGCAGGGAAACGGGCGGACCGCTTATGCCGTTGTAAAATGCGATGATCTTACCGGTCAGGGCGTCTACCTGCACCGTGCAGGCCCGGTCCATAACCGGCACGCCCTGGTGGACCTGGTTAAAGGTAAACGAGATTACCGGTAGGGGGCGTTCCTGATCTTTCAGCTTGCTCTTGTCTACCCAGGCGGGAATCCTTTCTTCTACCTCCGGGTACACCTGCATCTCCAGCTCTGCCGGCCCTGCTGGCAGGTATTTTTGCAGAAACTGCACCGCCGTGTTCTGAGCGGCTTCCCGGGAAACACTACCCTTTTGGCCGCGCCCCGATTCGTCCTGGAGGTTATAGCTTATAACCTCTCCGGTGCTGGCATTGGTGATCAGGTGCACATAGCGCGCCTGGCGGTAATCTGGTTTGCCGTCCGTCCCTTTTTGAGGTAGAGTGCTCCAGGTATAACTTTTCTGTTTGGTCTCCCGATCATTAAAAGATTGCACATCGCTGGCTCTGTGAAACTGCATTCCCGTCAGATCAATGCCAAATGCATCGGCCAGCAGCTTGGCGGCTTCCTCCGGCGTCCTGGCGATCAATTGTCGGCCCTCTCCCTGCAGGGTGATGCGCTGGGTTTGGGAAAATGGGGGCATAAATTCGGCCAGGGGTTTTCCTGTCAGGGCATCGATGGGGGCCAGGGATGCAGGCGCATACACCAGTGCCGGCCCGGTTTCGCCCTTTTCCGGTTTAAACAGACCATAAAAAGGTTGATGTTCAAGATAAAAAAGTTTCATTTCCAGCATCCCGGCAAAGGTCTTTTCCGCTTCTTCCCGGGTTACGGCCCGGGAGGGATCGGGGAATTTGGCCTGATCAATTCCTTCTTCCCTTTGCCGGTAAAAGCTGGTGATGTGGCCGAAAACGTCCACACCCACCCGGAAGCCGCTGTTCATAAGGGGAACTCCATTGACCAGCCGGTAGTAGGGTACGTCTGCTGTAGTCCAGTAAATTTTGTTGCCTTTTTCGTCGGCGCTGCCTCCACCGCTAAAGCCCATATCGTCACCCTGTGCATAGTCCTTTATTTTGTCCCCCAGGATCTGCCGGGCAAAGGCCGCCGCCTTTTCCCTGGCCAGGGTGGGGGAGGGGACCTTTTCCGAGGCCCAGGCCGGGTTCTGGAAGTTGTAACTGAGCAGTTCTCTCGTGGCGGTTTCAAAGGTGAGGTGGGCGTTTGCGATCTGGATACCCCGGTCCGTGCCCGGGGCCCAGTCACTCAGCATTACCGACCAAGTCCTATCCCCCTCGTTAGTTACATGCTGCACGGACAATTCTTTCAGTTCCGGTACGGCCCGGTAGACTTTTTCTAGGGCCAGTTTCTGCGCCTGTGTCAGCACCGGTTTTTGTGCCTCCGTCACTCCCTGTGGCGCTGCCGTCCGTACTCCGCCACCGCCGCCCGTTGCCTGAACAACGGACGCCGGGTTTTCCGCCGCCCAAACCGGGGAAGCCAGCAGCACAGCGGCGGCCATACCCTTCACTTTTTTCACCTGCATCTCCTCCTTTAAAGGGTAAAATTGTTTGTTCAGTTATATGGACTGTTTGGAACGGGGAATGTAACGGGTCAATTTATGAACCGGCCGGTTTTTTCTTTGGCCACTGGTGCTTAAACATCCCTGGTGCTTTGCCTCCTTTTCCCCCCGGGCAAAAGCAGGCGGGCGCTCCAGTGCAACAGCAGGACGCCGGCGGCCAGGTAGACCAGGGTGTAAACGGCCCAGCCGGGCAGGCCGAAATTTACCCCCGTGGGAATCCCATTTTCACCCAGGATCTGCATTAAAACAAAAACGGGGTTGATGTCCTGTAAAAATTCCACCACCCAGGCCAGAAAGGCCGGGTGCCAGGTTTCCGGGCTTATGGCTCCCCGGGCCTGCAGCCGGTTCATTTCGTGCAGAAACACCGCCAGGAAACCGGTGCCCGCCGCCAGGGCGAAGGCCAGGCCGTAGGCCGTGACGGTGCTCACACCCGTTCTTTTAAAGAAAGAAGAGCAGGCCACGCCTATGCAGCCAAAGAGAAAGATGGTCACCAGGTAGAAGCCGAAAACCCCCAGCACCTGTGCCGGGGCGATGCCGCCGTACATAAAAACGATGCTGTACAGGGGCAGGGTGGCCGCCACCAGCAGCACCACAAAGGCGCAGGAAGAGACCAGCTTGCTCCAGATGATCTGCCGGGGGGTGAGCCGGGTGGTCAGCAGCACGTTCAAGGTCTGCCGCTCCCGTTCCCCGCTGATGACGCCGGCGGTGAGGCCCGGCACCACGAAGCCCAGCAGGACCAACTGGGTAGCGCTGAGCATGATGAACAGCGTGCGGCTGCGGTCGGGCTGGTAGATACCCGGGGAGCCCCGCCAGCTCAGGTACATGAACCCCAGGACGAAGGCACCGATGACCAGCAGGTAAAGGGCCAGCAGCCACGCCGTTTTCCCGGTGCGGAACCGCTGGCGCAGCTCTTTGAGCAAAACGGGTTAATTTCCACCATGATCTTCAACCCCCTCAGCAGTAACGGCCATAAAGGCCTCCTCCAGGTTGCGCCTGATTTCTGCAAATTCTACCACAGGCCAGCCGCCGCTGACCATGGCCTGTAAGAGGGCGGCCTGTTCCGCCTGGTTCCCGTCGAAAAGGAACCGGACCTCCTGCCCGTCCACCAGGGTTTCACTTACCCCGGGCCGGGTGGCCAGAAAGCCCGCCAGTTCCCCCGCCCGGTCCAGCACCGCCACCCGCATTTGCCTGGCGCCCCGGGAAACGGCGGTGATTTCCGCCACCGTGCCCGCGACCACCAGCCTCCCTGCCTCCATGATGGCCACGGCATCGCAGATCTCCGCCAGCTCCGGCAGGATGTGGGAGCTGATCAATACCGTTTTACCCAGGTGTTTCAAGTGCCGGATGATTTCCTTCATCTCCGCCCGGGCCCTGGGATCCAGGCCCGAGGCCGGTTCGTCCAGGATCAGCACCCTGGGGTCGTGCACCAGGCAGCGGGCCAGGGCCAGCCGCTGCTTCATCCCCCGGGAAAGGGAGTCCACATATACGTCGGCCTTGTCCGGCAGATTGACCAGTTCCAGGAGGGTTTTGGCCAGGCCGGGCCGCCGGTGGGCGGGGATGTGGTGGGCGGCGGCAAAAAACTCCAGGTATTCTGTCGCCCGCAGGCCGTCGTAAACACCGAAGAAATCGGGCATATAGCCGATTATGCCCCGCACCTTTTCCGCTTCCTCCACCACGTCCAGGCCGTCCACCGTGGCCGTGCCCGCGTCGGGGAGCAGCAGGGTGGCCAGGATGCTCATGGCCGTGGTCTTGCCGGCGCCGTTGGGACCGATGAGCCCGTAAACCAGCCCCCGGCCGATTTCCAGGCTGAAATTGTCCAGCGCCCTGGTGGCCCCGAAATTTTTACATATCCCGTTAAACCGGATCATCAGGAAACCACCCCTTCCACCGCCAGGCCGGGCCACACCGGGTAAGGCCCCCGGGATTCACCGGCCACCTTCAGCCAGACCTGGTTATGGGATAGATACCGGGACAACTCTGCCGACCCGATCCTTTTGCCGCCGTCGGGCAGCTCTTCCCACCGTCCCTCCCGGTGGTTGTATATTTCCACCGGCAGGTTGAACTGCCCTTTAGCATATTGAATTTCCAGGGCCGTGATCCGAAAATTCCTGCCGATCCCCGCGTCGTCCAGATCATAAACCAGGTTGACCTTTTGATCGTTGATTGTATTGTTTTCGGGTGAAGGGCTCTGGCCAGCCATAAGGAAATCACCGGTGCGCGGTTTGATCAACCCTGCCGGAAGATAAAACCGGCCGGCCGCATCCAGCGGGATGGTCTGTTTTACCAGCACCAGGCCGTAGTCCGCACTCCGGCCGCTTTTTCCCGCCACCGCAAAAATACCCGGCGACCCGTCGTGCCAGCCGATAAACTGGATACCAGCCGGACGCCCGGAATCACCGTAAATAATTTCATTCAACATCGTCCGTTCCCGGAAATAAGGGTCCCCCGGCCGGCCCGGCTTCCCTACGCCCAGCGCGGCCAGAAGCATTTCCGGGTCGGCGGGCGGATTAACCCCTTCCAGTTTTTCCTCGATGTGTGCCGTACCCCCCACCGGCAGGTGGCCGGCCGGGATCACCCGGCTGCCCAGGATCAGCCTGCAGTCCCGCAAGTCCAGGCCGGTCCTGTTCACCAGATCCCCTTTGATGCTGTTCCCCTCCAGGGAGAGCCGGCCTTCGATGCTGCCCAGGTCCCGCCGCAGCCCGCGGGCGTAAACCTGCCGCAGGGAGTTGTACTGAACGTTACCGAAGCTGACCGTGGTGATATCTTTATTCTGCTGCACCAGGACCGCTGGCCGGTTGGTGCTGCCCGAGCCAGGACCGGTCAGCATGCCCGGGGCGGCCTGGACGGTGAGATCCCCGCCCCGGGTGGTGACCACGGAAGCCCCCGCCCGCACCGCGGCCATTTCCGGTGAGAGAATTTCCACCGCGGCCAGGGTCTGGGTCAGGTAACCCTGGATGCGGCCGGCGGGGGCCAGCAGGTAAAAACATCCGGCGGCCACCAGCGCCCCCGCCGGCACCAGCGCCCAGGCGAGATCCCGGCGGTCGGCCCGGCGCAGCAGGAAGTAAAGCAGCGGCCCCACGGCGGCTGCGTATACCAGCCACAACAGGGCCAGCACCGGCACCGACGGCCCCGTCAGCCGGGGTATGTAGGCGCTGGGAGCCACCAGAGGGTCTGCCGCCGGGCCCCCGATCAGGTAAGGGTCCTTTGCCGGACGGTCCTTTGTACCCGGTCCCGGGACGGTGCTGTTCAGCAGGGCGGACCACACATCCCGGGCTTCGCCGCCCAGGTCCCCCGGAGCAGCGCCGCAGTATAGCACTTCCCCCCGGCCCCGCGGCCG
>JBFMBG010000060.1:0-12738 GCA_040755215.1 Bacillota bacterium | reverse complement strand
CGTTTTCCACGGCCAGGGCCTTGCCGGCTACCAGCCGGCCGGCAGCCACCGGCAGGGGCCCGCCGGAGCGCAGGCCCTCCAGCTTGCCGTCCACCACCTGTCTGCCCGTGACCTGCACCGGGCTGACATCGGCAAAACTGCCCCCTTCACCGGCTCCCGCGCCGCCCAGCAGCACCAGCGAGCCGCCCAGGTACACCCATTCCTTCAGAGCTTTGACCTGTTCCCGGCTTAAACGGGACACGCCGGCAGGGCCGATCATGATAATGTCCGCCGCGCCCAGGAGCAGGCTGTCCCCGGGCAGTTCGCCGGGGGAGAGGTATTTCAGTGTGGCCAGGGAGCCGGCTCCCCGGGAAAGCCAGTCCTGCAGGCCGCCCCCGGTCACATCTTCACCCAGGGCCAGGAGCACCATCCGGCCGTCGGCCACCGCCACCCCTTCCACCCGGGATTCGGCCAGTACCTGCCCGCCGGAAAACAGCCGCACCACCGGCTTCACGGAGGCCAGTTCCCCCGGGATCACCAGGCGGTACGGCCCGCCGGCACCCGCCGGCACGTCAACATCTGTGGCCACCCGGGCCAGATCGGGACGGCGCCTTTCCGGCCGTTCCTCGTCCTGCTCCACCGTAATGGTTCCCGCAAACCCCGGCCCGGGGTTGTCCACGGTGATTACCAGTTCCAGGTGCTGGTTCACCTTGTACAGGCCGCCCAGGCCGGGGCGCACCCTCATTTCCACCGGGGCCGCGGCAAGGGAAGGCGGCGCCCCCGCCAGCAGGGCCGTGGCCAGGACGACCAGAATAAAGACGTTGCTAAAAAACCGCATTTTCCCTCTCACTGCTTTTCACCCCGCCCGGTTGTTTTTTCCCGCAGTTCCACCTGCACCAGCGCTACTGTTCCTCCGTCCCGGCGGGCCACCAGCAGGGTTTTGCCGTCGGGACTGAAGTGCATGCTTTGGTAATTGCTCAACTGGTCCAGAAGGAGCGTCCTGGGTTCCCGCACCCCTTCCATTTCCAGCTGCCGCAGCCAGTTCAATTCGGTTCCCCCCGGTGTGGTATCCGGGGCCAGGAGCAGCCGGTCGGTGGACAGGGTCTGGTTTTCTTTCTGTTTGGGGGGCCTTTTCCCCAGGAGTTCCGGGTTGATGGTCCTGATTTCCTCCTGGCGCTGGCGCACCGTGAACAGGGGTGAGCCGTCCCGGCTGTAGGTCAGCACCCGTTCGGTGGTTTTCGCCCGGATAAAGGCCAGGTACCCCCGGGGACTCCAGGCAGGCTGCCGCCCCCGGGTCAGCCGTTGGGCGTCACCCCCACCGCCGGGAGTAACCAACCACAGTTCCGGTTCACCGGCAGGGCCGGCCCGCTCCACCGCCAGCCGGGAGCCGTCGGGCGACCAGGCCGGGTTCCTGCCGGTCCCCAGGGATACCGGCTCCTTGCCCCCGGTCAAGAGGAAGATCTCTTCTTTTCCGCCGGGTTCCTCCAGGGAATAGGCCAGTGTTTTGCCGTCGGGGGACCAGGCCAGGCCGGCCGGGTTTTCCCCCTTATCCACCTTTAAAAGTACGGCGGCACCGGCCAGGGCCCTTTCCACCTGCGGGGCGGCCTCCGGTGCCAGGGGAACCGCCGGCATGGCCGCCCTGATAATCTCCGCCTCCCCGGTTTCATAACGCCGCACCAGCGCCAGCTGATCGCCGGAGGGGGTGAGGGCGGGCCAGGCATAGGACTGGCCCCCGGGGGGCTTTACTATGCCGGTCTGGTTGCCGTACTGGTCCAGCAGCAGCAGGGCGCCGCCCCTGACGGCCAGGAAGCCCCGTCCCCGGGGTGCGCAGGCAAATTCCAGGGGGCTGTCCTCCAGCCAGAAACGGCTGATTTCACTGGTGGTTCCTGCCTCCAGGGTTTTGGGCGCCAGGGCGGACCACCACAGCCAGTACCCGGCTGCCAGGAGCAGTATTGCCGGGAACAGCCAGAAGTATTTCTTCAACCGCCCTTTTCCGGCGGATTGGGCCGGAGATGACGGCATCCCTTCCCCGGCGGAGGTGGCCCCGGGCTGCGGTGCTCCCTCCGGGGTGGAGGCGGCTCCAGGCCGGTGTATCCCGCCAGCCCCTTTCGCCGCCTGCATCTGAAGCAGCCGCGCCCGCAACTCTTCCCGCAGCCGCGTGTTCACCGGCACGGCCTGGCGCACCCTGCGCATGTGGATCAAAAGTTCGCCCAGGGAGCCTTCACCCGGGATCAGGTCCGCTTCCTCCCGGTCTGTTCCTTTGTGGCGCCGGGGGTCCAGGGGGGTAACTTTGTCCGGACCATTGCCGTTATTAGGGCAGTCTTTACCCAATCCCCTCTACCTCCTTCCTGTCTTTTGCATAATTGGCCCGCAGCGCCTTTAACGCCCGGTGGTGAATCATCCGCACCGCCGCGGTGCTTTTCCCCAGCACCTGGGCAATCTGGCTGAACTTTAGCTCCCCGGCGTATCTTAAGGAAACAACGTCCCTTTGTTCCGGCGGCAACCGCCGCAGCATGTCTTTGAGCTGCCGCACCTCTTCGGAACGCAAAAGCTCCTCTTCGGGAGCGGACGGCGCCGCCTCCGGATGATACATTTCCTCTTCCGTAAACACCCTTTCCCGGCGCCCCCGCAGGTAGTCCACATAGGCGTTGTGGGCGATGCGAAAGAGCCAAACCGCAAAGGGAGCGTCGCCCCGGTGTTTAGGGAAATTTTCCATCGCCTTCAAAAAGACTGCTGCGGTAAGGTCGTCGGCGTCCCAGGGATTGTCCATGCGGTAACGCAAATAGCGGTTTACGGCGTCAAAATACCGGTCGTAAAGCTCCGCAAAGGAAGCCCGGGCGCCCCGTTCCTGCTCGTTTCCAGCCTTCAATTCAAAAACACTCCCCTGCCCGTTCCGTACCGGGAAAAGGGCGTTCACAGATGTTCCCCCATTGGCCTTTCTATGACTAATAGACGAACAAACCATGGAAAAAGTAACAGCAAAGGGGACGGTAGACAAAAAATGTGTGGTAAAATAAGGGATATCCTGTAAGGGTTCCCTGCGTGCAAGCGAAAAATTCCCGTGGCCCGGAAAAAAGTTGACATCCGTCTTTAGCCGGATGCCTCTTAATCTCACTTCCAACTTCCCACATCTCACTTCTCATTCGGTGACCGCCGGCCTGGCTTTCTTTTACAGGAGATGGTAAAGTTGTTCTCTTTTGCCAACTTTCAAAAGTACAGTTAAAACCAGGTGGTTTCCCGGGCGTCCGGGTCCTGGCGGAGTTTTTTAGAATCCTTCCGGAACCTTTCCGGACACTTTCACGTATTAAATGTTAGGGGGGATATCCACTCCAGGAAAGACCCGGGAAAAACGTAAGTAGATCCCGGAAGTGGAGGTAGAGCAGTACCTGGTCGACGGGAAAATGTATATGAAAATGACCGACCCGGTTACCGCCAAGGCCGGGCGGGTGCGCCTGCTCGAAAGTGCCTTCCCGGACACGGAGGCTTTGCTGAAACAAAACCTGGGGGCGAAGATCGGGATCCCGGAAGAGTTAAAGCCTTACCTCCATTACCAACTCCTGGGGACCGCGGAGAAAGACGGCCGCAAAGTGCATGAGCTTGGCTATTACGGCCGGATCGACGACCTGACCGCCTTCTTAAAAGCAGCCCTGCCCGAATCGCTGCGCGGTAGCTTAGGCGGGCCCGAGTTCGAGCAATCCTTAACCCAGGCCGGGAAATTGATCAAGTCGATCTCCTTCTGGGGCCGCGAGGAGATCAACGCAGACGATTATTTGCCCCGCGCCGGGGAAATGAAAGTCGTGTTGTCTTTCAGCGACCGGTTCCAGGAGGAGGCCGTGCCGGTGGTGCATAAAGATACCCTCGTTTCACCGGCTTTTATCTCATGGACTCTGGAAACTTCCCGGTTTCCCTGATATGCTGATAGGTATTGTTAAGGGCTTTCCTCGGTTGAATCCCGTGGTCCAGAGCAGCTTCGTATTCCCGCAGCCAGAGTTCTTTCAGTCCGTAGTGGAAAAGCCACCGCAGCAGAACATACAGGGAAATTCGGCTTGAGAATCAACGTAGTGCGCTTTAAAATAGCTGATTGCTTTTTCGTACTCTCCCAGAGTCATTTGCAAGATCAGAACCAACTCAACAAGGTCGTTATTTCTGCTCTCCTCCGTATAACCTATCTGCCGGCGTTTAAGAGAGATGAAAAGTTCTGTTTCTTCTTTGACTTCTTCAAAGTCAGGAAGTTCGATTGCCTTTCGGTTCTTCCGGCGATTCTCGAGAAACCCATCCGGATCCTTGAGCAGGACATCGATCTCTTTTTCTTCGATTACTTTTTTGGGAAGAATTTTATACAGCTCGCCGATGATCAATCGCAACTTATCAGCCGGATAATCTTGTATCAACTCACGCACCTGTTGGATTTGCATAAATCTTTTTAATCCTTTCTTGTGTTAATATACCATGATTCTGGGGCAAAACCCTCTTTTGCTTCCGTGCTGGTCAATATATATGGCTTCTTTTAGCAATGTATTACCAGATGTAGAGGTTCTTCTCTCCATTATTCATTCCACCGCCAGCATCTTCCGGGCCAGCTCAACGCCCAGCACCCACAGGGTGGCGGTGCTCAGGTGGGTGGGGGCGACGGCGTCGAAGAGGATGTTGGTATGGGCGCTGAATTCTTCGTCGCCCTCCCACAGGATCACTGCCAGGGGGAGTTTGGGCAGGGCGGGGATTGTAAAGCCCAGGTCGCCCATTTCCAGGGGAGTCCCGCCGAGGGCGCGGGCGGCCCTTTGGAAGCCGTCCGGGTCCCGGCCGAAACGTTTGGCCAGCGGATTGGTGGCGTCCGTTTGAAAAGGAGCGTAGTGGTGGCTCCCGTCCGGCAGCTCCAGGAAGGAGAGCCAGCGCCCCCGGGCCGGCAGGCCGCTGGCCAGGCAAAGGTACTGGACCATGATGACGCGGTCGTTGTAGGGAACGTCGTTTTGGCCGGCGCAGAAGACCCGGCCGTTGCGGTCAACTTCATATTCCCGGCCGAAATAGGGAAGCAAAAAGACCCCTTTCTCCTGGTTATAAACCGCCCCGCTTCCGGCCGCCACGTCTTCCGGGGAAAGGGTCTGCAATTTTTTAGCGGCTTCCGTATAGGCGTTAAGCACGTTGCACATCATTTTTCATCCCCTTGGTTTGTCCGTCTTGTGGGAGAAAAATACTTCCGGCAAAGAAACGGCCCGGCTGTTGTGGATATTTACGGATGCCCGCGGTTTGCTGAGCCCGGAGCGGTGTCCAGCCAGGGGCAGGCGTTTCCCGGGAACTGCAAAACCGGGAACGAAACAGAAAAATGATTTTGACGGCTCAGTTCAGTCACGGAGCAGGCTTTGCAGCGTGGCCAGGTTTTCCACATCTTCTTTTAGATCTTTTCCCTTGGGAGTTTCCAGCACCATGGGCAGCTGTGCAAAACGTGGGTCGTTTAAGAGGAGGCGAAACGGTTCCAGGCCCAGCTGCCCCAGGCCGATGTGCTCGTGCCGGTCCAGCCGGCTGCCCAGCTTCCCCCGGGAGTCATTCAGGTGAATTGCCTTCAGTCGTTCCAGGCCGACCAAAGCGTCCAGCCGGGCGAAGGTTTCCGCGTAGGCTTCGGGGGTGCGCAGGTCGTACCCGGCGGCAAAGGCGTGGCAGGTGTCGAAGCATACCCCCAGCCGTTCGGGGGCGGCGCTATCCTCGATGATCCGGGCCAGGTGTTCGAAGCGGCAGCCGAGGTTGGAGCCCTGCCCGGCGGTAACTTCCAGCAGAATCATAACGGAGGAACCGGCGGTCCGGTCGCAAACTTCGTCCAAAGCGCGGGTGATCCGCGCCAGCCCCACGTCCTCGCCGGCCCCCAGATGGGCGCCGGGGTGGGTGACCAGGTAGGGGAGGTCCAAAGCGGCGCACCTTTCCATTTCCACCAGAAAGCTTTCCACTGACTTTGCCCACAGATCTTCGTCCGGGGAGGCCAGGTTGATCAGATAAGAAGTGTGGCCGAAGACAAACATTTGAGCGGCTTCCCGGTTTTCTTTAAACTGGCGGATTTCCCCCGGCTCCAGGGGCTTGGCCCGCCACTGGTTGCTGCTCTTCGTGAAAATCTGGATGGCCCGGCAGCCGATGCTCTGCCCGCGCAGGATGCTTTTATCCACCCCGCCGGCAATGGACATGTGGGCTCCCAAAAGCATAACTCCCACCTGCTTTTCACTACGTTTTCTGCCTTTTGAATTTTCATCGTCAAGGATACCTTTGAAAACATTACCTTGTAAACATTATAGATCTTTTTGTGAAAAGGACAATCATTTATTTTACCAGGCTGGACAGAAACCAACCCAAGCCAACGACGATAAAGGTTTCACGACCTCACGGCAAGGTAACTTGCCGAATCAAGGTACATTTTTCCTTTATAGCTCTATTTATATTCTTATAGAATTATTGTATAATAATAGTAGAATAATTCGATTGGAGGAACTCAATATGATTATAAAATCCTCTACAACACTACGTAATAACTACAATGCCATTTCAAAGCTTGCCCATGAAAAGGGTGAACCAGTTTACATTACCCGAAACGGCGAAGGAGACCTTGTTGTTATGAGCATTGAAGCATTTGAACGCAGGGAAGCTATGCTTGACCTTCGTGAAAAGCTCTTGTTTGCTGAGCAACAACGACTTGCGGGTGAGCCGACAATCTCACTCGAAGAAGCTCACCAGCGGTTGAAGGAGAAAATTAATGAAAAAATTTGACGTAGAGTTACTCCCTGCCGCTTATTCAGACTTAGATGAAATATTTGATTATATTATGGTGGATAATCCACAGGCAGCAGCCAGAATGCTTGATAGGATCATGCAGGCTCTGCGTCGCCTTGAGAAATTCCCACATTCTGGAGCACCATTACTCGATCGTTCCTTTAAAAATTTTAGAATGGTTATCATTGATCCATATATAGCATTCTACCGTTTTATAGATAACAGGGTGTATGTTTACCGCATTTTACATGGCGCAAGAAACTATCGACACCTACTGAAAAATACCATGAAATAATTGTGTCGGCCAATTCCTCGCCCTTAATATGGAAAAAATGTTGCGCCTTCTCTTTATTCCTTTTAACCTCCTTTGCCTCTTCCGGATTCTTTTTCCGACATCGGACCGCCGGGGCTGCTGATTCCGTGCAGGAAAATTTCCTGAAGGGTTTCTATGGCCTGGGGTAAAGAAACGGCGTGGTTGATGAAAAAAGCCGGGGTGACCACGGCCCGCAGGGAGGCCAGGAAGGCGGTGAACAAGACGTCGAAGTTGACTTCCCGGAAGTAGCCCAGGCAGCAGCCCTCCCGGTAGATTTGTTCCAGCCGGTGGAGGCGGCCGGCCCGGAAGCGGTCGATTTTTTCCCACAGGTGGGGGTAGCGGCGCTGCAGGTCGTGGAAAACGTGGGGTTCCATGAAGCGCGCCCCTTCGGCGACGGCGCCGGCCATGGCCCGCAGTTTTTCCGGGGGGCTGGCCGGGCCGGTGAAGATTTCTTCGGCGCGCCGGTCGATCCCGGTCATGAGCTCCTCCAGCACCTTTTCCACGATTTCCTCCTTGCTTTGAAAATAGCGGTAGAGGGTCCGCTTGCTGATCCCGCAGGCGGCGGCCAGCTCGTCGACGGTAACGGCGGAAAAGCCCTTCCTGGCGGCCAGGTTTTTCATGGTCTGCAGGATTTTTTCCTTGATCTCCATATTCTGCTCCTTAAATAAGTTAAGTGCCTGGCACTTAACTTAAGAAATAAAAGATAGTTGATCTGTTCACTCCACCCGTTTTCGGAAGCGCCAGGAGGCCAGGGTGATAATGCCCAGGCCGAAGGCGGCCAGGGGGATAATATCTCCCCACAGGTAGGCGATCCCGGTGCCCTTAAGCATTATTCCCCGCAGGATATCCAGGAAATAAGTGAGGGGGATCAGGTTTCCCAGGTATTGGATGGGCAGGGGCATGGATTCGCGGGGAAAAATGAAACCGCTCAGCAGCACGCTGGGCAGGATGAAAAGCATGGTCATCTGCATCGCCTGCAGCTGGGTGCGGGCGATGGTGGAGAAAAACATGCCCAGCCCCAGGGCGAAAACCAGAAAAAGCAGGGTCAGCCCCAGGAGCAAAAAAATGCTTCCCGCCACCGGCACCTTAAACCACAGAACGCCGATGCCCAAAGCCAGGCCCATATCGATAAAGGCGATTATGATGTAGGGGATCAGTTTTCCGATCATCAATTCCGCCCCCCGGATGGGGGTGACCATCAGCTGTTCCAGGGTGCCCCGCTCCCGTTCCCGCACCAGGGCAAAAGCGGTGAGCATCATGGTGACGTTTTGCATGATCAGGCCGATCAGTCCTGGAATGTTAAACTTCATGCTTTCCAGGCCCGGATTGTACCAGGCCCGGATGCGCAGATCGACGGCCGGGCCGGCCGGAAGCGACAGACCTTCTCTTTTCAAGGCAGCCAGCCGCAGTTCCTGGGATTTCACCCGGCCCACGATTTCCCCCGCGGAAAGGGCGGTGCGCGCCACCAGGGGGTCGGAGCCGTCCACGAGGAGCTGGGCGGTAGCCGTTTCTCCCCGGCGCAGGTTCCGGGCGTAGCCCGCGGGGATGACCAGCCCGGCCCGGGCCTTACCGCCGTCTAAAAGGGCTTTGAGTTCTTCGGCGCTGCCGGCCCGGTAGGCCAGGTCAAAATACCCGGTGTTCACCATGTCTTGGGCCAGCTGGCGGCTGTCCTGGCTGCGGTCGGAATCGAACACGGCCAGGGGGATATGCTCCACGTCGGTGGTCACCGCGTAGCCGAAAAGAAGGAGCATCAACACCGGCATGACGAACACAATGACCAGGCTGGGGGGATCCCGCCGGATCTGGATGAATTCCTTGCGCATGATCGTCAGCAGACGCTGCCGGTTCATTTCAGTTAATCACCTCCGCCGGCGGCCATTTGCACGAAAACGTCCTCCAGGCTGGCCGCGCCTTCCGCCGCGATGAGTTCCGCGGGCGGCCCGAAGGCGTGCAGGCGCCCCCGGTGCATCAGGGCCACCAGGTGGCAGCGCTCGGCTTCGTCCATGTAGTGAGTGGTGACCAGAATGGTTATCCCGGCGGCGGCCAGCCCGTCCAGCAGTTCCCAGAAAAGCCGGCGCGAAACGGGGTCCACGCCGGCGGTGGGTTCGTCCAGCACCAGCAAGCGGGGGCGGTGGATAAAGGCGCAGGCCAGGGCCAGTCGCTGTTTCCAGCCGCCGGAAAGAGTGCCCACCAGCTGGTTTTCCCGCCCGCCCAGCTTCATTTCCTGGTCCAGCTCCCGGTGCCGGCGGTCGATTTCCGGCCTGCTCATCCCGTAGATGCTGCCGAAAAAGTGCAGGTTCTCGGCTACCGTAAGATCTTCGTAAAGACTGAACTTTTGGGACATGTAGCCGATGCCGGCCTTAATCGCCTCCGCCTGGGTGAGGATGTCCAGCCCCAGCACCCGCCCCTGTCCGGAGGTGGGGCGCAGCAGCCCGCAGAGCATGCGGATGGTGGTGCTTTTGCCGGAGCCGTTGGGCCCCAGCAGGCCGAAGATGCTTCCGGCGGGGACTTGAAAGCTGACTTCCCGCACTGCCTGCACGGGGCCGAAATTTTTGCTTAAGCTGTACGCTTCGATGGCGTATTCGGGGTTGCTCATCAGATCCACCTTTGAAAATAACAGGCACAAATTTACCAGGCACAAAGGCACAGAGTAAAAATTACCGGTACATTTCTCTTTGGTGCCTCTTTTTGCCCTGGTGCCTTATTGCCTCATTTTCAAATTAATGGGGAGAATGAATGTTCTCATGGTGAACACTGTGCCCTCTATGGTTAATTTAATCTACCCTGGGAAATATCCCTTTGCCCGCCGTTCGTTTACCGTCGCTCCGATGCTCCGGGCTGACGAAACATCGGCTTGGCTCAGAGCGAACCAGGCAGCGCTGCAAAATGCGCGTGGTACATTAATTTTATTGCTTACATTAGGCTATCCGGAGTTTATACCAGTTTCTGATCATCATTTTATCTGCGCGTTTCGCGCTGCCGGTTCGCTGACCTCACCTGCGCCGTGTTTCGTTATCAGCCCTACGCATATGTCGCTCCTGGCAAATCGAACGGCGGGCCGGAATTTTCATCCTCTGTTGGTGCCGCGAAAAAAGCGGCATGAGGGTCTAACTCCCAAACGTAACGTCCGCCGGCAGGCCCGGCTTGAGCTCCTCCCGGCCGCCGGTGACGCGGATTTTTACCCGGAACACCAGGTTCACCCGGTCTTCTCTGGTCTGGACGTTGCGTGGGGTGAATTCGGCTTTGGGAGAGATATACTCCACTTGACCGGGGAAGGTTTTGCCCGGGTAAGCGTCGACCCGGATTTGCACCGGCTGCCCCACCTTGACCTGACCCAGCCTGTTTTCCGGGATGTAAACCCAAAGCCAGAGATCGCGATCGTTTAAGAGAGTGGCCACTTCCGCGCCGGGGCGGATTAACTCGCCTTCCGTAAAATTGCAACTGGCCACCACGCCATCCGCCGGCGCCGCCAGCCGGGTTTTCTCCAGGTTTAACCGGGCCAGGGCCAGGTTGCTTTCGCTCTGCTTCACTGCCGCCGCCAGGCGTTCGATGGTTTGTTCCGGGCTTCCGGCCTCCAGCAGGGCCAGCCTGGCACGGGCGGCCTCCAGCTGGGCT
This sequence comes from Bacillota bacterium, assembly GCA_040755215.1. Taxonomy (GTDB): domain Bacteria; phylum Bacillota; class Desulfotomaculia; order Desulfotomaculales; family Nap2-2B; genus JAIMBK01. The sequence goes on along the minus strand of JBFMBG010000060.1, from coordinate 2,084 downwards.
TGGGCGGCCTCCAGCTGATGCCGGGCCGTGCTGAACCGGGTTTCGGCGGTCAGCAGTTCCTGTTCCGGCAGCGCCCCCGCCTGGAAAAGCTCTTTTGCCCGCCGGAAATTATCTTCCTGCAGGGCTGCTTGCTCCCGGGCGCCTGCCGCCAGCGCCGCCAGGCGCTCCGCTTCCCGGCGGGCGGCTTCAATTTCCTGCGCGCGGGCGCCGGCCCGGGCCTCGGCCAGGGAAGCCTGCGCTCCGGCCAGGCCGGCCCAGGCCTGATCGGCCAGGAGACGGTAACTGCTGTCGTCCAGCCGGGCAATCAGCTGGCCGGCCTGCACCCGGTCCCCTTCCTTCACGGCCAGTTTCTGCAGGGTGCCCCCGACCTCGGCCACCACCTTTACTTCCGTGGCCTCAATGGTGCCGTTGGCGGTGAGCGGCTGCGCTTTCTGGAAGGAGAACTGACAGCCGCTAAGAAACATAAAGAGCAGAACGAAAAGGACGAGGACGGGAACAGCCGTGAAGGCGGAAAAGGCCTGGCTTCGGCGGCACACAGACATGCAAAGCCCCCCTGCATAAAAACTGGACGAGAATCTGCGTTTGGGAATTGCGATCCGGTTGAGTTCCGATAATTCTAACGCAAGGAAACTAATTAAACCAAAACGGTTTACTCGGGAACATTTTATCACCGTAAAAAGAGGTTGGCAATAACTTTAAAGAAAATTATTTTAAAAATCTTCCCCGGCGGCTGCCGGCAGGTATTACGCCACTTTACCATATGCCGCCCGGAAAAAGAATCCCGGCAGAAAAAGCGCCGGGGTTTCCGAAAGAAATTTTTTCTCTTGCTTACAAGGACAAGTTCTGCTATTGTTCACAAGGGGGATAGCGATCATTGCTTGGGTATTTCCAATAGCAATCACCAGCGCAAAAAGTGTTGCCAGGCGTTCCTGGCCGCCCGGCGGGTTATTTGTCCAGTTCTTCGGCAAGGCGCATCAAAAAGGAACGAAAGGCGGCAATTTCCTGCTCAAACTGTTGGGAGACCAATTTCATGTTCTCCAAGAGGGGGCGCAGGCGTTTCCAGTCGAGCAGATAGCCGTAAACATTGCGAAATACGTGGCGGAAACGGAGGTACTCGTCCAGCTTCCAGCGCAGTTCTTCGGAGATGACCGCCGGCCGGAGTTGGGGAATAACGATGGACATTCTGGTCAGCAGTTTTTTGTGCCATTCTACCCCATCCGGCAGTTCCCCGTTAACATCCCCCGTAATCGCTTCAAAAACATCCTCGATGGCGGTGTAAAAATCGTGGAGCAGGCTGCCGATCCCGCGCAGGTCAAAGGCGGTGGGCACGGCCCTGTTGAATTCCCGCGCCTTTTTTTCCGCTTCTTCAACGGTAATCCGCAAGGATTTCATAATGTGGTCGAGTTGTCCCACCAGGGAAAGAAGATCCTCTTTAGTTTTGGCGCGCACAAGAATCGCCTTCTTTTTCGCGAGGTTTACCGGCCAGCAGTTTTCCTTCTTTTCTGATGGCCGCCGCCAGCCAGGGAGGGCAGGTTTCCAGATCGACGAGGTCAACGGCAAAGTCGGTGGCGGCGTTGAGCCGGGAAAGGATCCGGAAAAATTCCTGCGCTCTCAGGCCCGAAGCGGCAAGATCGATGTCGGAACGCCGGTGGAAACCCCTGGTCCGGGCGAGCGAGCCAAACAGCCAGACTTCCCTTGCCCGGTAGTCCTGAACCAGGATCCGGGTAAGTTTTGCGGCTGCCTCTCTGGCCTGCCGCAGGCTTTCCGCCTGCCGCCTTTCCGCCTCTTTTTTTCTGTTCCGCCAGGCTTTTACGTATTCTTGAAAAACCGCTTCGTCCATCTTAACCGCCTTTGGGACCTCGCTGTTTACAATAACCTTAATTTAATCTTAACGCAAAAAGTCCGGGGCTTCAACCTGGATTTTGTTTTCATTGGACCGGTCAAAGATTCTGATCAGTTGTAGCTGTAAAATAAAAGTGGGGGATCACCAGTAATCTCCAGGGAGAAAAAGAAGGAGTTTTTCCCCGGGGAAAAGAAGAAAACCTCCAATGCAATTCAGCTAAAATAACAAAGGAGGTTTCTTC
>JBFMBG010000059.1:0-22294 GCA_040755215.1 Bacillota bacterium | reverse complement strand
ACTGGCTCTTGGATGGCAGATTGTTGCAGCCATCGCCCCGATGACAAGGGGACTGAAAGCACCGGATACGTAGCCGGTTGCTTCAATGTCGCCGGGTTGCAGCCATCGCCCCGATGACAAGGGGACTGAAAGAATTTCCCGATCAGCCGGGCAGAGATGAGCCATTTGTTGCAGCCATCGCCCCGATGACAAGGGGACTGAAAGAGGCATTCCTCCCGGTTGACTCTGTCGTACTGATGTTGCAGCCATCGCCCCGATGACAAGGGGACTGAAAGTGCAACAGCGCATCCCCATGCCCACCAACCCGTATAGTTGCAGCCATCGCCCCGATGACAAGGGGACTGAAAGCTGGGCTTTGGCAAAATCAGTCAGCATATTGGCAATGTTGCAGCCATCGCCCCGATGACAAGGGGACTGAAAGTCTATGTCTTCAATGGTTTGCTGGAGCTTGTCACGGTTGCAGCCATCGCCCCGATGACAAGGGGACTGAAAGCCAAAGCCGCATAGTAGCTCCCAACGCCGACACGGCGGTTGCAGCCATCGCCCCGATGACAAGGGGACTGAAAGTGAGCCGATCGTGAACGCCGCCGTGTGGGTCATGGTTGCAGCCATCGCCCCGATGACAAGGGGACTGAAAGGTGTCGTTAACCTCAAGGCAGGCTATCCCGCCACCTGTTGCAGCCATCGCCCCGATGACAAGGGGACTGAAAGACATTTACCCCGTCCCCCCCTGCCCAATTTTCACCAGATAGTTGCAGCCATCGCCCCGATGACAAGGGGACTGAAAGTTGTAGTAAAATTGAATACCTTGCCATGCTCGAAGTTGCAGCCATCGCCCCGATGACAAGGGGACTGAAAGGTATTTTGAATTTACGCTACCACCCGGCTCCGAAGAGTTGCAGCCATCGCCCCGATGACAAGGGGACTGAAAGTTTCGTGAGCAGTATGTCAGGGGCCAGGTGGGCGAGTTGCAGCCATCGCCCCGATGACAAGGGGACTGAAAGAAATTATATCTTCTATGCCAACAAACCATTGTTCCTAAAGTTGCAGCCATCGCCCCGATGACAAGGGGACTGAAAGGCCAATACCGAAAATCCATCTTTTCGGTACTCCCCGTTGCAGCCATCGCCCCGATGACAAGGGGACTGAAAGCTCCAGCCATGCGTAGAGTTGCTTGAATCCGTCCTGTTGCAGCCATCGCCCCGATGACAAGGGGACTGAAAGGCGGTAGGAAATACCCTTCTAGCGTCTTTCTTCCCCGTTGCAGCCATCGCCCCGATGACAAGGGGACTGAAAGCCTGGACTTCGAGCGGCACGCCGGAGCCGAAGCCCTCGTTGCAGCCATCGCCCCGATGACAAGGGGACTGAAAGTTCTCGCGGTCCCCGCCAGGGTGGAAACCATCTCTCCTGACGGCGGCAAGGTTGTGGTGGAATTCAAAGAGCTGCACGTCGGCCCGCAGCCCGAAGAACTCTTCCGGCTGCCCGAAGGGGTAAAGGTCATCGACATAGGCGAGATGATGGAAAAGGGCATGCCTTTTGGCGGTTTGCGGTCGCAAGCCATTAAAGAACTTTTTGGGACGGACCGTTCATACCCCAGTACTGACCGTTCGCACCCCAAAAATAACTGCTAGCCGATTTTTTCTTTACACATAAAATCCAAACTGTTAGCTTATATTTAACTAAATAATCCGGCACGGGAATTTTTCCCGGGAGTATTTGAGTATTCGAGAAAGGCCATGTAAACATGGTCTTTTTTGATTTTTATCGGGGGATTTCCGTGTTAGTAAGGTTTTCCAAGGGGGTGTTAAGGTATCGGAAAAATTGAATCTTTAGAACGATGGTGAAATCTAAAAAACTGAAATCTTAAAAACAATGTTTATAAATACGGGTAATATGTACAATTCTTAATCTTCCTTGAAGAAACGGGGGAAAACGAATGTCTATCCTGGAAGAACCAATTAAAGAAGTACAAATAGTTAAAAATTACATTAACGGAGAATGGGTTGAATCTACCGGAGAGATTCGCGATGTCGTCAATCCAGCCACTTGTAAAGTAATCGGTAAAGTGCCGATTTCCACCGGACAGGAGTTAAATGATGCTGTAAAAGCAGCTAAAGAAGCTTTTTCCGAATGGCGGACAACGCCGCCGGTCGCCAGAGTAAGGTGTCTTTTCCGGTTAAAAGAATTGTTGGAGGAAAACTTTGAGGAACTAAGCAGAATCCAAACCCAGGAACATGGCAAAGTGATTGATGAAGCGCGCGGAGAAACCAGGCGCGGGATTGAAAATGTTGAAGTTGCCTGTGGAATCCCCAGCCTGATGATGGGTTACAATCTGGAAGATGTCGCTGCGGGTATAGACGAGTATGTAATCCGCCAGCCGTTGGGAGTCTTTGGGATAATCGCCCCTTATAACTTTCCCTTTATGGTTCCGCTTTGGTTTGCACCGTATGCCGTGGCTACGGGAAATTGTGTTGTGATCAAACCCTCCAGCGAAGATCCCATCAGTCAAATGAAGCTTGCCGAATTGGTCGAAGAGGCGGGTTTCCCGCCGGGTGTGTGGAACGTGGTCAATGGGGGAAGAGAAGTTGTTTCGGCCATGTTAGGGCATCCCGATATTGTTGGAATTGGGTTTGTCGGTTCAACCCCAATAGCTAAATATATCTACGAAATGTGCGGAAAAACAGGCAAAAGGTGCATCGCCAACGGGGAGGCGAAGAACTTTTTAATTGTGCTGCCCGACTGCAACGTCGAAAATACTATCCCGGCCCTCATGTCTTCTTTCTTCGGCAATACCGGGCAGCGCTGCCTGGCGGGAGCCAACCTGGTTATCGTCGGCGAAGACGACGGATTCTATAATGATTTTGTCGATGGGTTAGTCGACGCGGCTAGCAAAATAGTAGTTGGATACGGGCTCGATGAGGCGGTTCAGATGGGTCCCCTGCGTGACCAGGGAAAAAAGGAAAGAGTAGTCGGTTACATAGAAAGCGGCGTGCAGCAAGGTGCAAAACTGCTGCTTGACGGCAGGAAAGTAAAGATCAAGGGTGGTTATCCCGATAATTGCTTTTTAGGACCCACTATTTTCAGCAATGTTACGCCGGATATGAAGATTGGCAGCGAGGAAATTTTCGGGCCGGTAATGAGCATTATGAGAGCGAAAAATTTAGACGAAGCGATAAACATGAGCAACGCCAGCCGGTTTGGGAACAGCGCCGCAATCTTCACTTCCAATGGTAAAAACGCAAGGGAGTTTCAATACCGGATAGCCAGCGGTAATGTTGGTATTAACATCGGCATAGTGGCACCGATGGCATTTTTCCCGTTTGGGGGGATGAAAGATTCGTTCTACGGAATCTTACATGCCCAGGGACAGGAAGTGATTCGCTTCTTCACCGAAAGTAAAGTGATTATCCAAAGGTGGTTTTAGGGAGGAGCAACAAAATGAGGTTAAATACTTCCTCGGCAATCGTTACTTTCGCTAAGGAGCTGGAAAAAAATTCAGCTGATTATTATGAAGGTTTAGCAAAGATGGACATGCCGGATGGTGACTTCTTCCTCTCTTTAGCGAAAGAAAATCTGAAGAACATTAAGCAAATCGAAAGAGCATATTACGGGGTGATCACGGATGCTATCGAGGGTTGTTTTGCCTTTGACCTCAGCAAGGAAGATTACACTTTTAATGTAACTCTTAAAGAAAATCCCGCTTATTGTGATGCCCTTCAAAAGGCAATCGAAATGGAAGAAAAGATAAGCAACTTTTACCTGGCCGCAGCGGAACAATCAAAATCGTTACTGGCAGACATTCCGCAAGTTTTTTTTCTTATCGCGCGCAAGAGAAACAATAGAAAACTAAAGTTAATGTCTTTATATGAAGGCAGTTGCCTGGAAAGCAAATAAAAACAGTGCGGAATATAACTGGGGGAGGTAGCTATCCAGTGAAAAAGGAAGAAGTGCTTCGAAAACATAAGGAATATCTTTTTCCCTCGGTGGCCAATTATTACCGGGAACCCCTCGTGCTCGTTTCCGGCAAAGGAAAGTACCTGTATGACATCGATGGTAACGAGTACCTGGACTTTTTTGGCGGGATTGTAACGATCAGTATCGGGCACGCCCACCCAAAAGTCACTGCCCGCTTGCAGGAGCAGGTCGGCAAGCTGGTGCATGTTTCCACCTTGTATCAAACCGAGAACATGGTTAATTACGCGGAAAAACTGGCCGAAATAACCCCCGGCCGTTTGCAGAAGTGCTTTTTTACTTCCTCCGGAACCGAGGCCAATGAAACCGCGGTCTTGCTGGCTCAATTATATACCCGGTGCACCGAGCTGGTTGCTCTGAGGCACGGGTATAGCGGGAGATCCATGCTCGCCATGACGTTGACGGCTCATTCGGGGTGGCGGCTGGGCGGCACTCACATAGCGGGAATCAAACACGCTTTAAATGCCTATTGTTACCGTTGCGCATTCGGCCTGTCCTACCCGGCCTGTGATTTAAAATGCGCCCGTGACGTTGAAGACCTGATTCTAACGACTACTTCCGGAAAAATAGCCGGTTTTTTTGCTGAGCCGATTCAAGGGGTTGGCGGTTTTATTACCCCTCCCAAGGAATATTTTCAAGTTGTGGAAGGGATCGTGCGTAAATACGGCGGCATCATGATTATCGACGAAGTCCAGACCGGCTGGGGAAGAACCGGAAAGATGTTTGGAATTGAGCATTACGGCATCCAGCCGGAGATCATGACCTTCGCGAAAGGGGCGGCAAACGGCTTGCCAATCGGGGTTACTATTGCCACGCCGGAGGTGGCCGATAGTATCAAAGGCTCTACAATATCTACGTTTGGGGGAAACCCCGTTACCATGGCCGCGGCTCTCGCTACTCTGGAAGTAATCGAAGAAGAAAACCTTGTTTCCAACTGTTTAATTGTCGGTAACTACCTACGGGAAAAGTTAGCAGCGCTCAAAGAAAAGTATTCGTTGATTGGGGACGTCCGCGGGATGGGTTTAATGCAGGCACTTGAAATAGTCGGGGAAAATAAACAACCGGCTCCGCATGTTGTCCTGGAGCTCTTTGAGGAAACCCGGAAACAGAGGCTATTGATCGGCAAAGGAGGGCTTTTCAACAACGTTATCCGGATCAGCCCGCCGATGACCATTACAAAAGCCGACGTTGACCAGGCGGTGGAAATATTGGATAACTCCTTCCAGACAGTTGTTCAGAAGTTAAAAATTTAAATCAGGGTGGTAGTAATGATCATCGGGATACCGAAAGAAATCAAAGATAACGAATACCGGGTAGGCATCACCCCGGCCGGGGTCAAGGACTTACTTGCCGGCGGTCACCAGGTGATCGTGGAAGCCGGCGCCGGTCTGGGCAGCGGAATCGCCGACGACGATTACGCGGCTGCCGGCGCCCGGGTGCTGCCGTCGGCAAAAGACGTATACGAACAGGCGGACATGATCATGAAAGTGAAAGAACCCCTCCCTGAGGAATACCCTCTGCTGAGGGAAGGACAATTGTTGTTTACTTACCTGCACCTGGCTCCGCAGCCGCAATTAACCAGGGTCTTACTGGCCAAAAAAATAGCCGGAGTGGCTTACGAAACCATTCAGACCAGGCAAGGTACTTTGCCGTTGCTTATGCCCATGAGCGAAGTGGCCGGCCGCCTCTCCATCCAGATTGGTGCGCATTTCCTGGAAAAACAGCAAGGCGGCCGCGGGGTACTGCTCGGCGGTGTTCCAGGTGTATTGCCCGGCAAAGTCGTGATCATCGGCGGCGGGACGGTAGGTACCAACGCAGCCAAAGTAGCCGTGGGTATGGGCGCGGAAGTAACCATTTTTGAGAAAAGCGCTGACCGGTTACGCTATCTGGACGACATTTTTGGCGGACGGGTGAAGACTTACATGTCTAATCTGTATAACTTAAAGGAGGTGATCAAGGAGGCAGATCTGGTGATTGGGGCGGTGCTGATCCCGGGTGCCCGGGCCCCCAAGCTGCTGACCGAAGATCTGGTCAAGACCATGCCGTCCGGCTCGGTAATTGTCGATGTCTCGATCGACCAGGGTGGCTGCGTGGAAACGATCGAGCGGCCGACCACGCACAGCAATCCCGTTTACGTCAAACACGGCGTCATCCACTACGCGGTAGCAAACATTCCCAGCGTGGTCGCGCGTACTTCCACTTTTGCCCTGACCAACGTCACTCTACCCTATGCCCTGGAACTGGCCAACAAAGGTTTGGTTCAGGCAGTCCGGGAGGACCTTGCGCTGGCTCGCGGCGTAAATGTGCTTGACGGCAAAATAACTCATCAGGCTTTGGCTGAATCCTTAGGTTTACCGTATACCCCCCTGAGCGAATTAATTTAATCTGCCTGCGGAAAAAACAAAAAAATCACAAGGCACATTAGATAGGCAAGATTCTTAATTAGTTGAATAGATTCTTAAAATTTTGTAGGAGGTGACTGGCTTCATGTTTCTTGGAAGAAATGCGAAATAACTTAGCGATAGAATTTTGCGGCCTGCGCCTGGAAAACCCTTTCCTTCTTTCCTCTGCCCCGCCGGCGGCAAACGGGGAAATGATCAAGCGGGCTTTTGAGAAAGGCTGGGCCGGGGCGGTGACAAAAACACTAAAACCGGACACGCTCGAGGTTGTGGACGTAACCCCCCGCCTGGCGGTCTTAAAAGACACCCGGAATAAAATAGTGGCGCTGGGCAACATCGAACTGGTCACGACCAGGCCGCTGACTGTATGGATTCAAGAGCTGAAGGAACTGAAGGAGGCATATCCGGAGAAAATTATCATTGCCAGTTTAATGGCGCTGACAGTTAAAGAGGAATGGCAGGAATTGGCCTTGCAGGTTCAAGATTATGTGGACGCACTGGAACTTAACTTCTCGTGCCCCCACGGGATGCCGGAGCGCGGAATGGGCATGGCCGTTGGTCAAGACGCGGCGATCACCGGGATGATTACCGCCTGGGTGAAGGAAGTGGCAAAAGTGCCGGTAATCGTTAAACTTACGCCTAATGTAGCCGATATCGGGCTGATTGCCCGGTCTGCCCGGGATAATGGTGCTGACGGCCTAACGGCCATTAACACGGTAGCTTCCCTGGTTGGAGTCGATCTGGATACTCTGCGGCCCATCCCCACGGTAGCCGGCAAGGGATCCTGGGCCGGCCTTTCCGGAACGGCCATCAAGCCGGTGGGGCTCCGTTGCGTGGCCCAGGTCGCGCAGGCTACCGGGTTGCCGGTTTTCGGCGTCGGGGGAATCAGTACCTGGCAGGATGCGGCAGAATATCTGGCGGTTGGGGCCCGGGCCGTCCAGGTGGGCACGGCGGTCATGCTGAAAGGTTACGATCTCATTGCGCCGCTGAAAACCGGCCTGGCGGCGTATCTGGCCGAAAAAGGCTTTTCTTCCGTTGAAGACCTGGTCGGTAAAGCCCTTCCCCACATTGTTGCGCACGATGACCTGGATCGGCAAAGCCGCATAGTTTACCAGATTAACAGTGAAACCTGTAATAAGTGCCAGTTATGTGTAACTGCCTGCCGGGACGGGGGTTATCAGGCCATTGCCGGGGGGAAGGACCTCGTTCCCGTCATTGCCATCGAAAAATGCGGCGGCTGTTCGCTATGCAGCCATGTTTGTCCCGTGCCCGGATGCATTACTCCACGCGGGTCAATTTCGAAAACTTTCGGAAGGAGCTGAACTCAGTGAGAACGGTACGGATCGGGTTGATCCAGGCGAAAAGCGTTCTTCCTGGCGATGCCCCGGTGGAAAAACACAAGGAGGCTATGATCGAAAAACATGTCAGGCTTATTGCCGAGGCTGCCCAAAAAGGAGCGCAGGTCACCTGCCTGCAGGAACTTTTTTACGGACCCTACTTTTGCTGCGAACAAAACCCCAAGTGGTACCGGGCGGCCGAACCGGTTCCAGGACCAACAACGCAAATCATGCAAGAAACGGCGAAAAAACACGGGATGGTGCTGGTCGTTCCGGTTTATGAGGAAGCAATGACGGGGGTTTATTACAACACGGCGGCGGTCATTGACGCCGACGGCCAGTATCTGGGCAAGTACCGGAAAATGCATATTCCCCATGTCCAGGCCGGAGAAAACCCGCTCACGGGGTTTTGGGAAAAATACTACTTCAAACCTGGTAACCTGGGCTACCCGGTCTTTGCAACCGCCTTTTGCAAAGTCGGCGTATACATATGCTATGACCGGCATTTTCCGGAGGGAGCGCGGTTACTTGGCTTAAACGGTGCGGAGATAGTGTTTAATCCTTCCGCGACCACGGCGGGATTATCGGAATATCTATGGAAACTGGAGCAACCGGCCCATGCCGTGGCCAACGGGTATTACGTCGGCGCAATAAACCGGGTCGGTTGGGAAGAGCCCTGGAAAATGGGTGAATTTTACGGCCAAAGCTACCTGGTGAACCCCCGGGGCCAGTTTGTTGCCGTCGGCAGCCGGGATCAAGACGAAGTGGTCGTTGCCGATATGGACCTGGAGGTGATCAGGGAGGTGCGCGAAGTCTGGCAGTTTTACCGGGACCGGCGGCCGGAAACATACGGCGATATGACCAGGCTTCTTCCTTAAAGCTTAGAACGTTTAGTTTTTCAGCCTCGGATCAAAAGGTACCGGGCGCTGGAGGAAGGAGGAATCAAAATTGAAAATACTCATTCGCAACGGTACCGTCGTCACCGCTACGGATACTTGCCGGGCCGACATTCTGGTGGACGGCGAAAAAGTGGCTGCCCTTGGCCGCGAGCTAACCTCGCCGGTTGACCAGGTTTACGACGCAGCCGGCCGGTACATTCTGCCCGGGGCAATTGACGTGCACACCCATTTCGATATGCCTTTCGGCGGAACGGTTACCGCCGACGATTTTCAATCCGGCACCATCGCGGCCGCTTTTGGGGGCACCACCACCATTGTGGACTACGCCATCCAAAGCAAAGGGCAATCCCTCGCCGAAGCCGTGGCCGCCTGGCAGAAAAAGGCGGAAGGGAAGGCGGTAATTGACTACGGCTTTCATGTGGCGATCACCGACCTCACGGAATCGGTTTTCAGTGAAATTCCCGGGATAGTCGCCGCTGGAATTACGTCACTGAAGCTTTTTATGGCCTATAAAGGGACACTTCAGGTGGACGATGGAACTCTCTATCGAACCCTGGTCAAGGCCAGAGAGTGCGGTGCACTGGTCTGTGTCCACGCCGAAAACGGTGACGTGATCGACGTCCTGGTGCGGCAAATGCTTGCCGCCGGGCGGACCGCACCGTTGTACCATGCATTAAGCCGCCCTCCCGTCCTCGAAGGGGAGGCCGCCGGCCGGGTGATCACCCTGGCGGAAATGGCCGGCGCTCCGGTGTACATTGTCCACCTGAGCGCGCGGGAAGCCCTGGAACAGGTACGGGCCGCCCGCGACCGCGGCGTGAGCGTGTTTGCGGAAACATGCCCCCAATATTTGTTTCTTTCTTTGGATAACTACAAAGAACCGGACTTTCAAGGGGCAAAATACGTTATGTCGCCTCCCTTACGGGAAAAAGAAACTGCTGCGGAATTATGGCGGGGTATCAGCAGCGGAGATCTGCAGGTCATCGGTTCCGACCACTGTTCCTTCAACATGGCCCAGAAAAGATTGGGCCAAGACGACTTTTCCAAAATTCCCAACGGCGCTCCCGGGGTTGAAACCAGGCTGATGTTAGTGTATCATGGAGGAGTAGGCGGTAACCGGATCAATCTTAATCGCTTCGTTGATCTCGTGGCGACCGCGCCAGCCAGGCTGTTCGGGTTATTTCCCAGGAAAGGAACCATTGCCCCCGGGAGCGATGCCGACCTTGTTATTTTCGATCCCGAGGATGAGTTTACCATCAGTGCAGCAACCCATCACCAGAACGTCGATTACAATCCGTACGAGGGCTTGCGGGGGAAAGGCGTACCGGTGCAGGTCTTCTCCCGCGGGGAACTCATTGTGGACCACGGACGATTTCTGGGCCGGGCCGGACGCGGCCGGTATCTCCAACGACAGCCGTTCGGCTTAAGCCGGTTGTAAGCCAAAAACGCGCGGGAGGTCGTCCCTGCGACCCGGGAAGATGCGCAGGCTGCCGCCCGGCCGGGTTCCGGCCGGGCGGTGGATTATCTTTCGTTAATGAAAATGGCATAATCGAAAATTGAGGAGAGATTCGGTTTGGTAAATCAAACAGTTACTGCTGCCCTCATCCAGGCCAGAGTTTCTAAAGACAAAAATGAAAATATTGAAAAGCACGTATCCTTAATCGAGAAAGCCGCCTCGGCGGGAGCCAGGATTATTTGCGCCCAGGAACTGTTTTACGCTCCCTACTTCCCTTTTGAGCAAGATCAGAAATGGTTCTCTCTGTTTGAACCGGTTCCCGGTCCAACGACCAGTTTAATGCAGGAACTGGCGGAAAAATTAAACGTGGTTCTGATTATTCCTCTTCCGGAAATTGAAATGCCAGGAGTGTACTATAATACAGCCGTAATTATCGATGCCAACGGAGAGATCCTCGGGAAATACCGGAAGGTGCATTTGCCTCACCTGGAGGGTTTTTACGAACAATTTTACTTTCGAAGCGGTAATCTAGGTTACCCGGTTTTCAAAACACTATTTGGTAAGATCGGCATTATGATCGATTATGACCGGTTCTATCCGGAAGTTGCCCGGATTTTGGCCCTTAAGGGCGCCCAGATCTTGTTTAATCCTTGTACCACAATAATGGACCTTTCCAGATTCGCCTGGTTAATTGTGCAAAGATGCCATGCCGTGGTGAACAACGTCTTTGTCGGAACGAGCAACCGGGTCGGCGTGGAGAACGATTCCGGAATCTATTACGGCACAAGTTATTTTTGCAACCCAAGGGGCGAAATAATTGCTCAGGGGAGCCAGGAAAATGACGAGATTGTCGTTGCCGAACTGGATTTAAGGATGATTCAAGAAGAACGCAACCGGTGGAACTTTTTCCGGGATCGCAAACCTTTTACCTATTCCGAGTTAAGCAAAGAACCCCTTGACTAAGCCATAATGTTCCGAGGGGGTCTAAATAGTTTGTTTAATTTTAAAATAAATTTAACCGGGATATCTGCCGAAGAATTAGCTATCTTTCTTTTGCTGGCCAACGACCGCAATATTGAAAATGATCTGCGCATGGAAGCGGAAAAAATAGGCGTATTCAAATGTGCCGTTACAGAAGTTGGCGCGAACGCAAGCAATATTAAAAGCAAGATAGTCAATTCTGTACTCGGCGCATCCCTTGATTGCGGCATAATCAACAAAGTACCCCACCAGATTCACTCTGTCTTGCAGGCAACCGAACAGGCGCTGCGGAGCATCCTGGATACAAATATTTTAATCGGCAACGCGGGCTTAAAGTTATCTATTGTTCGCGACAGCCAGTGGATCGTGGTAGGGATCTACGGGAATTTTGCCGCTTACCACATGGTTAACCAGAAACGGATTTCTTTAGGCATAATGCATATTACTTATTAAAATGGAATCCGGATTCATTCAAGGAGAGGGCAACTCAGTAATCAAACCACCGGTGCTTTTGAAAGGAAAGGTAACGGCCGGCGATGTACAAAAGGGGCTTGCGGACGTGTTCGAAGTTGTCGGCGAGAAAGTTAAAAACTTCGGCGGTCCCGGCGATCCTGGCGCCTTCAACGCTTCCAGCAGCCCCAGCGCCACCGGCAGGCCCAGCGAGCCCAGCACCCCCGGCAGCCGCCGCGCCTCCGGCAGTTACGCCCACCCCGGCAGCCTCTCCGCCCCCCGCTTTAATCGCCTGGGAACGCTCCGCGGCCCGGCGGTAAAATTCCTGGCCCTCCTGGATGTAGTCGTCGATGCTGCGGCGTTTTTTGCCGGCAATTGCCGGCGGGCGGGCCCGGCCGGAGGAAGGATAGCGCATAATACAAATTCCTTCTCTACAAGCGGATCGCCGACGTGTGCCTGTTCTTAACCGGGATATTTCCCGAAGCCATCGAGCAGGGGAGCCCCGGTTAAAAGAAAACGGGGATTTCCTCCTCCAGAGTAACGGCGTCCAAAGTAACCCGGCAGCGGCAGGCCAGCACCTGGACGCCGTTTGCCGCCGCCCGTTCCAGAGCGCCCGCAAAGGCCGGGTCCTGCCGCCGGTGGGGGGTGAAGCAGCGGGCGTCTTCCCGCTGGGCGACAAAAAGAACCGCTGCCGCCATTTCTTCTGCGCGGGCCACGCGCAGCTCTTCCAGGTGTTTCGTTCCCCTCGACATTATCTTCTCGCCGTCGGCCCTGGTTCCTTTTCCCTTAAAAATAATTCCTGTCCAAAAGGAGAAGGATGGGAGGAAATGCCCGCCCGCAGTCGAAATAAAATAAGAAATTTAATGATTAAGAATGTGAATAAGCGGGAAGATTAATTTTTTTCAGATTCGGGAGGGTAGGAGTGGGCATTATATAGTGGTTAAAAAGCTGACCAGTTACAAAAGTCTTAAAATTGACGCAAGATCTAACATACCAAATAGTTTAAGTTTTAGCGGTCGGGATTTAAACCATTTTCTTTTCTGCTCCCCAACTGTTTTTAACCGGCGCCGGGGAAAGGTTCAAGATTTTTTGTTCGCGCAGTAAACATTTCCTTATTATCCAGACCAGGTTTTCCGTATTGGTTTTTCTGGCATGTATTTTGCAAGTATAAACTTTGCAACCCGGGAGGGAATGACATGGGCCAGGTTTTGAGCTATGATTTTCCGGACGCGCGCGTTCGGCCGGCCGCTTCTTTGGTTGCCGCCCGCGAAGCGGTGGAAGGGGGGCGGGAAAAAGAGCAAATCACTCAAAAAAAGTTAATCTTGTCTCACAACGACCTGGAAAAGTGTCTCCACGAACAAAAAGACGGGCTTTTAATTACAAACGGCGACGGCATTGGTTTGTGGGTCAACAAGGCCATGGAAAAGGTCGTGGGCCTGACCCCTGACTTTTTTCTCCAAAAACCCATCAACCATCTTTTTGAAAACGGCATCTTCCAGTACCAGGCGGTTACGGAAAGGGCCCGGTGCCAAAAAAAACGAGCTTACCGACCTCCAGGTTGTTAATACCGGAAACACGGTTCTGGTCACCAGTGTTCCCATCGTCAGCAAAAAACAAATCAAGTACATGATTACAACGGTGCGGAATATGGCCCAATTAAAGCAAACGCACGCAATCAAAGGCGAACAGTTGCCCGGGAAAAGCGATCCCGCTCCCGTTCTGCAGAGCCTGGGCATGGTCTACAATAGCCAGGCGATGCAAAGGGTAATTGAGATTGTGGGCCAGGTGGCCTGTGCGGACGCCCCGGTGTTGATTTCCGGGGAAACGGGCGTGGGCAAAGAAATTGTCGCCAGGCTCATTCACGAGCTTAGCCCCCGCCGGAGCGGACCTTTCCTTAAGCTCAATTGCGCCGCTCTGCCGAAGGAGCTTGCCGAATCCGAGCTGTTCGGCTACGAACCGGGAGCGTTTACCGGGGCGCGGACGGCGGGAAAGGCGGGCTTTTTTGAGGTGGCCGACGGGGGCACGTTGTTGCTGGACGAAGTGGGGGAAATGCCCCTGGAAATTCAGGCGAAAATCTTGCGCGTTCTTCAGGATCAGGAGGTACTCCGCCTGGGCAGCACCCGTTCCCGGCCGGTAAATGTGCGCGTGCTGGCCGCTACTAACTCTGATCTCCCCGTACTGGTCCAGCAAAAGCTTTTCCGGGCGGATCTTTATTATCGCCTGAATGTCGTGCCGATAGAGATTCCCCCGCTGCGCTGCCGGCCGGCGGATATACCCCTGCTCCTGGGTCATTATCTCCGCCTGTTTTGTCAAAAATATTCCACTTATCGTAAATTTCACCCCGCCGCTTTTCAATTGCTGTTGGAATACAGCTGGCCGGGCAATGTTCGGGAACTGATTAACCTGGTGCACCGGCTGGTCTTGATCAGCAACCAGCCGGAGATTACCCCCGGTTTGTTGCCGGAATACATCAGGACCGGCGGGAAGTTTCAGGACCGGGTGGCAAGCCTGTTTTCCGCCCTGCACGAGCCTCCCCACGTAATTAGCCGCGGAAAATGTCACTCTTTGCGGGAAATCCTGGAATACGTGGAGAGGGAGGTGATCGAAACAGCGCTGAAAAGCTCCCGCGGCATCAGGGATGCCTCGCGGATGCTGGGTATTCCGCACCCGACCCTGCTCGTGAAAATGAAGAAATACGGCCTGGAAAAACATTACGGGAGGAAAAGTTAAAACGCGCAAGGGTTATGGAAAATAGATTTTAAATATAAGGAAGGGGGTCATCCAAAATGCAAGTTGCCATGAAAAAGCGGGTTCTCAAGCGGGTTTTAATGCTGTTCGGCGCGGCGCTTTTTTTGGTTTCCGGAGTGCTCCTGGGGGGCTGCGCGGCCCAAAAACAGCAACAAGGGGGAGGCGGCGGAGGGCAGGCCAGGCCCATCGTGATCGGCTGCCCTTTGCCCCGGGCCTTTTTGTACGGCTGGGACGCCGAAAGGGCGATTACCCTGGCTGCGGAAGAAATCAACGCCAAGGGCGGGGTTAATGTGGGCGGGGTCAAGCGGCCCCTGAAAGTGGAAGTGATCGACACCCGGGACCTGGAGGCCGGCGTTCCCGTCAGCGACGCGCTTTTGGCGGTGGAGAAGCTCATTCTGGAAAAGGGCGCCGATTTTATCGTGGGCGGGCCGGCGCGCTCCGAAGCGGCTCTGGCGGCAATGGACCTGGTGGGGCGCCACAAGAAGGTTTTTATTGCCACGACCGGCAATCTCACCCCGCAATTTCAGGCGAAAATCGCGGAAAAATACGACACCTACAAGTATTGCTTCCGGATTTCCGGCAATGCCGCCACCATGGTAAAAGAGATGCTGACTGTTTTTGACGAGCTCAAGGAGAAGCATAAGTTTGCCAAAGTGGCCATTATGGTGCAGGACGTTGCCCACGCCCGCTCCGGAGGGACGATCATGGCCGACGCCCTAAAGCAGAAAGGCTGGCAGGTTTCCGGTCCGGAGGTTTACCCGACGGGAACCGCCGATTTCTCCTCCGGTTTGCTCAGCGCTAAAAATTTCGGTGCCCAGGTGCTGTTTATCTGGATGGATATGCCGGAAACCTCCATTTTGCTCAAGCAGTACCGGGATATGCAGCTGCCGGCCCTCCCGTACGGCTTTATCGAGGCGGCGGAACAGCCCGGTTTCTGGCAGGCCACCGGGGGGAAGGGGGAATACTGCATGGCCCACCTGGTGAACGCCGGGAATGCTCCCTGCCAGGCCACGCCCCAGACGATGCAATTTGTCGAAGCGTACAAGAAAAAATGGGGAATTGAACCCGAGGGGTACGGAACTTCTTCCAGCTACCAGGCCATTTACACCCTGGCCGACGCCATTGAGCGGGCCGGCAGCCTGGAGCCGGACGCGGTCATTGCCGCCCTGGAGAAAACCGACATGGTGGGTGTTTACGGCCGGATTAAATTCGATCCCAAAAACCACCAGGTGATCCCCAGCCTGGATCCGGCGGAAGGCGCCGTCCCGCAGGTGATCCAGTGGCAGGCGGGCAAGCGGGAGACCGTCTTTCCGGCCAAAATAGCCACGGCGGAGCTGAAACTGCCTCCGTGGATGAAATGAGAAGGGCAACATTAGAAGGAGTTACCCATGAAGACTGCCGTCCTCTCTATAAAAGTATGAAAATGAGGTCTGGTCGATCCCGGCACTCACCAGGATGCTGGTTGTTTGTTGTTGCCCCGGATCAATGTTGATGAATCCCGACCAATGAATACTCGTAGTACTAGTGAGTGCCGGGAGCGAACCGGACATCCGGCACTCACTGGGGATCAGGTTGCTTCGTTGTCAGCCGGTGCTATTTGAGACAGTAAAACAATAAGCATACTGAGTGCCGGTGAGTGCCGGACCAGCCCGATGGGAAATGATGGCAGACTGGCGGAGGTAAAAAGCGAATGGGTTTAATCATTTACGGATTAATTAACAGCCTGAGCCTCTTTCTGGCCTCGATCGGTTTTGCCCTGGTCTACGGGGTGAGCCGTTTGCCCAATTTCGCCCACGGCGCGCTGTACATCCTGGCCGGGTACGGCACCTGGCTTTTTCTGAACCGGCTGCATACCCCCTACCCAATGGCCGTTCTTTTCTCTTTAATCATTACGACCGTAATCGGAATGGCGATCTACCGGTTGATTTTGATCAGGGTAAGGGGGATGCCGGTGACGGAAATTATCGCTTCCTTTGCCATCGGCCTGGCCATTCTGGAGTTTTTGCGCTGGTCCGGGCTCCGGGGGACGACGCACATCCTTCCTCCTTTTCTAGAAGGGACGGTCGGCATCGCCGGTGTGCCGGTGGATTTGCAGCGGATTATTATTATGGGCTCGGGAATAATTCTGCTGTTCGTCTTGTGGCTGTTTACCCATTACCACAAGACCGGCCTGGCGCTGCGGGCCATCGCCCAGGATGAACGGGCCGCCCTGATGCTGGGGATCGACTCCGACCTGACGGCGACCCTGGCCCTGGCCTTCGGCTCCGCCCTGGCCGGGATGGCGGCGGTGCTGCTGCTTCCCCTGGGTAATATCACCGTGCAGGCGGGCTACGACGTGCTTATTTTCGCCATCGCGGTGAGCATTTGCGGCGGACTGGGCAGCTGGGCGGGGACCGCCGCGGCCTCTTTTTTAATCGGCTTTGCCCAGATTATTACGGTAAACTACCTTGCCCCCCACTTCCACCTGGTGGTGGCCATGCTGATCATTATTGCCATCCTGATTGCCCGGCCTTCAGGGATTTTCGGCCGGCAAAAGGAACTGGAAGAAAGGGTGTAGGCGACCTTGGAGTTAAGACGCAGGGAAAGACTGGACCGGGGCGTTAAAGTGCGGGCGGATAGTATCTACGCCGTTTCTTCGCTTAAGGAGATCATGTTTTTGGCCGGGCCGGTGCTGGCGCTGGTTTTGGGCCTTTTCATTCTCCCCCTGGTAATGCCCAACGCCTACTGGCAGCGGGTTTTGTGCATCACCGGCGTGTATGCGCTCCTTTCCATCGGGTTTGATTTTTTGGCCAATTACATGGGGCTCGTCTGTTTGGGGGGCGCTTTTTTCGTGGGGGTCGGCGGGTATATATCCGGGCTTTTAAACTAGGCCATAGGGGTGCCCCCCGCCCAGGCCAATCCCCCCGCGACCGTGGCCGGGGGGCTCCTCTGCACGTTGACCCTGCTGCCGTGTCTGCCGCTGCGGGGCGTTTACTTCGCCATTGTCAGTTTTATCTACCCCCTGGTGGCGGAAAGGCTGGTGGCCGCCACGGGGGTGTTCGGGGGCACGGAGGGAATCACGGGGTTGAACGTGCTGAAAAATATCTGGGTCAACCAGTACCTCATTTTGGCGGTAGTCCTGGCCGCGCTGTTTATTCTGCTCAGGCTGGTGAACCATCTGGACGCGGGGCTGGTCTACCGGGGGGTCAAGGACAACGACCAGGCCATCCGGGCTTCCGGGATCAGCGTCACCCGCTACAAAGCCCAGGCGGTCTTAATTAGCGCCCTGCTGGGGTGTTTTGCGGGGGCCTACCTTTCCCACCTGTACGGGTGGGTCGGTATGTCCCTGTTCGCCGTCGATTTTTCCATTTTGCCGCTGGCGGCCACCGTGGTCGGCGGCTCCGGTACTCTGTACGGCCCGCTGATCGGCGCTTTGCTCCTGGTCCCGGCCTCCGAGGCACTGCGCAATTTCGGCACTTTGCGCATTGTTTTTTATTCCGTCACCATCGTTTTATTTATTGTTTTCTGGACCGAGGGAATCATGCGGTACCTGCAGCGCAAATACGAGCAGTTTGAACGCTGGGAGAGGATATCATGAGCATGTTGAGCGCAAGCGGCCCGGCGGGCAGCCCGGGCCCGGCAGCGGCGCACCGGGAAACAATGGACGGGGAAATCATCCTGCGGGTGGAAGGTTTGCGCAAATCCTTCGGCGGCATCCAGGCGGTGCGGGAGGTGGGCTTTGAGCTGCGCCGGGGGGAGATTCTCGGGGTGATCGGCCCCAACGGCTCGGGCAAAACAACCCTGGTTAACCTGATCACCGGCTTTGTTAAAAAAGACAGCGGCCGGGTGATTTTCAACGGCCGGGACATCAGCCGGTGGCCGCCGGAGAAAATTGCCGACGCCGGGCTGACCCGCACCTTTCAGATCATGCGCCCTTACCCCACGCTGCCCGTTTATAAAAATCTCATCCCCCCTTTGTATTCACCGCGGGCCAGGCGGACCGCCCGGGGCCGCTACGGTGACCGCAGCGCCGTGGCCATCGATTTGCTGGAGGAGGTAGGCTTCGAGCGGGACGCCCGGGTGCCGTACAAACTGGCCGGCTCGCTCCCCCTGGGCTACCTGAAGCGCCTGGAATTGTGCCGGTGCCTTGCCTTAAGCCCGGAGCTGATTATATGCGACGAGGTTTTTTCGGGTTTAAGCATGTCGGAGATTGCCAGCATGCTCCCGCTGGTGGAAAGGCTGCAGAGGGAAGGGATCACCCTGATCATGGTGGAGCACCGCTTAAAGGAGCTGTTCCGGGTGGCCAACCGGGTGCTTGTGCTGAACTTCGGTGAAAAAATCGCCGAAGGCCCGCCCCAGGAAATCATTAACGACGACCAGGTGAAGAAAGCATACCTGGGGAAGGAGGCTTGAGCCAAATGGCCGGCGCAGAGGCAAAAGTACCTCTTTTGGAGATTAAAAATTTAATGGTATTTTACGAAAATTCCCTGGCCCTTAACAATGTCAGTTTAAAGTGCGCCCGGGGGCGGATCACGGGGGTTTTCGGCGCCAACAGCGCGGGGAAATCCACCCTGATGTATACCATTTCCGGCATCATTCTGGACATGCAGCGAAAAGAGGAAATGCGGGGCGGGGAAAGGATCACCTGGTTCGGGGAAATAAAGTTCGCGGGCGAAGAGATCTTGAATCTAAAGCCCAGCGTAAGGGCCAGAAAAGGGATTATCTTGTGCCCGGAGCGGCGCCGGATTTTTCCGGAGAGCAGCGTCCTGGAAAATTTGAAGATCGGCGGCTACCTGGCGGGCAAGGAGCAGGCCGGGCGAACCCTGGAATACGTTTTCAGCCTTTTTCCGGAGCTCAAAAAGCTCGGCCGCCGGGAAGCGGGGTTCTTAAGCGGCGGCGAGCAGCAAATGCTGGCCATCGGCCGGGCGCTGATGGCGCAGCCGAAACTGCTGCTGCTGGACGAACCTTTGCTGGGCCTGGCCCCCGGGATCGAAGAACGGCTCGCCCGGGCCGTCCGGGAGATCAACGAAGAGACCGGGATCACCATCTTAATCAGCGAACAGTACGCGCGGCCGGTATTCCCGATTATCGATTACGGTTACGTGCTGGAAAACGGGTCCGTGGTGCTGGCAGGGACCGCCGGAGAGTTGATGAATAATCCCGACGTACTGGGCGCTTACTTCGGCGTTTAATTTTGGAAGCGGGGTGAGTTGATGAAAGGCGTCCGGTCCGTGGACGAAGAAGTAATCACCGGATTTGAAAGGGTCGCCCGGGAATATCCCGAAAAGATTGCCCTGATTTACCTGGGCGAAAAGTATTCATACGCGTTTTTACGCGAATTGATTTACCGGCTTGCCCGGGCCCTGTATGAACTGGGGGTCAGGAACAACGATAAGGTAATGATTTACCTGCCCAATTGCCCCCAGTGGATTATCGGGTATTTCGCCATTCAAAAGATCGGGGCCGTACCGGTGCCCACTTCGCCCATTTACACCCCCCACGAAATTGCCTACCAGTTGAATGACGCCGGGGCGGAAACAATCCTTTGCCAGGACACGAATTTCGGCTACGTCAAAGAGGTATTTCTGAAGACAGGCTTAAAGCGCGCCGTGGTGACCAACCTGGTGGATTTGCTGCCCTGGTGGAAGAAGGCGGTGGGCCGGGCCTTTGACCGGGTTCCCTACGGAATGGTGGCGCGGGGCGAGGGGATCTATTTCTTTCGCGACTTAATCCGCAAATACCCGCCGGAGCCGCCCAAAGTGGAGATCGACCCGCGGCGTCACCTGGCCTATATTTTATACACGGGCGGGACGACCGGTTTGCCCAAGGGTGTCCCCGGCACCCACGCCGGGATGGTTTCCTACATCCTGGATTATTACGGCGTCATTGAGGGCCGCGTCTCGGAGGGAAACGACCGGTTTTTGCTGGTGAACCCGCTTTTCCACATCATGGCCCAGGGGATGTTCATGGGGGTCGCCCTGACCCTGGGAAACCCCACCGTGTTGATGCCCGTGCCGCACGTAGACGCCATCCTGGAAGCGATCCGGAAATACAGGGTGACCATGCTCCTGGGCGTTCCCGCCCTTTACCGGATGATCCTGGAAAACGACCGGCTGGAGCAGTACGATTTGTCTTCGCTGAAATACTGCTGGAGCGGCGGCGACGTCCTGCCGCTGGAAGTGTTCAACCGTTTTAAAAAGTTGACCGGCTGCGCGCTCTACCAGGTGTACGGTTCCACGGAAGTGGGGCATTTGTGCTTAAGCCCGATGGATAAAGAACCTTCCCCGGACAGCCTGGGCCTTCCTTTTCCCTCGCGGGAGGTAAAAGTGGTGGAGCCGGCTACGTTACAAGAAGTGCCTCGCGGCGGGGTGGGGGAACTGCTGGTGACTTCCCGGTTTATCATGGATTACTGGAATAAACCGGAGGAGACGAGTAGATCATTTGTAGAATTGGATGGGAAAAAGTGGTATAGGATGGGTGACTACGTACGGTGGGACGAGACGGGCGAACTTCATTACATCGATCGCCAGGCGGACATGATTAAATACAAGGGCTACCGGGTGGCGGCGTCGGAAATCGAAGCCGTGCTGCAGGATCATCCGGCGGTCATCGAGGCCTGCGCCGTGGGCGTGCCCGATCCGGCGGTGGGGGAGCGGATCAAGGCCATCGTGGTGCTCAAGGAAGACGCCCGCGGAGTCGGGGCGGGCGAGCTGATCAGCTGGTGCCGCGAAAAGCTGGCGCACTACAAAGTCCCCCAGTACATCGAGTTCCGGGATATGCTCCCCAAGTCCAAGGTGGGCAAGCTGCTGCGCCGCGAAATCAGGGACGACGAACGCAGAAGGCAGGAGAAAGGGGAAACGGCTGATTAAAAACCAAAAAAAGCGGCGGAACCAACGATAAGCCGGACACGTTACTAATCAGAAAATCAGTCTGCCCGGCGCCCTTCCTTTTCGGCGTGGCCCAGCAAATAAAGAAATGCAAAGGCGGGGATTTTAACGATCGGGACTTTTGTTTCCCAGGAAACGACCCCAAAATCTTCTGCTCTTTTCGTAACCAGGATGGCTCCCAGCGTTTCCTGCTGATTTGCCAGGAACATTAGCGCACTGTTTTTTTCAAGGGTAGTATCTTCGCGGTATTTAACTTCCACAAGGATACGCCCCCGGGGAAGAGCGACAATTATGTCGACCTCCTTGTTTTTCCTTTTCTCCCGGTAATAACCTATTTTCGGAGCGACCGGGTAGTAAAAAGAAGCAATATGTTTATAAACAGCCGTTTCAACGATAATACCCATTTCTTCGGGATTGGATAAAACGCTTTCGTCTAAGATTAGGACAGCGTTTCTCAAGGCAGCGTCTGCTATGTATATTTTCGGCTTGCTTTTGAGGATTTTTTTCCCTTCGGACTCGATTGGATTACTGATGTAAATCAGATTTGCCTGCTCCAATAAGGTAAGGTAATTAGCGACCGTTTGTCTGGAGATCTGGATTTCTTTGGCAATTGTTTCCTGAACAACGATGTTCCCGCTGTGCAGGCAAAGGTAAAGAAAAATTTTTTCCAGGTCAATTACATTCCTGGTTCCGAATAAAGCGGTTAAATCTCTTTTGAGAACTTTATCGGCGACGTCTTCGCGTAAAATTCTTTGGGCAAAAATGGTATCATTCGATAAAGCAAGTTCAGGGAAGCCACCGATTAGTAAATAACGATGGAAATACTTTTGTAATTCAGATAAGGTGAGGATTAAATTGTTTAATTCATTTTTTCCTAAATAATGTAATTGAGTTGGTTTAATATTTGGATGTACCGAAGGTTTTTCCGGCATCTGTAATAAATCTAAATATTCGTAGAACGATAGGGTTGGAATTTTGATTGTGATCCACCTCCCGACGCCGCTTTCTATTCCGCGCGAGGATAGAATTGGCGCCGCAGAGCCGGTAACCATGATCCGATAGTGAGGGTATTGATCGTAAAAAACTTTTAACCAGGCATCCCAGTCTTTAGCGTATTGGATTTCATCGATAAACAGAAATAATTTTTCGTCGCCGTTGCCGACTATGTTATTTAGATAGATTTCTCTAA
>JBFMBG010000058.1:12840-22930 GCA_040755215.1 Bacillota bacterium | reverse complement strand
CGTTCCCACCCTATTATCGCATAACGCCCTGTGCGCTGTCCACCCCCATTTGCAGCGAAATTTTCTTCCTTGTGCCCCCAATCGTTGGATTGACGGGGGATATTTTATTTATGCGTCAGCGCTGCTGGGTCAAGCCAGGGGAAAAAATAAAATCGCTGTTTATAGCTCTGCCAGCACTCCGGCAAAAAGCATAAACAGCACGTCAAACGTTCACTGCAAGCAACTTCCTGCCACCCGGTGCCCGATATAAAAGGAACCCGCCTAAATCCCCAGGTAAGCTTCCTTCACGTGTTGGTTGTTTAACAATTCTGATCCGCTGCCCTGCAGCACGATTCTGCCGTTCTCCAGCACGTAAGCGCGGGTGCAGATATTCAAAACGTGCATTACGTTTTGCTCCACAAGCAAAACCGTAATCCCCTTTTTGTTGATGTCCTGTACGATCTCAAACACCTGGCTGACCAAAACCGGCGCCAAACCCAAAGAAGGTTCGTCGAGCATTAAAAGCTTCGGCAAGGCCATCAGGCCCCTGCCGATAGCCAGCATCTGTTGTTGCCCGCCGCTTAGAGTCCCCGCCTCCTGGTTTTGTCTTTCTTTGAGGATGGGAAAAAGGCTAAAAACCCATTCCATGGTTTCTTTCCGCTTCTTTTTTGCTTCCGGGGGGAGGGAACCCATCTCCAGGTTTTCTTTCACCGTCATTTCAGGAAAAAGTCTTCTTCCTTCCGGAACGTGGGCGATGCCCAGTTCGGCAACTTTATAAGCCGGTATTTTGGTAATATCTTCCCTCAAAAAATGGACCCTCCCGTTGCGCGGACGTAATAAACCTGAGATGACGTTCAAAATCGTCGTCTTACCTGCCCCGTTCGCTCCCAGCAGGGCAAGCATTTCCCCTTCTTTCACTTCGAAAGAAACGTCCCACAACACCTGCACGTCGCCGTAAAAAACATCGATATTTTCTACTTTAAGCATAGGCCTCACCCAAATATGCTTTGATTACCTCCGGATGATTGGCGATCTCCCGAGGTGTTCCGCAGGCAATTTCCCGGCCGAAATTAATGGCCAGAACGCGGTTGGAAATGCCCATAATGATCTTCATGACGTGTTCCACAATAATAATCGTTATTCCCGCATCCCGGATCTTTTGGATAATGGCAATTGCCTCCTCCTGCTCTTTGGGGTTTAACCCGGCCGCCGTTTCGTCCAGCAGTAATAACTTGGGCTCCGTGGCCAGGGCGCGCGCGATTTCCAGGCGCTTGCGGTCTGCGATGGTTAGACTTTTTGCCTCCATGTCCTTGCGGTGGGCGAGCGCGCAAAAATCCAACACTTCCAGGGCCCTTGCCCGCGCACGGGCAATATTGCTGGTGTGCAGGAACGCGCCGGCCATCACGTTTTCCAAGACGCTCATCCGTTTCAGCGGCTTAACCACCTGAAAGGTTCTGCCTATGCCGAGTTCGCAAATTTTATGGGTAGGCAGCCCGTCGATGCGCTGGCCCTGAAAGTATATTTCTCCCGAAGTCAGCGGGTAAAAACGGTTGATCAGGTTAAAGATGGTAGTTTTGCCCGACCCGTTGGGGCCGATCAGGCCAAAAATTTCTCCCTTCTCCACGGTAAAACTAACTTTATTCACGGCAGTGAGCCCGCCGAAATTTTTAACGATATTTTTCACTTTAAAAAAACTCATTTTTGCCCCCCTCCCGCCGCGGCAGGTTTCTGCCGGAAGGCTGTCCGCCGGATCTGGCCCAGTTCGCCCATCACACCGTTGGGCAAAAATAGAATGACCAGGCAGACGAGGATGCCGAAAGCCAGTACGTTCGCCGATCCCAGCCAGGCGCGGAAAATTTCGTTGAGGGCGATGTAAATGGCCGCGCCCACCGGCGCCCCCCACGGGTTGGCCACGCCGCCCATCATCACGACCAGGATCACCATGACTGAAATATCGCCCAGGGAAAAGACCACGTGGGGATCGATAAAGGCGATGTAGTTCATGTAAAAAGCGCCGGTCAGCCCCGCTAAAAAAGCGCTGGGCAAAAGGGCGTACATTTTGTACCGGGTGGTAGGAATGCCCAGGGACTCGGCGGCGTCCTGGTCCTCGCGGATGGAAACGAAATAATAACCCAGCTTGGAGTTAATCAGCCGGTTCAGCGTAAACATGGCCAGCCCCCAAATGGCCAGCGCGATGTAATAGTACGGCACTTTGGTGGGAAAGGTGCTTAAAATTAAGATCCCCTGCGCTCCGCGGGTAAACGATACCCAGTTGGTAAAAACCAGGCGGAAGATTTCCCCTAAAGCCAGGGTAGCCAGCGCAAAGTAGGGACCTCTTAAGCGAAAACAGATCAGTCCGATCGGGACGGCCACCGCCGTAGCGACCAACGGACCCAGCAACAGTCCCCACCAGGTGGAGATTTTCAAATGAAAAAACAGTAGACCGGCAGAATAGGCACCCAGGCCGAAAAAGGCCGCGTGCCCAAAGGAAACCTGCCCCGCGTACCCGCCCAAAAGATTCCAGGCCGTCCCCAGGGTAGCCCAGATCAAAATCATAATTAAAATGTGCTGGGGGTAAGGATCCCGCAAGATGAGGGGCAGAACGAGCGCCACGACGGCGATAACGGTTGGGGTCAGCCAGCCTTTTGCGGTCATCAGCTTCACCTCTTTGTTAAACTCTTAAAACCGCCGGGGATGAAGAGCAGCACGAATAAAAAGATCACCAGGCCAACCACGTCTTTGTACCCCATGGAAATGTAGGTGGCGCCCAGGGATTCCGCAATTCCCAGGGTGAGCCCGCCGAAGATGGCCCCCATGGTGCTCCCCATCCCGCCCAGAATAGTAATGATAAATGCTTTGGCCGTGAACAGGTGGCCGATGTCCGGCCAGAGGTAAAACAGGGGGAGCAAAAGCGATCCCCCGGCGGCGGCCAGGGCGGAACCGATCCCGAACGTGATCACGGTCACCCGGGGGGCGTTTACCCCCATGTAAACGGCGGCGTTACGGTCCTGCGCGGTGGCCCGGATCGAGCGGCCCAGATCAGTCCGGGTCAGGAAAAGGTGCAGTAAATAGGTAAAGGCCATGGCGATGAAAAAGCCGACGGTCATCGGCACGCTGATGGACATATCGCCAACGAAAAAGGTGCTGCTGGAATAGCCGGTGGTCACCGAACGGTAATCGGATTTAAAAATGAGCCGCGCTACTTCCGTCAAGACGAGCATAATGCCGACCGTCAACAAAACCTGGTTTTCCGGCAAAATCGAATCAACTTCCACCAGGCGGTTAATCATGTATTTTTGAATCAGGCAACCGATCAAAAATAAGGCGGGCATGGCAATCAGCATGCCAAGGTAGGGATCGAGACCCCACGATTTATAGCAGACGTAGGTAATGTACATCCCCACCATCACCAGGGCCCCGTGGGCCAGGTTGATGATTTTCATCACGCCCATGATCAGGGTCATCCCGATGGCGATCAAGGCGTACATGCCGCCCAGCAGGATGCCGCAGATCACCGTCTGTCCAAATAAAGACATCTAAATACCTCCTGTGCGGAAAGGGCGGAGGAAGGGGAGACCTTCCCCCACCCGTTCGGCGAAATTCCTGGCTATTTTCTTTCCTTCCAGTTCGGCACCGGGAAAACCAGCTTCGCGGAAGCTGCTTCCTCGGGCCAGACGACCTCCAGCTTGCCTTTCTGCCATTGCACTACGTAAGTAGTCGGCTTGTCCTGGTTGGTATAACCTTCCCAGTCCTCAAACTTGATAGGTCCCATAATGGTCATCAGGTCGGTACTTTTCAGGGCCTGCCGGATGCCTTCCGGGGTGAAGTCCTTGGCCCGGCCTAAAGCGTCGGCAATGATATACATGGTGGCGTAGGCCTGGGCGCCGTGATAGTCGGGTTCTTTGCCGTATTTTTCTTTATACTTCTTAAAGTAGTCGGCCGCTCCTTTCCAGGCTACGTTGGGGATCCAGAGGGTCGTCGAGGCCACGTATTCAGAAGCGTCCCCGGCGTTTTCTTTGAATTCCGGCATGGTGTAGCCGGCGGCGCCGCCGATAAACAGCTTAGTGTTGAAGTCCAGCTCTTTCATCTGTTTGGTGATCAGGGAAGCGTCCATTACGTAGGACACCGCGAAAACCACGTCTGGATTGGTTTTCTTCATATTGGCCAGCATGGGCTTAAAGTCGATGGCGCCTTTTTCGTAGGCCTGGTCAAAAACGATGTTGATCCCTTTATCCTGGCACACTTTCCGGAAGCCCTTAGCGGAGCTGGTCCCAAAATCGGTATTTTCATAAATGAGGGCGACGCTCTTGGGCTTGATTACTTTGTCCATTAAATCCCACAGGGCGCCCGTGTACTTGCTGGCCGGGGCAGCGGTGCCTCTAAAGATCCATTGCCACCCTTGCTTTGTGATTTCATCCGCGGAACCGGTCACGATGAGAAAAGGAATGCCTTTGGACTGGGCCGTCCCGGCGATGACGTTGGTATTGGCGCTGCTGTAGCCGCCGCTGAGCATGGCCACCTTGTCCTGGTTAATCAACTTTTCCGCGGCTGCTTTCGCGGCGTCCTGTTTGCTCTGGTCGTCTTCAAACTTCAGCTCGATTTCCTTGCCGCCGACGGTCGTTTTGCCGGCCGCCTTCAACTCCTCGTAGGCCATTTCCATGGAATTTTTCTCCATGGCGCCAAACATCGCTTCACTCCCTGTCAGAGGAAGAATAACCCCCACTTTCACGGTTTCTTTTTTCGCCGCCTGTTCCTGCGGCTTGGCGCCCCCTCCTCCGCAGCCACCAACAACCATAATCCCGATGATCATTACCGCAGCCACGAAAATGCCCGTAATCCTCTTCATTTTTTCACTCCTTGCTTATTTTGAAATTTTCCCAATACTCCTTCCTGCAAAGTCCCACCTAATTATGCCTCCCGTCCGGCAATGAGTCCTTTCTTTATTCTCACCTCCCAATAAACACTTTCCTTAAGCTACGGATGTTTTTAAGGCTGGTGCGACATTTTACGCAAAGCATCAACAAGATCGGGTCCGATAACGGGCGAAAATCTGTCGTAAAGCGGTTCCCATACTTTCTTCCAGACCTTTCTTTCCTCCTCCGTCTGAACGTGGATTTGAACCTTGCCGGAAGCTTTCACCCTGGTCAGATCGCGTTCATTTAATTCCTTTGCCTTTTCCCTTTCCCAGGCGGTAACTTCCGCCATGGTTTCCTGGATTATTTTCCGGACGTCCTCAGGCAGCGATTGCCAGAAGGAAGCATTTGTTAAGACAACGTAGCACATGAATCCGTGGTTGCTGATGGTAATGTAGGGTTGGACCTCGTAAAATTTTTGGGAGACGATATTGGACATGGTATTTTCCTGGCCGTGCACCGCGCCGCTGGCCAGAGCCCGGTAAACTTCGTTAAAAGGCAACTGAACGGTTTCCGCTCCGAAGGCGTGAAACTGTTCTTCCAATACCCTGCTGTTCATCATAACGCGAAAAGTCAATCCGTAAAAATCGGCGGGATAAACAAGCAGCC
The DNA here is from genome assembly GCA_040755215.1 of Bacillota bacterium. Lineage (GTDB taxonomy): Bacteria > Bacillota > Desulfotomaculia > Desulfotomaculales > Nap2-2B > JAIMBK01. Next base: position 17,429 of record JBFMBG010000058.1, on the reverse strand, counting down.
GTTTATTGCTGGTCATCTGTTTAAAACCGTTATCCCAGTAAGCCAGGGGTAAAAGATTGCTCTTCCCCATGGCGTCGGCCAGCTTTTTGCCGATTTCGCCATCCGTGGCCCGGTGGACCTGATCCGTGTCGGCAAAAGCATAAGGAAGATCAAACAACAGCATTTCCGGAAACAGTTCGCCAAGTTTAGAGGTGGTGGGGGCAATCAACTGCACTTTGTTTTCTTCCAGGGCGTTTAATTCTTCACCGTCTTTATATAAGACCGAGTCGGGAAAAACCTGCACCTCCACCCGGTTCCCCGTGCGCTCTGCCACCAGCCTCGCAAACCGTAAGGCCGCCTGCCCTTTGGGCGTATCTTCGGCAACGACGTGAGAGAACTTGATGACAATTTTCTCGCCGGGCTTTACCTGCTCGCGATCGGGCAATCTCTTTGCGCAACCGGGTACCGTTATTGCTACGACGAAAATAAGCAAACAACAAAACAGGCGGTTCACTTTTGAAAAATTTACTCCTTTCCCGATCTGCCCGGCCATGTCCCGCTTTGAAAATTATTCTGAAAATAATACAAATACATTTTAATTAGGGAAATTAAAAATTACAATATTCTGACCATATTTATATTTATGGTCTTTTTGTTCTCGGCAGCCTTAAATAGCTTTATACCTTTTCACGGGGCGGCCGACAGACCCGTATTGCAACTCCAGCTCTACTTTTCCCCGCAGGCAGAGGTATTCCAGATAGCGCCTGACGGTAACTCTCGCCAGACCCAACTCGCCGGCAATTTCTTCTGCCGACAACGGTTGCTTTTGCTTGAGCAGGTACAGTAAAATCTGCCTTAAAGTGAGTTCATTTAACCCTTTGGGTAAGTCTTCCCCGCTGCCGACATTTCTCCGGGTTAATGATAAGCCGTCTAACTCTTCCTGCTGGAAAAAAGGCTTTTTGCTCAGGCGCTTTTTCAGCAAAGCGTAATTTTCCAGGGCGATCTGGAGACGGTTAAATTTAAAGGGCTTGATTATATAATCAACTGCTCCGTAACGAAAAGAATTCTGGATCGTTTCCGCGTCGTGGGCCGCCGTAACCAGGATCACGTCGGTCGGCAGGCCCTGTTTTCTGATTTCCTGCAGGGCAGCCACACCGTTCATGTCGGGAAGATAGACATCCAAAAGGGCCAGAGCAGGGGTAAGTTCTAGAATTATGGCAAGGGCTTCCCTGCCTGATTTCGCCACCCCGACCACCTTAAAGCCAGGCACGGCGTTTACGAAACTGCGGTTTATCTCGACAACCATGGGGTCGTCTTCGACGATCACTACGTCAATGTAGTCCATTCGAATTTATCCCCCACTTTCAAAACATTAAAACCCTCATTATTAATTCTCTTTCTATAAGTATTCAGTTAACCCGGCACGCACATGGTTACCCTTGTTTCCCACTTACGCTTCCCTTGCTCTTGATTATCTGTGAGAAGAAGGAAAAGGCAATCAGTGAGTGCCGGGGTATGCCCCTGCAAAAGTCAAGCGGTTTTGCTGAATATTTACCTCTTTCTTTGTGCCTTTGCGCCCTGAATATCGACAAACTTCGGTATACTGATTTTTATTTCCGTCCCTTGCCTGGGCTCCGATTTTATTTCCAACGTACCCCCCAGGCGCGTGAGGTGCGCTTTCACCAGATACATGCCGAGACCGCGTCCCTTTTCCGCCTTGGTCGAAACCCCGCGCTCGAAAATCCGCTCCCGGAGTTCTTCCGGAATGCCCGTTCCGGAATCCCGGATAATAATCCCCAGTTCATCCGGCCGGTCAAAGATGCCGAAATAAATTTGCCTCTGCGAAGGTTCCAGATCTTTGACGGCGTCCAGGGCGTTTTCCAATAAATTGCCCAGGATTACCACCAGGTCGGATCCGTCGATAAAAGAAGGCAAAGCCTGCAGACGGCTTTGGCGATCGATGGTCATGTTGATTTGGAGTTCTTTGGCCCGGCTGTACTTGCCCAGCAAAAGCCCGGCGATACTGTACTCCCGGATGTGGCGCGTAAGAAAATTAGTAATTTCCTCCTGTTCCTCGGTCACCTGAAAAATAAAGTCCAGCGCCTGGTCTGATTTACCCAGCTGAATTAGCCCGGCAATGGTATGGAGTTTATTCATGTACTCGTGGTTTTGGACCCTTAAAGCCTCGATAAAAGTTTTTACGCCGGTCAATTCTTCAGCTAACCGGTTTAACTCCGTTTTGTCCCGCAGGGTGGCCACCGCGCCCACCACCATCCCCTTGACCTTAATGGGAACGCAATTGCTGATCACCGTTGTGCCGTTAAAAACAAATTCCTGGTTTAATTCCGGCTCCCCGCTTTTTAAAACGCGGGAAAGAAAATCTTTGGCAATGACCCTGCTAACAGGCCGGCCTACCACCTGTTCACCGACCCCCAGAAGACGGCCGGCTTCCCTGTTCAGCAACGTAATATTCTCGTGGTTGTCAATGGCAATAACTCCTTCGCCCATTGCCTGAAAAGTTGCGTTGCGCTCCTCTAAAAGCCGCCCGATTTCTTCCGGCTCCATTCCGAACATTGCCCCTTTAATCCGGCTGGCCAAAAACAAAGAGCCAACCAGGCCTACAAACAACCCCACCGCCAGGGAAGGGTAGATTTGCGGATGAATAACCCTGAGCAGTTCGCCGGCAGTGGGAGTAAGCACGCCCACCACCACCACCCCGACCTGCCGCGTCCCTTCATCGGTTTTGACGGGTGTAAAAGCACGTACGGAAGGGCCCATTATCCCCGTTGTATAGGAGATATATTCGCGATCATGCAGGGAAAGATTGATATCTTCATCCTCAAAAGGTTTTCCAATGCGTTCCGCGATTGGGTGGGAATAACGGATTTTATGCAGATCAACAATCACTATGTAATCAACACCCGTAGCCAGCCGGATCTTTTCGGCAACGGGCTGGATCGCCTTCTCCCCACCCGGCTTGCCGACGTTATCTTGAATTACTTCCATCTGGGCCAGCGTGCGGGCAATGGCCAGGGCGCGGTTGCCCATTTCCCTTTCCAGCATGTCGGATATTCTTACGGAGATAATCAGTCCGCCAATGAAAACAGCCAGGACTACCGAAACAAAAGAGAGGAGGGCCAGTTTGTGCCGCAAGGCAAAACACTTTGCTTTTATACCGGACATAAGCACACCCACAAAATCAGATGTTATTTGTCATTAAAAAACAAAAAACAGCCTGTTCCTGCTGCCCCGGGATCGGGACAGATGATTAAATTCGCCAAAATACCGCAAAAACCTGCTTAATTTACGTAAAAACGCCTCCTGGTATCCTCGTTAAAAGTAAAATTATAGAAAACGTCGGTAGCATAGTTGCTTAGCCGGTTTTGACTGCGGGCCACGTAGAGCTTTCTCCGGAGGTCCACATCTTTTAAAAGAATTTCCTTCACCCTGTTTAAAAGAAGCGGCTCCCGGGCGGCCCAATAAGACACTACTCCTATTCCCAGACCGGCCTGCACCGCCGTGATGATCGCCCGAGTACTGCCCAGTTCCATGGCGGTGTTGCTCTGCGTGAGCAGAACATTTTTCGCGGCCAGCCTGTCTTCAAAAGCCCGCCTGGTGCCGGAACCAGGTTCTCTTAAAATAAGCGGCTCTTTAATTAACTCGGAAACATCCACTATCTTTTTCTGCCCCCAAGGATGGTCGGGAGGGATGATCAAAACGAGGCGGTCATCTATCCAGGGCAAACATTCGACTTCTTTACTGGCAACGAAAATCCCTGTAAATCCCAGGTCGATTTCCCGGTTCGCGAGCCACTTCTCCACCTCCCCGCTGCCACCAATCCGCAAGCTGACCAGGACGCCAGGATATTTTTTGCGGAAATCGCCAATCAATAAAGGCAGTAAATATTCCCCGGGGATGGTGCTGGCGCCTATTTCCAGGTGACCCGTGCGCAGGCCCTTTAAATCGTCCAGACCGGATTTTATTTTATAAAAATGGCTGATCATCTGTTTAACTTCCGGGTATAAAAGACGGCCCGCTTCGGTAAGCAGCACGTTCTTTTCATTGCGCCAGAAAAGTTTAACCCCCAGTTCTTCTTCCAGGCTTCTAATTTGAAAACTCACCGCCGGCTGGCTCATGTACAGTTGCCTTGCCGCCCGGGTAAAACTTTTTAATTCGGCCACCCGCAAAAATACTTCCAGTTGCCGTAAATTCATCTTGGTCACCCGTTTAAGGTGCGCCGTTCCTCCGCGCACGCCGGTGCCCGCGCAAGATAAGCACCCCGGCCCGCCGCCGGGCGCACCGAAATGGTTACCCCAAAAATAGTCCTTTGCCCGCCGTTCGTTTGCCGTCGCTCCGATGCTGCGGGCCGGCCCGGCACTCAGCCTTTACGTGAGTTTACTTTAATGTTTTCCGTGCCGGCCTGGATTGGACTCCAATCAACAGAAAATAAAAAGCTGGTTTAAGCTGAGTGCCGGGAATCCTCTGTTGGTGCTCCTAAAAAGCGGCATGGGGGTCTAACCGAAAACTTCTTTCGCGGCGGAAATAACCGCCAGTTTTACGTGCGCTTTCGTTAAACCGCCCTGCAGGTACACTGCGTACGGTTCCTTTAC
>JBFMBG010000058.1:0-12740 GCA_040755215.1 Bacillota bacterium | reverse complement strand
TGTTGGTGCTCCTAAAAAGCGGCATGGGGGTCTAACCGAAAACTTCTTTCGCGGCGGAAATAACCGCCAGTTTTACGTGCGCTTTCGTTAAACCGCCCTGCAGGTACACTGCGTACGGTTCCTTTACGGGCGCGTCGGCGCTAAGCTCCAATGACGCGCCCTGGACAAAAGTGCCGGCCGCCATAACTACGGGATCGTTGTATCCCGGTAAGGGAGCCGGCTCGGGGCAAAGGTGGGAATCTACCGGCGAAGCTTTTTGGATTCCCCGGCAAAAGGCCAGCAGGCGCTCCCTGGTGCCCAGCGTAATCACCTGAATAATGTCCGTCCGTTCTTCTTGATACAGGGGAGAGACGGGAAAGCCCAACCGCTCGAAAAAGCGGGCGGCAAAAACTGCCCCCTTTAACGCTTCGGCCACCGCGTGCGGGGCGAGAAAAAGCCCCTGGAAGAGAAGTCTTTGAAACTCCGGGGCCGGACCTACCTGCCCGCCGATCCCTGGTGCGGTCCAGCGGCTTGCGGCCATCTCCACGTAGCGGGCCCGGCCAACCACGTAACCTCCGCTGGGAGCGAGCCCGCCCCCGGGGTTTTTAATCAAGGAGCCCGCCACCAGGTCGGCGCCTACTGCTGGGGGTTCCCTATTTTCCACGAATTCGCCATAACAGTTGTCCACGCAAATGACGATATCCCGCTTGCATTCTTTAAGAAAATTAATTAACCTCTCCATCTCCTTTAAATTCAGCGGAGGACGGTTTGCATAACCGCGCGAGCGTTGCAGCAGAACCATTTTCGTCTGTTTGTTGATTGCTCCGGCAATTCCCGGCCAGTCGAGGGTGTCGTCCGGAAGAAGTTCCACCTGGCGGTAGGATATCCCCCACTCCTTGAGATTGCCCGGCGCGCCTTTCCCGATGCCGATGATCGCCCGAAGCGTTTCGTACGGCAGACCCTGGACCGCCAGCAGTTCGTCGCCGGGGCGTAATACGCCAAAAAGGCAGAGCGCCAGCGCATGCGTCCCACTGATGATTTGACCCCTGACCAGCGCTCTTTCGGCACCGAAAATTTCCGCGTAGACTGTTTCCAAGATTTCCCGTCCCTGCTCGCCATAGCCGTAACCCGTGGACCCCTTCAAATGATAGTCGCTGACGCGCGCTTTTCGAAAAGCATTTAATACGCGCTGCTGGTTCACAAAAGCTTTCTTTTCGATCTGTTGATCCACGGGGAGAACTTCTTTTTCCACCTCTTCAGCCAGGTCCAGCAAGTAATTCTCTTTCAAAAGCATGTCCACCTCGTGAAGTACAGGCAGCAAACTTTAAGATCAACATACAACAGTTCTCAAACCCAAAGCATTAATCTATGTCTCTCCCGCTGCTTTCAGTACTCCTTCCCCGGGTCCCAATTGCGGATTTCATGCCCGCTCCGCGCACGTAATATATCTTCCCGCGTAATGGTCATCAACTCTTCCCGGGTAACTTCCCTCTTGCCGACCAGCCGGACTGCCTGCTGCCTGATTGACTTTTCGATAAAATTGCGGACCAGCCGGGCGTTGCCGTTGTGACGGTGGGTAGCCGCCTCTTTTTCTAAAATCAGGCGCAGTTCTTCCCTGGCCCCCGGAGACAAAAGATACTGCCTTTTCGACAGCATTAAATCCGCTATGGCCAGCAACTCGTCAATGGCGTAGTCGGGAAAATTTAAGTGAATGGGGAAACGGGAGCGTAGACCGGGGTTGCTTTCGATAAACCAATCCATCTCGTCCCGGTATCCGGCCAGAATTAAGATGAGGTTGTCTTTATTGTCTTCCATTCCTTTAACCAGAACATCGACCGCCTCTTTTCCGAAGTCTTTTTCCCCGCCGCGGGCTAAGGAATAAGCTTCGTCGATGAAGAGCACACCCCCCAGTGCCTTTTTCAACTGCTCGCGTGTTTTTTGGGCCGTGTGGCCGATGTACTCGCCGACCAGATCCGCCCTTTCCACCTCTACCAGGTGCCCTTTCGGCAACACGCCTACTTCCTTAAAGAGCCGGCCGATGATTCTGGCTACCGTGGTCTTCCCCGTACCAGGATTTCCCTTAAAGATCATGTGCAAGACCTGGGGCTCTACAGGCAACTTTTCTTTTTGACGTTTTTTTTGGATTTCTACAAAAGCGTAAATTTCGCCAATTAACTTTTTTATTTCCTTTAACCCTATTAAAGAATTTAACTCGTTTAAAATTTCCTGCACATTCGGGCAAACATGGTTGTCTTTTTTCAAAACGGGTTGGTGTTTTCCAGGCGGTTTTGCCCCATCATGCTGCCATATTTTAATTTTTACCAAACCCAGGTCACCTCGGGCAGGCATCTTCACTTTTAATTATACGCCCCGAAAATAGCCTGCCAGACCTGGAAATAAGAAGACCTCTCGGCAATGGAGAGGCCACTCTGAAGAGTTATGCCGGTTTGTTCTCCGACAGGTTAACGCTCACCGGTTTAACCGGGCTGATGGTGGAAATGGCGTGCTTGTAAACCATCATTTGCTTGCCGTCGCTTTCCATAATCACCGTAAAATTGTCAAAGCCCTTGATTATCCCTTTGAGCTGAAACCCGTTAACTAAAAAGATTGTTACCGGCAAATTTTCTTTGCGCACCTGGTTTAAAAAAGCGTCTTGTAAATTCAGCTGTGTTTTTGTCATGCAATGGCCCCTCCGTTGGAATTTTTTTTCTTCACTCAAGTCTTCGACGCGTCTTTAAATACTCCTGCTGCCAGGTGAACAATTTCCCCGGCTACCCCTTTCGGATCTTGAAAACAGGCAACGTCGATCCATTTGATGCGCCGGTCCCGGCCAAACCAGGTCAGCTGGCGCTTGGCAAAGCGGCGGGTGTTGCGTTTTAACAAATAAACCGCCTCGGCGTAGGTGATCCGGCCCATTAAATATTGGGCCATCTCCTTGTAACCCAGCCCCTGCATGGAAGTTAATTCCAGACCGTAGCCCCTCTGGAGCAGTTGCCGTACCTCTTCCACCAGCCCCGCCGCCAACATTTTATCCACCCTTTCTTCAATCCGGCGGTAGAGCAGCGCCCTTTCCATGGTTAAGCCAAACATGGCCAGGTTGTATTTCGGCCCTTCTTTTTTTTGTTGCCGCCGGGAAACGGGCTGACCGGTCAAATAGTACACTTCCAGTGCCCGGATAACCCTTTTCAGGTTGTGCGGGTGGATTTTTTGGGCGGCTTCCTGGTCCACCGCGCACAGGCGGCGGTACAGCGCCTCCTTGCCGAAAGCTTCCGCTTCCTCTTGCAGTTGCCGGCGCAACCCGGGATCAAAGCCAGCCCGGACAAAACTGTAACGATCAATTACAGCGCGAATATATAAGCCTGTACCGCCGACCAACAAAGGGAGTTTGCCGCGCCCGCTTATTTCCAGAATGTGCCTTTCTGCTTCTTTCTGGTAAAGGGCAACGCTATATGGTTCGTCGGGATCAATGAGATCAATCATGTAATGGGGAATGCCCTGCCGCTCCTCGCTGGTCGGCTTGGCCGTCCCGATATCCATATAACGATAAATCAGCATAGAGTCGGCAGAAACAATTTCTCCCTGGAGCTGCTTTGCTACCTCCACGGCCACCGCCGTTTTGCCGGTAGCCGTAGGGCCGACAATAGCCAACAACGGGGGCAAATCACCCATAATGCCAGTATATCCCACATTTCCGTTCGTTTATTCGTTAAATTTTGCTTTTGGTTATGTTTAATTCCCGTTCCCCAGTTCCTGATCCTTCGGTCCTTCCGACACCCACTCCTGTTTCTTTTCGCGATCGTAACTGAAATAAACATCTGTTGATTTGTCCTGCAAATAAACGTAATGATAGCCAGGGGTTCGTTTTCCCTCCTCGTACGCGTCGTAAGCCTCTTGATGACAGAGGGTGCAGGCGCTAAAAGGAACCGAAACACACAGTGCGCGCGTCGGGTGTCCGAACCCGTGATCGGCCCGTGAATCAATGCTCAGAAAACCGGGGCAGGAAGGACAAAGCCGCAATTTTTCAATCTGCTCTTCATCAATGTAATCCGTATCGTAATAAATCCGCTTTTTGCGCTGGTAGAAGCGGCCGGTGCCGAACAACTTTTCAACATCCACGGCATCTCTTCTTTCCCAGATTTCCCGCAACTGCTCAACCATCTGACGAACTTTTACCGCCCGCTCCGGATTTTCGGAAAGCCGCCCGGGCCAGTAGTCCGGCTCGCGCACGTTAGCAAAATCTTCTCCGGCCAGGGCCAGCAGAATCCCCAGATTCACGTACGGCAAAGCGGTTTCAATCGCGTAACCACCCTCCAGGACCGCCAGGTGGGGGTTAAGTTTTCTGGTGAATTCTGCGTACCCCTGGGCGGTAAAACGCATGCTGCCCAGCGGGTCGGTGTAATGGTTGTCCTGCCCAGCCGAGTTGATGATAAAATCCGGCTGGAAATCCTTGAGGACGGGCAACACCAGGTTGTCGACCACATAATGAAACGTTTCGTCCGTCATGCCGGGAGGAAGCGGAATGTTGAGCGTGCGCGCGAAGGCCCGGGGGCCGCCCAGTTCGTTCGGAAAACCGGAGCCCGGGTAAATCGTCCGGCCGTCCTGGTGAAAGGAGATAAACAAAACGTCCGGGTCGTGGTAAAAAATGTCCTGCGTGCCGTCCCCGTGGTGGACGTCTGAATCAACGATCGCCACTTTTTTGATCCCGTAGCGGCGGCGCAGGTATTCCACCAGGATGGCTTCGTTGTTAATGTTGCAAAAACCGCGGTTGCCGTGCACTACGCGCATGGCGTGGTGGCCCGGCGGGCGCACCAGGGCAAAGCCATTTTTTATCTCCCCGACAATAATCCGGTCGCCCAGCAGCATTGTCGCTCCGGCAGCGATTAAATGGGCTTCCGTAATCCTGCTCTGCACCCGGGGAACGCAAAAGTGAACGCGGCTGATATCGTGCAAGGTCGCCAGGCGCGGAGGATATTCCAGGATTTGCGGTAAATCCAAAACACCTTCTTCAAAAATCTGGTCCCTGGTATAAAGCAATCTTTCCTCTCTTTCCGGGTGGGTGGGCGAAATTGCCCAGTCAAAGGCCGGAAAAAATACGATGCCTGTCTTTTTAAGCACCATCATCACTCACCTCAACTCCGACATGATGGGTGATCCCTCTCTGGGACTGCACCACTATATCGTACAGCCGCCCTACCGTAACCCAGTCTCTGACCACGTTAAAAACTTCGTGCCTGGTTACCTCCACTTCCTTTAAGTCTTTTTCCAGGCCGTACCTTGTAATGCGCTTAAAAAGCCACGTTTTGGCCAGTTCGATCGCTTTGCGCTCGTCAAAATGGCTTTCTTGAAGCCGATCCTGATAACCTTCTTCTAAAACAGTATAGACTGCCTGCTCCGTGTCTACCCGCAAACTTGCCTGCAAAGTGGGCCGGGCGACGGCGGCGCCAATGGCGTTGGCAACGGGGGCGTAAGGCGGAATGATGGGCGAACAGCCCAAGCGGGCGGCGATCTGGGTGATAAAACCGGTAGCCCCTCCGCCCACGCCAACCACCGTGCCGGGCCGAACCTTTTTCTTTTGCAGCACTTCCCACACCCTGTACGCAGGTTCCTGCTCCCATTGCTTAAACATAAGCAGGACTTCCCGGCTGATGGTTTCGCAAACAAAGGAAACAATCCGTCTGGCTACTTCTTCATTGCTGATCCCCAAAGGTCCTCCCAGCGTGCCCATGGCCTCCCTGGCCCGCTTTTCATCGCCCAGCATAACCAGACCGAGCACCCTTAGCGCATCAGTGGGCGTCGGCAGGGGGCCCCCCAGGCAGTACGGCAGGCCCATCCTTTCCGAATAAACGATGATCTCTTTCCCCACCCGGTCGCAGGCACTGTCCCCCCCTATGGGCACTGACTTCACCGCCAGGGTACGCACGTGCGTAAGGTAATCGTTGATCCTTGCTCCTTTGGAGGACAGGAGGGGCTGTCCGCTCAAAATTAAAGCAAGGTCGGTGGTCGTCCCGCCGATGTCGACTACTACGGAAGTTTCCCCGGCGGGTGTTAAAGCCTGGACGCCCAAAGTGCTGGCCGCCGGGCCGCTGAAGATGGTCTCAATGGCCGCTTCCGAAGAATACGAAAGGGGAAGCGTTCCGCCGTCCGCTTTTAAAATGAACACCGGGGCCTGAATATCGCGCTTGGCCAAAGCTTCCTGCACCGAACGGATAAAATTCCGGTATTTTTCCCGGGTGGCGCAGGCTAGGTAGGTAGACACCACCCGCCGGGGGAAATTCAGTTGCCCGGTAACTTTGTGGCCAAGTTCACAATGCCAGTCAGGAAACTTTTGCGCAATGTATTTTCCCACTTTCACCTCGTGGCTGTTGTTGCGCGAGGAAAACTTTCCGACAACCGCTACTTTCCGGTAATTTTTTGCGGCCAGGTCCTGAAGGGCCTGATCGACCGCAGCTAAATCCACAGGGACGATTTCTCTTCCCCGGTAATCGATGGCGCCGGGAATTACGTAAGTATCTGTTGGAAAATTAGCTAATTTATAGCTTAATCCGGGGCCGGGCATGATTAAAAGGCCGACTCGGTCATATTTTTTTTCGGCGATCAGGTTAGTAATCATGGTTGTGCTAAAAACTACCCTTTTAATGAACTCTCCGGGAATCCCCTGCGTAATAATTCTGTCGAACGCTTCTAAAAGGGAAGAAAGCAAATCTTCTCTGGTGGGCACCTTGACCATTGCGCGCACAATACCCTTTTCTAAAAGTACCGCGTCAGTATAAGTACCGCCTACATCCACCCCTATATACACGCGCATTCACCCCCAAAATCCTTTAGCCGGTTACCAATTCGTTAACTCGTAATAATGTTTTGAAAAATGGAATTCTCCAACAGATCCCTTAAATCCTTCTGACAATCAAATATTTCTAGAAATTTCTATCTGGCAAGTAAATGCTCGGTTGGAGGAATTGGGAGAAAAGTGCCCCGGTCCCTGATTCCTGCCCCTGGATTTCCAACTCTTAATTCCTGATTCCTTCCAGGTGGGTGAGCTTGCCGCGAACAATTTTCACATCAATAAATTTGCCTATCAGATTGGAAGAGCCAGGGAAGACCACAAGCTTGTTGGTGCGGGTTCTTCCGCTGAGCATTTGGGGGTTGGTTTTGCTTTCCCCGTCAACCAGAATACGTTGAATTTTGCCCTCCTCGCGCCTATTGATTGCTTTGGTAATCCCGTTCTGTATTTCGATTAAGGTTTTAATTCGCTCCCGTTTCACTTCTTCTTCCACCTGCCCGGGCATGCGCGCGGCCGGCGTACCCGGACGGGTGTTGTAAACAAACATAAAAGCACTGTCAAAGCGCACCTTTTCCACCAGATCTAATGTCTGGGCAAAATCCTCATCCGTTTCGCCCGGAAAACCGACCATAATATCGGTGGTAATCGCCACCCCCGGAACGGATTTCCGGATTCTGGCGATCAGTTCAAGGTAATCCTCGCGCGTGTAGCCCCGGTTCATCATCCGCAGGACATGGTTGCTCCCCGCCTGAACGGGAAGGTGAATGTGCTCGCAAATCTTCTCGCCCCGGGAAATTACGTCAATCAGCCGGGTGGTAAAATCCCTGGGGTGAGAGGTGGTGAAACGAATGCGTTCAACCCCTTCGATTTTATTTACTTCGGCCAGAAGCCCGGCAAAGTCAATTTCAACCGGCAGATCCCGCCCGTAAGAATTTACATTCTGGCCGAGCAGCGTTACTTCCTTATAACCTCCGGCAGCCAGGTTTTTTACTTCCGCGATAATGTCGTCCGGATGCCGGCTGCACTCCCTGCCCCTCACGTAGGGAACGATACAGTAGGTGCAAAAATTGTTGCACCCGTAGGTAATGACTACCCAGGCCTTGACTCCGCTAACTCTCTTGATCGGAAGGCCTTCGGGAACCGGGCTGGAACGGTCCAGCAACTCCACCACAGTGCGCTGCCCTACGCTGGCCCGTTTAATCAATTCTTTCAGCTGGGGCAGGTTACGGGTACCGAAAATCAGGTCTACGTATGGAAAGCGGTTCTTAATTTTTTGGGCGACCGCCTCCTGCTGGGTCATGCACCCGCCTACGCCGACGATCAGGTCCGGCCTGTTCATTTTTAGTTTCCGCAGCTGTCCGAGCAGCCCGTAGACCTTGTTTTCCGCAGTTTCCCGCACGCAGCAGGTGTTGATCAAGATTATATCTGCATCCTCTTTTTGCTCTGCCGGCCGGTAGCCCATTTCTTCCAGGATGCCGGCCATTACCTCGGAGTCGTGCTCATTCATCTGGCAACCGTAAGTGATCATGAAATACTTAAGAGAATGCCCGCTTTTCTTGTTCACAACCATCGTCTCCTTAAAGTAGGCGCGCTAGCATTATTATAACGTAAATCTCTTCAACTACAAATAGCTTAAGAGAGATGACCCGGCGCTATTCCCTGTCTTCGCAAAATATTGCCTGCCGAAAAAAATTAAAAGAAAAAACCGGGTTAAACCCGGTCCTTCCCTATGCTAACCTTTTTACCAGCCGGCATATTTCTTTAAAGCACTTTTTCCAGATTTAAGAGCAGCCACAAACGATCGTCTTTTTTCACCACGCCGCTTAAATAGTCCACGTCATCACCCACAACGGAAGGCGGCTCCACTTCGTTTTCTGTGTATCGCCCCACCTCCGACACATTATCCACGATAATACCTACTTTTTGACCTTTAAATTCCACCACGATGATCCGCGTGGAGTCATCGTAGCCTCTGACCGGCAAATTAAGGCACCTGTTCATGTTGACGACGGGAATAATATTTCCTCTTAAATTAATAATCCCCTCCACGTAATGCTTGGTGTTCGGCACCCGGGTAATGGTGGTCATCCGCACAATTTCCTGGGTCTGATAAATCGGTAAAGCGTATTGCTGGTCGTTTAATTGAAAAATGACCAGTTGCCCTTCCTGATTCATGTTCCTTCAACCTCCTTAAGATTTGTAGGCGCAAGTGCCTTGCTCACAATTTTTTGCCGGTTACAGCGGCAATTTTCCGCAGTTCGGCCATCATGGCCGCAAAATTTTCCGGGGTAAGCGATTGCGGTCCGTCACACAAAGCCTCCTGCGGGTTGGGGTGGACTTCCACGAGCAGCCCGTCCGCCCCGGCGGCCAGGGCGGCGCGGGCCATGGCTGGAACGTAGCGCCACTTTCCGATCGCGTGGCTGGGATCAACGACTACCGGCAGGTGGCTTAAATGTTTCACTACCGGAATGGCGCACAGATCCAAAGTATTGCGCGTATACGTTTCAAAACTCCGGATGCCTCTTTCACATAAAATGACCTGGTGGTTTCCTCCGGCCATAATGTACTCGGCGGCCATCAACCACTCCTCGATGGTGGCGGAAAGTCCCCGCTTTAAAAGAATCGGCTTGTTGACCGCGGCCACTTCTTTTAACAGGTTAAAGTTCTGCATGTTGCGCGCGCCGATTTGTAATATATCAGCGTATTCAGCAACCACCGGGACGGCCCGGGTATCCATTACCTCGGTGACAATATACAAACCGGTAGCGGCGCGGGCCTCGGCAAGCAGTTCCAACCCTTCTCTTTCCAGCCCCTGGAATGAATAAGGAGAAGTGCGCGGTTTATAGGCTCCCCCGCGTAAAATTGTCGCCCCCGCTTCTTTAACCCGCTGCGCCACGGCCAGCAATTGTTCCCGGCTTTCCACCGCACAGGGCCCGGCCATGATCTGAATTATTTCGCCACCGATTTCCAAATTTCCTACTTTGATTAGCGAATCTTCCTGTTTAAATATTCGGCTGGCCAGTTTATACGGTTGAAGGATCGGAACAACTTTTTCTACCCCGTCCATTGCTTCTAAGCCAAGGTCGCCGGCCCGTGTCCGGTCACCGATGGCGCCGATAATGGTTCTTTCCACGCCCTGGGAAAGATGAATCCGGAAGCCGGCTCTTTCCAGGCGTCTGATCACGGCATTAATCTGATCCTCATCGGCATTATGAGCCATCACAACCACCATAACTCCTGCTCCTTCCCTAAAAAATATTTTTGTGCAGTTTCACTGAAGATAACAAAAAAGCACTCACAGGGGAGTGCCTTTAGTGGTAATAAACACCTTGTACCGCCTCCTCTGCCATTCTACCGTTCTCCGCCTGGTTTTTCTCATTAGTCGACATAAAACCAGCCGTCCTGCATTTTTATATGTTAACATAATTATCCACTCCGGGCAATCCCCGCTTACTTTTAAATTTTTAGATTCTGTTTCGTGCTTATCCTGCTTTGCTGTTCTTTAACCTAATACCGATTTTATTTCACCGGTTAATCTGGCAACCGCCTGAACAGCCGCCGGACCCTGTTCGGCCACGATGTTAACGATGGCACTCCCCACCACCACGGAATCACAAAAAGGTGCCGCCCGGGCGGCCTGAAGCGGTCCGGCGATTCCGAAACCAACGGCTAGAGGCAAGCTGATCTGCTCCCGAACCCTGGCGGTGAACAGTCCCAGATCTGTATCGATTTGCTCCCGGGCGCCGGTTACACCCGTAACGGAAACGCAGTATACAAAGCCGCGGGCGCAGGCTGCGATTTTTTTTAAACGGTTTTCTGTTGTGGTCGGCGCCGCCAGTGGAATCAACGCCAGACCCGCGGAGTCCGCGGCCCGCAGCAACGGCCCGGCCTCTTCAACCGGCAGATCGGGAACAATCAGGCCGTCCACGCCGGCCCGGAAGCTGTCCCGGATGAACCTTTCCAAACCGTATTGGAGGACGGGATTATAATAGGTCATGAAGATCAGGGGAACCTCCGTACGTTCGCGGATTCGGGCCGCCGTGCGGACGATCTGGCTCACCCGCACACCTTTGGCTAAAGCCCGGCCAGACGCTTTTTGAATCGTGGGGCCGTCAGCTACGGGATCGGAAAAAGGAATTCCCAGCTCAATTAAATCGGCGCCCGCTTTTTCCATCGCTACAGCCAGCTGGACGGTAGTGTCCAGGTCGGGGTCGCCGGCCGTAACGTAAGTGATCAATCCCTTTTGGCAATTAGCGGCCAGTTCGGCAAATTTTCTGGCAATCCGGTTGGCTCCCGGCATCTTACTTACCCTCCAAAATTTTACTTAAGGTTTCCACATCTTTATCTCCCCGGCCGGAAAGGTTCACCACGATTACTTGCGCGGGTGTCAAGGCAGGGGCAATTTTCGCCGCCTGCGCAAGCGCGTGGGCGCTTTCCAAAGCCGGGAGGATGCCTTCCGTGCGCGCCAGCAACCGGAAGGCCGCCAGGGCTTCTGCGTCGGTCACCGCGGTATAAACACCCCGGCCGCTTTCTTTCAGGTAGCTGTGCTCGGGGCCTACTCCGGGGTAGTCCAGGCCGGCGGAAATAGAATGAGCCAGCTGTATTTGCCCGTCCTCATCCTGGAGAACATAGCTGAAAGAGCCGTGCAGAACGCCCGGCCGGCCGCAATTCAGTGTAGCGGCGTGCCGCCCGGTGGCCAGCCCCCGGCCGGCAGCCTCGACGCCGATCAGTTGCACTTCTTCATTTTGCAAAAAAGGATAGAAGATCCCTAAGGAGTTGCTCCCCCCACCCACGCAGGCCAGGATGCAGTCGGGCAACCGCCCGGTATACTCAAGAATTTGCTCTTTGGTTTCCTCGCCGATGATCTTTTGAAAATCCCTGACCATCATGGGATAAGGGTGGGGCCCGGCCACCGAGCCAAGCAAGTAATAAGTGGTCTCCACGTTGGTCACCCAATCGCGCAAGGCTTCGTTCATAGCGTCTTTCAGGGTCTTCCTCCCGGTTGCAACAGGGATTACCTCCGCTCCTAAAAACCGCATTCGAAAAACGTTCAAGGCCTGCCGGGCCATGTCTTCTTCGCCCATGTAAATAGCGCAGGCGAGCCCGCAAAGGGCGGCCGCCGTGGCGGTGGCCACCCCGTGCTGCCCCGCCCCTGTTTCGGCGATAATCCGCCGTTTTCCCATCCGCCGGGCAAGCAGAATTTGCCCAACGGTGTTGTTAATCTTATGCGCCCCGGTGTGGTTGAGATCCTCCCGCTTAAGGAATATCCTCGCACCGCCGAGCGCTTTAGTCAACCGCTCAGCAAAATATAACGGCGAAGGACGCCCAACATAATTTTTCAGGTAATAGTTCAGCTCCCGGTGAAATTCCGGATCCCCACGCACGGCCAGGTAGCCTTTTTCCAGTTCTTCCAGGGCGCTCATTAAGGTTTCGGGCACGTAACGACCGCCGAAACGTCCAAAATAACCGCGTTCGTCTGGCATGATCATTTTTCTTCAAACCTCTTTTGCTTTTTTGATAAATTCCCTTATCTTTTCCTTATCCTTGCGTCCGTCCGTCTCTACCCCGCTGCTTGTGTCCACGCCGTAAGGCAGGGCAGTCCGGATTGCTTCCTGGACATTTTGCGGATTGAGCCCGCCGGCGAGAATTATTCGTTTATTGCTCCTTAATTCCCTGGCGACCCGCCAGTCAAAGCATTGCCCGGTTCCCCCCGCAGAACCCGGTACGTAGGTATCCAGTAAGACGGCAGTTACGTCATAATTATTCAGCACGGGGAGGAAATTTCCTTTTCCTACCCGAAAAGCCTTAATTACCGGTGCGCCGGTGCGCCGGCAGTATTCGGGAGATTCTGAGCCGTGCAGTTGCACCGCGTCCAACCGGCAAAAGTAGACTATTTCCTGCAATTGTTCCAGCGGCGCGTCGACAAATACACCAATTTTCATCACGGCGGGGGGCAATGCCTGGCCAATGGTGCGGACCT
>JBFMBG010000057.1:0-23552 GCA_040755215.1 Bacillota bacterium | reverse complement strand
CGGCTTAAACGACTCTGACGAAGAAATAACCGGCCTGGTTGACTGGGTGACGGGAATAGATAAGGAAATTCCCCTTCATTTTTCCCGTTATTTTCCGAATTATAAAATGGATCTGCCGCCGACGCCTTTGGATACTTTGCGCAGGGCCGCCCGAATAGCCCGGGAGAAATTAAGTTACGTTTATGTCGGCAACGCCCCGCAACTGGAAATGGAAGATACATTTTGCCCGCAATGCGGCCTTAAGTTAATCGAACGTTATGCGTACAAGGTGAAAATGACCGGCCTGCAGGATAACCGCTGCAGCCGGTGCGGCCAGGTTATTCGCCTCGTTCGTTAATCCCCGGCCATCAAAAAACACGGAGTGAGCTAGAGGTGGAACCGGTTTTTGCTCTGGACATCGGCACGCGCACCGTCATTGGCATTGTCGGTTTGCGAGAAGAAGATAAGTTTCGGGTTGCTGCCCAGGAAGTAGTGGAACATGCCGGCCGCGCCATGTACGACGGCCAAATTCACGACATCCCGCAGGTAGCGGTGGCAGTCCAGAAAGTGAAGGACAGTCTGGAGAAAAAGCTTGGCCGAAAGCTGGAAAGGGCGGCCATTGCCGCCGCCGGCCGGGCGCTGGCGACCACCCGCACGACTGTTGAACAAAAGGTGAACGAACACGTTGAAATAGACGAAAATACAGTCCGCACCCTGGAATTAATTGCCGTGCGCAAAGCGCAGGAACAACTCGGGCAGGAAGCAAATCTAAAAGATCATTATTATTACGTGGGTCATAGCGTCGTTTCCTATTTTTTAGACGGCTTTCCCATTTCCAACCTCCGCGGGCACCGGGCCGGGATGATTGCAGCAGACGTGCTGGCTACCTTTTTGCCGGCTTCCGTAGTGGACAGCCTCTTTTCCGTGCTGGCGCGCGTAGGCCTGCAGCCGTTAAATTTGACCCTGGAACCAATAGCCGCCGTTGAAGTGATTATTCCTGAAGGACTGAGACTTTTAAACCTGGCCCTGGTGGATATCGGCGCGGGTACGTCCGATATCGCCGTTACCAGTGAGGGCAGTGTGGTGGCCTACGGGATGGTTCCGCTGGCCGGCGATGAGGTCAGCGAGGCCATCGTGGAAAGCTGCCTGGTCGATTTCGGCACAGCCGAGCAGATCAAGCGCCAGCTGAAGCACGTCCGGGAAATTACATACACGGATATTCTGGGCAACCAGGAGGCAATTGCCAGCGAGGAATTACTGAAAATTCTGGACCCCACCTTAAACCGCCTGGCGGAAGAAATTGCTAACACCATTTTAAATCTGAACGGCGGCCGGTCGCCTAAATCCGTCTTCTGCATCGGCGGCAGCGCGCAGGTTCCTACTTTAACTGACCGGATAGCCGATAAACTGGCCATTAGCCCCCGGCGGGTGGGTTTAAAGGACAGGACGGCGCTAAAAAATTTCGTTGCCCCGGAAGGCGATCCGCTCGCGGGGCCGGAAGGTGTTACGGTAATCGGAATTGCGGCCGCGGCGCTGAAAAATGCCGGTTATGCATTTATTGAAATAAAAATTAACGATCGCGAGTATAAGGTTTTTAATTTTCCCGGTTTGCGGGTTTCCCACGCATTGAGCCATATTGATCTTACGCCGCGCCATTTAATTGCCAGAAACGGCCGGGATTTAAAGTTTTTCTTAAACGGCCGGGAGGAAGTTGTGCGGGGGGAACTGGCCAGGCCGGCCGCCGTTCTGGTCAATGGTAAACAGGCCAGCCTGCAGACGCCGGTGCAAAACGGAGACGAAATAACTTTTGTGCCCGCGCAAAATGGCCGCGATGCGAAAGCTTTTGTCAAGGATTATTGCACGCCGGAATTGACGCTTAATATTACTCTTAACGGTAAAAGGTTAAGTTTAAAACCCGCCTGTTATCTCAACGACCTGGCCGTCGAGGCGGAAGCAGAAATCCACGATGACGATCACCTGGTCATTGACAGCCGCTGCTCACTGGCGAAACTGACCAGGCTGCAGGGGCTTAATTATGCGGAAATACTGGTCAACGGCAAGAAGGTTCCCCCCAGTTATGTATTGCAAGAAGGCGACCAGGTGGAGGTAAAGGCAGACCCGTTTGCGCATGGCGGCGGAGCTGGTGCTGAAGAAGCCGGCGAAGAGCCGGCGGCCGGCCCGGCTGAACATAACGGGCAGATTCTGGAAAACAGGCCTGAGGAACAGCTAAAGAAAAATGAAAAAGAGATAAGAGTGAAGATAAATGGCGAGGCGGTAGTTTTTAGCGGGTCTCCACCTCCCATTTTTGTGGATGCTTTTAATTATCTCGAAATAAATCCCGCCAACTGTTCCGGCAGCCTGGTCTTAAAGCTCAATGGCCGGCCGGCCAGATATACCGATCCTTTGCAGGATGGAGATGAGCTGGAGATAATTTTTAAAAGAACAATAGAATGATAATCAGTATTAAGGCTGCAAGGGAAAGGGCCAGATAATCCTCCAGCCTTTCCGTAGGGAAAATTTGTGTTTCTTCTCCCCGGGTACGCCTGTCTTTTTCCGGCGCCATTTCCTCCCCACCTTTTTTAGGATTCCCGCGGGATGAACAAGATCACTACAATCAAGGCAAGCAAGGCTTTGAAAAGGGCGGCCGCAGTTCCTACCAGCAGAGGTTTGCCTCCCGCCTGGCGCAACTGGGCAAAGGATATCTGCATTCCCTGACCGGCCAGGCCCATGGCGAAAAACCAGCTGAACAAATGGCGGATGATGGTTAGTTCCCGGGAAGGAGGCAAGGTGGACCCCAGGAAACCAAAAGATGTAAGCAATACTACGGCCAGAAAACCCAATACAAAAATTGGAAACCTGCTCCACAAGCCATGGTTGACATTTAGCTCGTCTACTTCCAGCGAATAACGGCTGGCGTAAATTGCCAGGAACAAAACTGCGAAAGGAAGAAAAATTACCCGGGTGAGATTGTAAATCTCCCCGGTTTTCAAACTTTGGGAAGGATGGACGGCGGTGCCGGGATCGAAAATCAGGCAGGCCGCCAGAACCTGGGCGGAGTTCATGATGCCGGTGCCGGCCCACACGCCAAACTGGTGCGAACTTAAAGCAACCAGTTTACCCACGAACGGAAAAATAAACAGGCTCGCCATGCCAAATAAAAGAATGGTGGCTATCGAGTGGATTACGTCGGCACTTTTGGCCCGTACTGCCGGGGCGGCAGCCACGACGGCCGAAACTCCGCAGATGGCCGTCCCTGCCGCCAGGGTGGCCGCCCCCGGCGGGTCCATGCCGACTTTTTTCCCCAGCCACAGGGTGAACAGCAAGGTTAGCGTAATGAACCCCACAACGATGATTACCGCAGTACTGCCCAGCGTGACCAGATCCATAACGCTGTAAAGGGAACCGAGCAGGATCACGCCAACTTTAATGAAGAGGCGGGACGTCTGAATACCTGGTTCCGCCCAGCGGGGGAGGCCGAAAATGTTACCCGCCAACATGCCCAGGATAATGGCGATCAGGATGTGGTTTAAATGAAAAATGTCCAGAAATATTTTTTTGGCGCCCGGGCTAAAGGCGAAGTAACTTTCCAGGCCCGGCCACCAGGGCAGGCCCAGGTCGCTTCCGCCCCGCGCCAGAAAAGCGATCAGGAACATCACAATAATTCCAGGGAAAGTTTTGAAAGGAAGAGATATTTTCAACGGGCCAGTTCCTCCCGCGCCCAGCTTTATTTTGAAATTATACCAAAAAAGACTTCCTGAAAAAAGACCCCACTTTTTGAGTGGGGTTTACGGTTCATTGATAGTTTTATGAATAGAAAACGGTTATGCTATTTTGCCACCGGAACAACTGTATAACTTAGCCAGACCAGAATAAACAAGAGAACCACGCCCAATCCCAGGCTCCCCAGGATAAGCTTTTTTTCTACGGGCAACAGGTCAAACCATTCTCCTTCTTCCGGTAACCTTTCTAATTTTTCCTGTTCGCTCACGTCTTTAACCCCCTATCCTTTTCAGTGATCATTTAGCTAATTTGCGGCGGGGTGATTCCGTGGAAGAAGATCCACGAGATGAACAGGCCGATCCAGATGATAAACCCGAACAGGCAGATGAGGTAAACCAGCGCCAGCCTGCCCATGCCTTCTTCTTTCAGGGTCCGGAAGTTTGAGACCAGTCCTATGCTGAAAAAAGTGAGGGCAAAAAAGATCCCCCGGAAATTGTCGGCGCCGCCGATGCCCGCCTGCAAAAGTTTTCTCCCTTCGTCAGCGAGGCCGGCGCCGATCAGGAGCACCAGCACAAAGGTAGCGGCGTAACCGAGGACGAACTTGGGGAAGCGCACCCAAATGTCCGCCGCCGATACCTTTTCCCCGGGTTTGCACTCAATTTTCCAGCACCAGATCACGGCCAGCAGGAATGCCCAGATGGCAATGAAGATATCGATGAACACTTTGACCGTGGTGGCCGACATCAGCATCCAGCCTTCCTGCCACTTCAACCCAAGCACGGTGGCGGCCTTAGACCGGATTAGCGCATCAACGATCGCGCCGCTGGCGGCGGCCGCGCCGTCGGTCTTCACGGCCAGGCCCATCCAGGCGCCGGCCACCATGGGCTCCTGGTAAAGCCAGGCCTGGGCCGCAAAGGGCAGAATCAGCAGCTCAACCACGGCAAAGATGATGACCAGCGAAGAAACGATAATGGGCACGATCGGCCTGGCCTTGATGGCGCCGCCGGTGGCAATGGCCGCGGAAACGCCGCAAATGGAAATGCCGGAGGCCAGCGGGGCCGCCCATTCGGGCGTGAACCGGAAATACTTGCGAGCAACGAAATAAACAATCGGCCAGTAAATCAGATAAGCTTCGATGATCGCGCAGAAACCCCGGAAAATAATCTGGGCGGCCAGCCCCGTGGACTGCAGGGCGTAAAGTCCAACTTTCGCCCCCAGAATAACGATGGCTGCCTTGATGTACCACTCGGGTCGGGCGGCTTCCTGCAGGTAGCGGGTCAGGCCCGGCCACAGGTTGCCGATTAAAAGACCAACAATAAGAGCGATGATGAACCCGGATTCACCGGTCAGCCGCAGGGACCAGCCTATTTTTAACTTTGCGTATTGATCGGGCGTGGCCGCAATGAAAGCATTGTGACCAATAATCCAGCAGATGTAGGTAATCCAGAAAATAATGGTAAACCCGCCGATAAAGCGACCGACCTTTCCGCCCATAGAGGCAATGCCGATACTCAGGATGGCGGTTAGAAATACGTAGGTCAGGAACAGAGAAGCGAAGCCGGAAAGCTTGCCCTGCAAAGCACCGGATACAGGTGAGAGGGCTTTCGAGAGATCCAGCCACACGCTGGTTTTGACGACCCAACCGACCAGATCCACACCCGCCAGTCTTAGCAAACCAAGTAAGAAGATAAACAGACCAAGCCATACCGCCCACCAGTCCTCGCTTTTGAAAAGTCCGGGCCGGTTTGCATTTGTTTGCTGGGACATTCTCTCCCTCCTTACTCCTTGCTCAATTTAGTTTTTCAAGCCGACGAATAACGTTTTCGCGCTCCAGTCTTTCCTGAATTATTCCCCCTTCACCACCTCCACGCAATTTTTTGAAGTGTCATCTTCCTGACAAAATATTATTCTGTTTTTGCCGGAATATTCAACAGAATTTCAATAGATTGGTCATTTTACGCATGATGATGACGGGCTGTGGTCGTCGGCCCGTCTGTTTTACTCCAAGAAGGTGAACGTTTCGAGTCATTATGCAGGATATTTATGTTCGATTATCGAATTTTAACAATGGTTTTGCTCCATCGCGTTGAAGCGGAGCAAGGGGCCTTTTCCGAAAGCGGTAATGATGGAGGGGAGAAGCTGCGGTGCGGAGGAAAGCCGGGCAGCGTGTGGCGCTGATGTTATCGGGTTGTTTCCTGGTGCTGCTGCTGGTGCTGTTTTACGTCGGCTATACGGGTCCCCAACAACTGCAGCAACTGGACAGGTATTTTGCCAGATTGCTTAAATACTACGAAGTATCCATTTCCATAAATCAATTAACTACCAGTGTCCAGGAATACATTCTCTATGGTGATTTGCAGGCTCTCAACGATTTCCGCTACTACAGCAGGCAGGCTGTGGAAAGTGAGCTGGCACTGTACAACCTGGTAGATCAGTCGCAAAAACAGCTTGTGGAAGAACTCGTTGTCTTAACGAACAATTATAACTTGTTCATGGAAAAGGAAGTAATTCCGGCTAAGAAAGCAGAGCCTGCCGAGAAAATGGGGGAGGTGTTGCGCTGGCAGTACCTGGATTTAACCCACCAGCTGGTTTACCGGACGCAATCGCTAACGGAAGCGGGGAGGACGGAAACTCAACAAAGCTTGCGGCAAACCATGGCCGCCGTAAAAAAGAAGGCAGCTTTCCCGTTATTTATTTCCCTGTTTACTTTAGGTACGTTTTTTGGGGCGATAATTTTGGTCCGGCCCTGGCTGGTCCGGAATTTTCTTTTTGCCGGCCTGGTGGCCGGTTTTCCGAACGCAGTGCTGATTGTCGACCGTCAGGAAAGACTGCAGTATCTGAATCAGGCAGCCGAAGATCTATTTGGCCTTCCCGGGGAAAAAGTGAAGGGGCAAACCACCGGCGAAGTATTAAGGTTGTTTCCTCACCTGCAGGGGATCTTTCAACCTCTTCGCGAGGTCCTTTTTCAAAAAAAGAAACTGACCGGCTACCGAACCCCTTATTTCCGGGAAGGGAATAGAATTCAGCTATCCATAGATTATCTCCCGGTCAATGTTTTGCGGCGGCTGGCCGGTGTTGTGTTGCTGGTCCGGGAGGTTCCGGGGCAAAAAGATGGAAATATTTTGCTGGATGCCATTGAAGCGGAAAGAAAGCGGATTTCCATTGAAATTCACGACTGGATCGGCCGTTACATGTCCGCGATCATCCATGGCCTGGATTACGTCCTGCGGATGAAAGAGGCGCAACTTCCTTCGGAAGTAGAGGAAAATATTTTGATGCTGCGGACCCAGTGCCAAAAGGCGGCCATCGATATGCGCAGTATTATGAACGACATTCATCCTTACCTGATTGAGAAAGCGGGGCTTATTCCGGCCCTGGAATCTTACGTGGCTAATTTTGAACGCATCCACAACAAAAAGGTCTACATCTATTATCAACACAGTTCTCTGCCCTTAACTTCGACGGATCAGATTACCGTTTACCGGATTGTTCAGGAAGCCTTGACCAACGTGGCCAGGCACTCTGCGGCAACCGAGGTGGACATCTATTTTAACGACAGCGGGGAAAGCGTTGCGGTCGAAATTATCGATAATGGGGGGAGCAAGGAGCCTTCCCCGGTACCTGGGAAGGGGCTGTGGGGGATGAAAGAGCGGGCCCGTTCGATGGGCGGCAACCTGCTCTATGGCTACCGGGAGGGCGGATTTTTCGTTACTCTGACCGTACCGAAAGGGGAGGTCAAACAAAATGGAAGCGATCCGGATCATGCTGGTGGAAGATCATAATATTTTCCGGGAAGGCCTGAAAAGGCTTTTGGATACGGAAGAAAAGCTCCGGGTGGTAGCCCAGGCCGATTCTTTTACCCAGGCCCTCAAAAATGTTCACCGGGATGTGGATATAATCCTTTTGGACATCGGCCTCCCGGACGGAGACGGGCTGGATTTGTGCGGCCGTTTAAAAGAGGTCTACCCCCACTTGAAAATTATTGCCCTGACCACGTATGACGACGTGACCTTTATCCGCAAGGCAATGGAACGGGGGGTTAAGGGTTTTGTGCCGAAATACGCCTTTTTCGAGGATATAAAATCAGCCATCACCATGGTTTTTCGCGGGGGCACCTACGTGTACCCGGGCCTTCCGGCGGAGCTGTTGTTGAGTCCTGCTGATCCCGGCCTTTCCGACCTGGAAACCAGCATCCTCCAGTTGATCGCCAAAGGAGAAAGTCAAAAAGAGATCGCGGAAAGATTGTACGTCAGTCTTTCCACCTTGCGCCGCAGGATCAGGGGCATTTGTACAAAATTGGGGGTTAAAACCCTGGAAGAGGCTCTGGCTGCGGCCGCCCGCAGGGGCCTGGTGCGCTAGGGGTGGGGAGCATGAAAAAATCCCTCGAAATAAACAGCGCCCTCTTTATGTTTATCGCCCTTTTTTTCTTAAGCGCCATGACCTTACTTTTCATGCTGGAGTTCCGTTTTTCCCGGGGGATTATGACGGATTACGAGGAGAGTCTGCGCCGGGCAGCCGTAAATAAAACTAATCTCTTCTTCAATAATCTGCGGGCGGGAGCTGAAGGCGCGGCCCGGGAACTTTCCCGCCGGCCGGAAGACCGGGATGCTGTTTTAGCGAAGATGTTTACCTTTGATTCCCGGATTACCGGCGCCTATATCCTTGATTCGGGCGGCAAAATCCTTTCCGGCGTCCCCGACCGGCGTCTGGAAATTACGGAAAAATGGTTTTTGCTTCGTCGGGAGACCTCTGTTCTGGGGGTGCCCGGAAACGGTGCGGGGCAAATGGCGGTTGCCGTGGTGACGCCGCTGAGGGAGGAAGAATGGCTGGCGCTGGGGTATAATATAACCGGTTTTCAGCAGGAGATCCTTCAGGAGTTTCCAGGCGATACCTGTAAGGTAGCCCTGTTCGATCAAAACAATTACCCGGTGATCTGGCCTTTTTCTCCGGAAAAGCTGGATCAATTCACCGGGCGGGAAGAGAAATTTCACCTGGATGGGATGCGCTACGATGTTAGCGCGGTGAAGGTTGGCCAGCCCCCGTGGGATCTTTATTTTTTTCTGCGGGAAAACAACTTTGACACCTACCGGATGATCACCATTATGTTTTTGCTCTTTGCTCTCTACTGCTGCCTTTACCAGTTTTTAGTCGAACTATGGCGGGTGAACAGCGCCCGGTCCTATTTTGAGAACATAGATTTTACCATCTTCGACTACCTCCACGAGGGAGTGATTATTTCTAACAACGCCGGCCGGATTGTTTTTGCCAATCAGGCCGCCCACGAAATTTTCAGCGAAAGAAGGGCGGTTTTGGAGGGCCTGCCCCTGAAAGAAATCCTGGGTTATATTGAAAACAGCGGCGATGAAAAAAGCAGGTACGGAACGGTGACTTTGAAGATGTCCGACCGGCTTTTGGAGGCGGTTCACTCACCCATCGTCAAAAAAGGGAAAGTGCTGGGGGCCCTTACAGTAGTAGGGGCTGACGGCAAAGAAGGAAAAACCTGCCGCAGTGTGCTCAGTAAATTAATTGACGCCTTGCCGCTGGGGGTCGTCCATCTCGATAGAAACCATAAAGTTGTTCAGGCCAACCTGATGGCCCGGTGGTACCTGGGCAGCCTGGAAACAGGAATGAGTATTGATGAAGTGGACCCGGAGCTGGCCGGATTTATTTACCGGAGCATGGGTTCCGGTTCCCTTAAACCGGTGCAGCTGACCTCAAGGGATCTTCCCGGCGAGGTGGTCGGTGTCTATACTGAGGACGGTACTTATGCCGGCGCCCTGGTCCTGATCAACGGAGCGCCTCAAAACAAACAGGCTTGAACGCTCGAGAAAGTAGCCGCGGCCCGTTTTTGATTGACAGAGTAATCTATATCCGGTAACCTATTTGATAGCAAGTTTGGCAGCAGATAAAAATCAGCAGTTGAAAAATTCTGTTGCCGTTCCCTGTTCTTAACTCGTAGTGGAAAGGAGAGGACAGATGTTTTTCAAGAAGGCAACCGTCACCGGACTGATCATCCTGGCGCTGGCGGCGTTGACTGCGGCCTGCGGGCAAAAACAGCCGGTTTCCCGGGCGGAGGCAATAAAGATCAGGCTCGGGATGCTGCCGATTATCGACAACCTTCCCTTTTGGGTGGCGCAGGAGAAGGGGTATTTTCAGGCCGCCGGCCTGGACGTGGAACTGATTCCTTTTTCCAGCGCGGTTGAAAGGGACAGCGCCTTTACGGCCCGGAAGATTGACGGGGCGATAGGCGATTTGCTGGCCGTAGCGGCGTTGAACGACACCGGGATCCCCTTACGGGCGGTTAGCGTGGGAATGGGAGCCAAACCGGGAGAGAGCAGGTTTGCCGTGCTTTCAGCGCCCGGTTCCCCTATCCGTACGCCTGAGCAGTTGAAAAACGTGGAAATCGCCGTCTCTTTAAATTCGATTATTGAGTACACCACGGATCGGCTGCTCCAGCACCAGGGCCTGAAACCCGGGGAGATTAAAAAGATTTCCGTCCCGAAGATGCCCGTTCGCCTGGAGGGTTTGCTCAACGGAAGAGTGCAGGCCGCCACCCTGCCCGATCCGCTGGCTACCCTGGCGGTAATCAAAGGGGCCCACATAGTCGCCGACACCTTAAATGACAACGTAGCCCAAACGGTGATCATTGTTCACCGGGAGTTGCTGGACAAAAATTTGCCGGCGGTGAAAAGCTTAATGAACGCATACGCGCGGGCGGTGGCTGATATTCAGGCGAACCCCGGCGGTTTTAATAATATCCTGGCGGAAAACGCGAATGTGCCCGCGGAAGTTCTGGCCAGCAAGGAACACCGTCTGCCGGTGAACTTTTCGGCCCCGCAACTGCCGGCCAGAAAGGACGTGCTGGATGTGCTGGCCTGGATGAAGGAGCGCAACCTTTTGAAAAAGCAGCTCAACTATGAGGATCTGGTTGATGAGCGGGTCTTGGCCGGGAATTAAGGTGGTTTTATGGCCAGAGCAGGAGCCGCGGTTGATGTGGACCGCCTGTCCTTTTTCTACGCGCATAACGGCAACAGGGTGGAAGCACTGCGGGAGGTTTCTTTTTCGCTCGCCAGCGGCAGCATTTCCGCTGTTATCGGCCCGTCCGGGTGCGGCAAGTCGACGCTTTTGTATATCCTGGCCGGATTGCTTCCGCCCAGCGGCGGGAAGGTGCTGATCAACGGCGAAAGACCCCTTCCCGGCCGGCGGGCAACCTCTTTGATCTTGCAAGATTACGGACTTTTGCCCTGGAAAACTGTCTGGGACAACGTGGTTTTGGGGCTGGTCGTCAGGCGTCTGCCGCCCGGGGAAATCCGCGCCACGGGTGAAAGGGTTTTACAGGAGATGGGCCTGGGGGAGTTGCGGAAACGCTACCCTGCGGAGCTGAGCGGCGGGCAGCGCCAGCGGGTGGCGATCGCCCGCGCGCTGGCGACCAAACCGGATTTGCTGCTGATGGACGAGCCGTTTTCCTCTCTGGATGCCTTAACCAGGGAGGCTTTACAGGACACCCTGCAAAAGATTTTGCAGGCGGGCGGCCTGACTGTTTTGCTGGTGACGCATAATATCGAGGAGGCGGCCTACCTGGGGCGCCGGGTCATTGTGTTTACCCCCCACCCCGGTTGTGTCTATAAAATTTTTGAGAACCCGCGGGCCTGTTCTCCGGGTTACCGGAAAACCGCCGAATTTTTTCGTTTATGCACGGAACTGCGCGGCGCCCTGGAGCTGGGACGGGGCGCGGGCGAGCCGGGCTGAAACAGGCACGGGGGCGGATATTGATAATGTAGATTTGGTCGTGTTCAGCAATGGCTCAATCCAAAGGACGCAATAAAATTTTATCCAGGCTGATTTTCAAGCTGGCGCCGATTTTAGTTTTGTTTTTATCCTGGCAACTGCTGGCAGTGCTTTTAAATAGTGCCGCCCTGCCCACGCCGGGGAGGGCCTTCCTTACTTTTTTCCAGGAGATCCCGGCAGGCCTCTGGAAACACTTTCTGGTCAGTTCCTGGCGGGTGTTGGCCAGCATTTTTATTTCTTTGCTCGGGGGTGTTGCGCTGGGCCTCTGGCTGGGGGCGGAAGAAAGGTTCGACCGCTTTTTCGCCCCTTTAATATACTTGACTTACCCCGTTCCAAAGATCGTTTTTTTGCCGGTGGTGATGGTTTTCCTCGGCCTGGGTGATCTGTCCAAGATTTTCTTAATCACTCTGGTGGTTTTTTTTCAAGACCTGGTGACAACCAGGGACGCCGCCCGCAATGTCAGCCAGGCCATGATCCTCTCGGTGGTTTCCTTGGGGGCGGGCAAGCTGGACATTTACCGCCACGTGATCTGGCCGGCGATCATCCCGGACGTTTTTACCGCCCTGCGGATTGGTTCGGGAACGGCCATCGCGGTATTATTTTTTGCAGAATCCTTCGCCAGCAGCGAGGGCCTGGGTTACTACCTGATGGATGCCTGGTCGCGCAACGCCTACCAGGAAATGTTCGCCGGCATCATGGCCATGGGCTTGCTGGGTTACTTGCTTTACGTGGGCCTGGATATGCTGGATAAGAAAATCTGCCCCTGGAAGGGGCTTTAGGGAAGGGGCAAAGGTACAGGAGACCCCAGCCGCTTTTTTGCGACACCGACAAGGAATGAAAACTTCCGGCCCGCCGTTCGATTTGCCAGGAGCGACATGTGCGTAGGGCTGGTAACGAAACACGGCGCAGGTGGGGTCAGCGAACCGGCAGCGCGACTGAGAAGTGAGATGTGAGAAGTTGGAAGTGGGAATTTTAAAATCTCACCTCTCACCTCCCGCCTCTCACTTCTCAATTGCCTGGTTCGCTCCGAACCAAGCCCCGGCACTCAGCTTCAAGATAGCTTCAGTCTAGCTCCGAACCTTCAGGAAAGGCTGAGTGCCGGGTCAGCACGGAGCATCGGAGCGACGGCAAACGAACGGCGGGCTAAGGACTTCAGGGTAGGGGCTAAAGGAGCAAAAAGGACGAAGGAGGAGAAGCAAGCGATATGCTGGGAGGGCAACCGCGCAAGGTAGCGATTATCGGCGGGCCGGGGACGGGGAAAACCACCCTGATTAAACAGCTGGATGTAGATTACAGTATGGCCGGCTACATTACCGACGTCGCCCTGGAATTTGCCCGCAGCTACATAGTCCGGTACGGCGTGCCAACGTCTATTTTTGAACAATTTTTGCTGTACGAGGGGCAAAAGCAGCGGGAAGAGGAATTAAGGCACTGCGACATTATCTTTTGCGATAATGCAACAATTTTAAACTATGTATACGGATTAATGTGCTGCGATTTCAAGAACCCCAAGGAAGTTTACGCGCTGATGAAATTGTACGAATGGGCCATGAAGGATTTGCCCGGTTACGATATTTTTTACGCGCCCCGGGAGTTTGCCCTGGAGAAAGACGGGGTGCGTTACCAGGATGAAGAGTTTGCCGTAGTTGTGGATACCAAAATCAAAAATTTTTTAGATATCATGAACGTGCCGTATACTATAGTAAAAGGGGATTTACCCACCAGGGTAAAGACAGTCAAGGAAAAGCTGGGGTTTGTGGAGAAGAGGAGAAAAATGGTCTGTTTACTGGAGGGGGAAGAAGACGCGCAGGCCGGGCAGGAGCCCGCAACGGGTCAATAGAAGCGGGGCGAGGGGGCGCGGCAGCGGTCCGGAACACCGCGCCGCCCCCCGTAAAACCGGCTTTCCGGGAGTGGTGAGAGGATCTTATGGAACAGTGTCCATTTGAACTGGAAATCACCGAAATGGCCCACCAGGGAGAGGCGATAGGCAGGTTGAACGGTAAGGTGGTTTTTGTGCCTTACGCCATTCCCGGGGAAGTGGTCCTGGTCAGGCCGCGCCTGGAAAAGAAAGACTACCTCCAAGCAGAGATTGTGGAAATCCGCAAGCCCTCGCCGCACCGGATTGAGGGGGTCTGCGCCGGCTTTGGCCGCTGCGGGGGGTGCAACTGGCAGCATATCGAGTACGGCTACCAGCTGGAACTGAAAAGGCAGGTGGTCGAGAACCAGTTGCGGCGCGTGGGCAAAATCGGCAACCCTGTGGTGAAACCGGTTCTTCCTGCCTTCCGGCAGTGGCATTACCGCAACCGCGGTGATTTTTCGGTGAATAAGGAAGGATACCTGGGTTTCCGGATGCGGGGAACGCATAAATTCGTTCCCGTCCAGGATTGCCGCCTGGTGCACCCACAAATCAACGAACTGCTTTCCCGGCTCCAGGGCAAATGCACCCGGAGCGTCGCCCGGAAGACGCACAACGTTTGCATCCGGTACGGCGTGAACACCGGGGAATGGTTAATTCAACCCTTCCTGGATTTGCCGGACGTACCGACCGGCCAGCCCTTTTACCGGGAAAAGCTGCTCGATCATCTTTTTGTTATTTCCGCAGCCTCCTTCTTTCAGGTAAATACTCTGCAGGCCGAGAAATTAATTACTATCGTGCAAGACTACATCCAGCCCACCGGGGGGGAATTGCTGGTGGACGCCTACGCCGGGGTAGGGACATTTGCCAGGACTCTGGCGGGAAAAGTCCGCCGGGTGATCGCGGTGGAGGAGGCGAAGTCGGCGGTAAAAGACGCCGCAGTAAACCTGCAGGGGTTTGAAAATGTTCGTTATTACAAGGAAAAGACGGAATATTTCCTGGGGCAAATTACCGAAAGGGTAGACGTGGTGATCCTTGACCCGCCGCGGGCCGGGTGTTTTCGCCCGGCGCTGGAGGCCCTGGTGCGCCTGGCCCCGGCGAAGGTGGTTTACGTTTCCTGCGATCCCGCCACCCTGGCCAGGGACCTGGGTTTCCTTGTCGAAAACGGCTTTGCCCTCGGCGAAGTGCAGCCCGTGGACATGTTCCCGCAGACCTACCACATCGAGTGCGTGGCCGTTCTTTCGTCCAGACAAAAATAAGGGGGGAATAAAAAGAGCTTCGCGAATTGCTTACTATCACGGAGCAGAAAGTTTCCCGCAGGCTAGCCGGCTTCTTTGTTTTGAAAGGTCCGCTTGAATTGTTCCAGGGTCATCAAGACTTGCCGGGGCTTGCTGCCGTCAAATTTACCCACGATCCCCCTTTGCTCCATGGTGTCCACGAGCCGGGCGGCCCTGGCGTAACCGATGTGAAAGCGCCTTTGCAGCAATGAGATGGAGGCGCTGCCTTTTTCAATGAAAAGCTGGACCGCCTGGGGCAGCAACTCGTCTTCTTCATCGCCCGCAGCACAATGGCTTTCCGGGATTTCCATTTCCGCTACTTCTTGATCGTAAACCGGTT
Organism: Bacillota bacterium; assembly: GCA_040755215.1. GTDB lineage: Bacteria > Bacillota > Desulfotomaculia > Desulfotomaculales > Nap2-2B > JAIMBK01. Next base: position 8,593 of record JBFMBG010000057.1, on the reverse strand, counting down.
TGGCCTGTTCCTTCAGGAAAGTCACCAGGGTCTCCACTTCTTTGTCGGTTAGAAAGGCTCCTTGAATTCTGACCGGCTTGGGCGCCCCGACGGGGAAAAAGAGCATATCCCCTCTCCCTAATAACTTTTCTGCGCCGCCCAGGTCCAGGATGGTGCGCGAATCCATTTGCGAGGAAACGGCGAAAGATATCCGGGAGGGGATATTCGCCTTGATCAAACCGGTAATGATGTCTACCGAAGGACGTTGGGTGGCCACCACCAGGTGCAGGCCGGCGGCCCGGGCCATTTGCGCCAGGCGGCAGATGGAATCTTCTACTTCGGCGGGCGCAATCATCATCAGGTCGGCCAGTTCGTCGATGATAATGACGATAAAAGGGAGCGGCCCGTCGTTAGTATTTGGTTCTCCGGCACTTGACTCATTTGGCTCCCCGGCCCTTTCCGTATTTTCGGTAAAATTGGCCCTGTTGAGGCCCAGGTAGAGTTCGTTATACCGCGCAATATCCTTGGCCCCGACAGCGGCAAACAACTCGTAACGCCTCTCCATTTCTTTTACCGCCCAGTGCAAAATGCCGGCAGCTTTTTTGGGGCTGGTGACCACTGGGGTAATTAAATGCGGGATGCCGTTATAGGTAATCAATTCCACCATTTTAGGGTCGATCAAGATTAGTTTGACCTCATCGGGTGTGGCCTTAAACAGGATGCTGGCCACAATGGTGTTTATGCAAACGCTCTTGCCCGAGCCGGTGGCTCCGGCCACCAAAAGGTGGGGCATTTGGGCCAGGTCGGCAACAACCGGCGTCCCGGCAATATCCTTGCCCAAAGCAATTGTCAGCCGGGAAGCGGATTGCTGAAATTCCCTGCTTTCCAGCAGCTCGCGCAAGGGGACGGCGGCTATTTTTCTGTTCGGTACTTCGATGCCGATGGCTGCCCGGCCCGGAATGGGTGCTTCGATCCGCACCTGGGGGGCGGCCATAGCCAGGGCCAGGTCGTCGGCCAGCCCTACGATGCGGCTTACCTTGACTCCGGCCGGCGGCTGGATCTCGTACCGCGTAATGGCCGGCCCGACGGTTACCTGCGTTACGCGGGCATTGATCCCAAAACTGGCCAGAGTTTCCTCCAGGACGTTGATTTTCTCGTTAATTTCCTTGTCGGTAACCCCGGAATAATCTTTGCTTTTCACCGGGGATAACAAGGCCGTCGCCGGAAGCTGGTATGTTTTGCCGCCCCCGGCAGAAAAGGGGATGATGTTGGTCTCTCTTTTTTTCACTTCTTCGTGTTTTTTTCCGGGGGAGCCGTCTTTACCCTGTTTATCCGGCGGCTCCGGTTGCTTGTTGGCAATAATTACTTTTTTGACGACGTCTTTCGCTTCTTCTTTTTCTTCTATTTCTTCAAAGAGAAAGTTAGAAATTCCACTGATTACTTTTTGCCCGGCAAAAGACAGGCTCCTTCCTATAAACTGCCCTATAAACTGCCCTAATTGCGCCAGCGAAAGACCCGTGAAGAGGATAGTCGCGACGATTACCAGCGAGGTTAAAATAATGTAGCTGCCCGCCAGACCGAAGTATTTAAGCAGTAAATAGCTGCTCAAGGCCCCCAGCAACCCTCCGCCCTGTCCCTGCTTCCCGGCGCTGAATACGTCCGCCAGGGGGATCGGCAGGTGCAGGAAAGTTAAAATTAAAAGCAGCATCAAAACCAGTCCGGAAAGTTGGGGGGTAAATCTTATGTTCTGGCGCGACCTGATCATTTTAAAACCGGTGAAAAGCAAAAAAAGAGGGAACAGGTACCGGCCCTCCCCGGCAATAATGACGAGGCCTTGCTTCAAAAGATTTCCGGCCGTCCCCGCGGAAGGAGTAAAAAGACTGACTAGACCAAGCAGCGCCAAAGTTATGGTCGCAATGCCGGCAAGCTCAAACTTAAGCTCTGCACTCGATGGTTTGGCCACGGTAGCCTTTCCTCCTTAAAAATGGTTGCTGCAAAGTGCCAAGAGCGTAAAAGTTTAAGAAACAAAAGAATTTTCCTCTGAAAAACGACAATTTTTTCTCCCCAAAGCTTACCATAAAGTGGGCAAACAGGCAAGTCGGGCCAGAATGAAATCAAAAAAATAAGTTCAACATTTAAAGAAGATTTTATTTTGTCTTAAAATAATAAAAAACCGTGTCCATTTTTGTATTATTTAAACATAGCAATAAGCTGTTTTTTGTTTTAAGATCAACATTTAAAGAAAGGGGATAAAAATGTCTTTCCGGACCCACGAAAGCGAGCTTCAGCGGTTAAGGGATCTGGAAGCGCGGGCGAAGGCGGGCGGCGGCGCCAGAGCCGTGGAAAGGCACCACGCCCAGGGCAGGCTGACTGCCCGGGAGCGGGTCGCGGCCTTGCTGGATCCCGGTACTTTCGTCGAATTAAACATGCTGGCGGAGCACCAGTGCTACCACTTTGGGATGCAGGAAAAGAAAATCCCGGGCGACGGGGTGGTCACCGGCTACGGGGTTATCGACGGCCGGCTGGTTTTTGTTTATGCTCAGGACGCCACCGTATTGGGCGGCTCCGTGGGAGCCACGCACGGTGAAAAGATCTGTTACCTGATGGATCAGGCACTTAAGGTGAAAGCGCCCTTAATTGGCCTGAACGACTCCGGCGGGGGGAGAATTCACGAAGGGTTTACCGCTTCGCGGGCAGTGGCCGGAATTTTTCACCGGCATACGAAAGCGTCCGGGGTCATTCCCCAAATTGCCGCCATTATGGGGCCCTGCGCCGGCGTTGCGGTATACTCTCCTGCCTTAATGGACTTTATTTTTATGGTGGAAGGAACAAGCCAGATGTTTATCACCGGCCCCGGCGTAATCAAGAAGGTGACCGGTGAGGAGGTTGATTTCGAGACTTTAGGGGGGGCCCGGGTGCACAGCCGGATCAGCGGTAACGCGCACTTTGTAGCGGCCACCGAAAGGGAATGTCTCGACCAGATCAGAAAGTTGCTCAGTTTCCTGCCGGCAAACAACCTGGAAAAGCCCCCTCGCGTCAGCACAGGCGACGACCCGGAACGGGTGGACGATACGCTGGTTCGGAAGGTGCCGGCCGATTTCCGTCTTCCCTACGATATGCGCGAAGTTATTAAAACAGTAGTGGATAACGGCGACTTTTTGGAGATCTTGCCGTTTTTTGCCACCAACATTGTGATTGGGCTTGCCCGCCTGGATGGCTACACTGTGGGCGTGCTGGGCAATCAACCCATGGTAATGGCCGGTTGTATTGATATCAACGCCGCGGACAAAGCCGCCAGGTTTATCCGCTTCTGTGACGCCTTCAATATCCCCCTGGTCAATTTTGTTGACGTGCCGGGCTTTTTGCCGGGAACGGATCAGGAGTACGGAGGGATTATCCGGCACGGTGCGAAGATGCTGTACGCTTACGCCGAAGCCACGGTGCCGAAAATCACCCTGGTTTTACGGAAAAATTATGGCGGGGCCGTCATGGCCATGTGCTGCAAGGGCTCGGAAGTAGACCAGATGCTGGCCTGGCCGATTGCGCAGCTGGTGGTCCTGGACACGGAGGCGGCGGTGGAGATTATTTTCCGCAAAGAGATCCAGCAGGCCGAAAACCCCGCCGAATACCGCCAAAAAATGATCGCCGAATATGATTATAAGTATTCCAACCCGTTCGATCCCGCGGCCAAAATGTTGGTTGATGCCGTTATCGAACCGAGGGAAACGCGCCCGGCGCTGATCAAAACGCTGCGCATGCTGCAGAACAAAGAGGAGCAGCGCCCGTGGCGAAAGCACGGCAACATCCCTTTATAAATATTGAAAATTGCAAAATTAGCGTCCCTTTTTATTTCTTTAAATTCTTGTCTTTGCGGTCACTTTATTCTTGAAGGAGTGGACCTGGTGGATTTCCGTTTGAACGAAGAACAGGAAATGATGCGCAAAAACGTGCGCCGGCTGATGCAAGAAAAGGTTGCCCCCCGGGCAGCCCGAATAGACGAAGAGGGAGTGTTTCCTTGGGACGTAAAAGAACTTTTTGCTGAAAACGGCCTTTTTAGTTTAGTGGTGCCCCCGGAATACGACGGTTTTGACGGTAAATTACTGACCTTGTGTGTGTGCATCGAGGAAATTTCCGGAGTATGCGCCTCTTCCTCCATGATTCTGGGCAACCAGTCGCTGGGGGCCAGTCCGATCGTCCTCTGGGGCAGCGCCGCCCAAAAGGAAAAATATTTGCCCGGGGTGGCGGCCGGCGAATTCCTGCCCTGCTTCGCGCTCACCGAACCGGACGCCGGTTCCGACGCAGCCGCCCTGAAAACCCGCGCCGTCCCCGCCGCAGGCGGTTATCTCATCAACGGCAGCAAACGTTTCATCACCCACGCCTCGGTGGGAAACCCCTATACGGTTTTTGCCAGGCTGACCGTCGAGGGCAGGGATAAAATCAGTGCTTTTCTTGTTGAACGGCAGACCCCCGGCGTAACAATCGGAAAAACCGAAAAAAAGATGGGCCTGCGCGGTTCCCCCACGTGCGAAATCTTTTTCGAAAATGTTTTTGTACCGGCGGAGAACATGCTGGGCGCGCCCGGCGACGGGATGCGCATTGCCCTGGACTGTCTCGACAAGGGGCGCGTCATGGTCGGAGCAATGGCCGTAGGTCTGGCGCAGGGCGCCTTAAATTGCGCCCTGGAATACGCCAAAACAAGGGTTCAGTTCGGCAAACCGATTATCCACCACCAGGCCGTGGGTTTTATGCTGGCCGATATGGAAACAGCCATCCAGGCGGCCCGAAGCCTGGTTTACCACGCCGCCTGGCGCTACGACGAAAAAGACCCGCAAATGGTTCGTTTTTCGGCTATGAGCAAGCTTTTTGCCACCGACATGGTGATGGAAGTAACCACCAACGCCGTGCAGGTTCTCGGCGGTTATGGCTATTGCCGGGACTACCCGGTGGAGCGGATGATGCGCGACGCCAAGATATTCGCCATTTTCGAGGGCACCAACCAGATCCAGCGCCTGGTCATCGCCCGGGATCTGGCGTTATAGGGGACAAAATACCTTGCGGCCGCGTAATTACCCGAATGTTTTCAGGAGTTTCCTCGGGATATATTCTACAGAACTATCATTTTATTAAAAATTTATTTAAATGAAGGATTTTAACTAATAATGTAGGATATATACTTTTAGAGAAATCAAATTTCGGGGAAAGCCATGGAGAAGCCGGACAAAGAAAAGGTCTTCGGACAAGGTCTGCGTACTTTTATGTTCAGTAATGAAAACGCGTCAAAAAAGGATTTTTGTTTTAACACGACAGACCAATTGGGCAGGAGCGCTTTTTCAAAAGAAGTGAGGAAGTGCCTTTTTGTTTCCCCGGCAAGGGCCAGCAGTTATGCTGAATGTTGGGGTGAAAATATATGGGTTTACTTCTTTATCTAATGGAGGGCTGACTATGACCCGCCAGTTGGCGAATGCTCCTGATTATGTTAATTGCCCCAGGGCGCCGGAGGAGCTTTTGCCGCCGGAAAAAAGTCTGATCCGGCACCTGGCCGTCTGCCGGGAATTTTTCCGCGCCCCGGCGGCTTTTCTGTTTTCCCGCAGGGTTGGGGAACCGATCTGGACCGGTTTGGCGGTGGACAAATCGGAAAAAGGCCGGCTGGTCCTGGTGGAGGCGGGTTGCCGGCTGGATAAGCTGCTGGGACGGCTGGCCGGAGGTGACCCCGGAGGCAGCAGCGACCTGGCGGCAGCATTGGCTGGTTATTGCCGGAGCCCCGTTTCCTTTCTGGTGCAGCACCTCGAGCGGGCGGGAGTAGCCGAAATCGTCCTGGCGGTTGCGGTTCCTTCCCGGGGGGAAGTCAACCCCGCCGGGTACGAGAAACTCTTGTTTCTGGCTGAAGGCGCCCTGGCCCTGGTGGCTGCCGGTGTGCTGGAGGCAGGACTGGTCAAAGCCCGGGCCGAGCTTAACGCGATGGTTCAGATTGGCCAGGCAATTACTTCCACCAGCGACCTGGAAGTGGTTTTGCGCCGGATAATTGAAAAACTCCAGGACATCATCGACACGGAGAGCGGGGGTGTTCTGTTGTACGACCCGCAGACGAACCGGTTGGTGCTGCAAAAGCCGGCCTTTGGCCTGGCCAACGAACAGTTCAAGGCCTATTCCCTTACCGTCAACGGGGAAAAGGCAGGCGTGGGAGTTGCCGTAGAAGTCTTTCGCACCGGGCGTCCCTACATCTGCAACCAGATTGAGCTGGACCGGGTTACCAACCAGTCCATTGCCCGCATGTACGGCGTGCGTAATTCCCTGACCGTGCCTCTGGTGGTGGATAACCGGCGGATCGGGGCGTTGCACCTGATCAACAAGAAACACGGCGACTTTACTCCCGCCGACGCCAACCTGCTCTCCTTGCTTGCCTCGCAACTGGCCGTATTTATTGAAAACGCCCGGCTGTTTAGCCAGATTGAAACGAAAAACATGCTTTTGAAAAGGGCTATAGCCATTCACGCCCAACTTACCGACCTGGTTTTGCAGGGGGAAGACCTGGCGGCGATCGCGGTCACCCTGGCTAGGCTGGTCGGACGGCCGGTGGTGGTGGAGGATAAATTTTTCCGCACACTGGCCTATGCCTGCTCTGAGGAAAAAGATGCGGGGGCGTTGTCGACACTTTCAGGGGAAATGCTGGAGGACCCCCGGTTTCAACAATTTGTTAAATTGTTGGAGAAGGAGCGCCGGCCGCTGGTTTGGCGTCAACAGGAGGGCCCGGAGGAAACCAGCTCCCGCCTGATGGCTCCCATCATTGCCGGGGATACCATCCTGGGCTATATTTCCATCATTGAAGGCGGTGAAACCCTGGAAGAATTGGACGTAATTGCCGTCGAGCACGCGGCCACCGTTTTTGCCTTAAAGCTGATGCAGCAGCGGATCGCCCTGGAAGTGGAGGAAAGGATTAAGGGCGAATTCCTGGATGACCTGTTGAACGCAACTTCCCGTTCCACGGAAGAAATCGTCAAGCGGGCGGAATATCTGGGGTGCGATTTACGCAAACCGTACCAGGTGATGGTAATCGATATCGACAACTTTGACCGGGTGGTAGAAGCCCGGCAGGGGGACGAGCGGGCCATCGCGGGATTAAAGAGGCGCTTTTTTGAGTGTGTCAACCGGACGGTGGCGGCAGAGTTACCCCAAAGTATTGTCGGAACGAAAAGCGATACGGTAGTGGTGTTGGTGGACGTTGCCAAAAAGCGGGGCCGGGTGACCCCCGCTCTGCCCCTGGCTGCTCAGATCAGGCAGCGGTTGCGCCTTGCTCTTCCGGAAATTACCGTCTTGATCGGCATCGGCCGGGTGGCTGCGGGTGTAGAGGAACTGCAGATCTCGTACGCCGAAGCCCGGCGGGCGATCGGTATTGCCAAACAATTTGGCCGGTATGACGAAGTGGTGCCTTACGATTCTTTAGGCGCGTATAAAATTTTGTTTCATGTTGAGGAAAAAGCCCACCTGAGGGCCTTTGCAGAAGAAGTGCTGGGGCCGTTGATCCAGTACGACCGGGAAAAGGGCAGCAATCTGGTGGAGACTCTTCGGGCCTATCTCGAGCATAACTGCAATAACCAGCATGCTGCCGATGCTTTGTTCGTGCATTTAAACACTTTCAAGTACCGTTTAAAGCGGATTACCGAAATAGGAGGAATTGACTTAAATGATGCGGGGCAGCGCTTAAACGCCCACCTGGCCTTAAAGATCCTGGAAATCGGGAATCTATAATCACAGGAAAGGGGTGAAAAATTAATATTTGCCTGGCTGACTAAATATTAAAATCATGAAGGAGGGATAGCAATGAAAATGAAAAGGAAGGCAATGCTTCTTGTTTTGGCGGTTGTGTTGGCAGCAGGCACCCTTTTCGGCGGCTGCGGCCAGCAGAAGACCCAGGCTCCGAAAGAAGGGCAGGCTCCGCAAGAGGCCAAACCGATCACCTTAAAATACGCCTTCTTTGCCCCCGCCAATACCTTCCCGGCCAAGCAAATGGATAAGTGGGCCGAAGAGGTGGAAAAGCGGACCAACGGCAAGGTCAAGGTGGAAAAGTTCCCCGGGGGAACGCTGCTGACCGCGCAGAACATGTACGACGGAGTTTTAAAAGGGGTGGCCGACATTGGCCTGTCCTGTCCTTCGTACGAACCCGGCCGGTTCCCACTCATCGGCATCAGCGACCAGCCCGTGGCCTACCCCAACGCGAGGGTGGCCAGCCTGGTGCTCTACGACCTTATCCAGGAGTTTCAACCCAAGGAGTTGGCCGAGTTTAAAGTGTTGACCATGTTCAACACCGAACCTTCATACATCCAGTCGAAAAAGCCGGTCAAAAAATTAGAAGACATTGCTGGCCTGCGCCTGCGTACTACCGGCACGGGGGTGCCGGTGCTCAAAGCCTTAGGCGGCACCCCGGTGGGCATGCCCCAGTCGGAAATCGCCCAGGCCCTGCAGACCGGGGTCATCGACGGGTACATCACCAGCCGGGAAGTGCTCCTCGACTTTAAGTACGCCGAAACCGTCAAATACGTCACGGATTACCCCCTGGTCACCGTCTCCTTTGCGGCGGTGATGAACAAAAACGTCTGGAACTCCCTGCCCCCGGATG
>JBFMBG010000056.1:0-24022 GCA_040755215.1 Bacillota bacterium | reverse complement strand
CCTGAACGGAAGGGGATAACTTCACATGGCGCATAAAGAACTCAACTGCAAAGGCCTGGCCTGCCCGCAGCCGGTGCTGGAAACGAAAAAGGCCTTAGCGGAACTGCCGGAGGGGGCCAGCCTGACCGTCATCGTGGACAACCCGGCGGCCAGGGAAAACGTAACCCTTTTTGCCACCAACGCCGGCCACCGGGTGGAAGCGAAAGAAAACGCCGGGGAATTCATTTTGAACATAACCAAGGGGAGGACCGGCTTAATCCAGGAAAGAAAAAGCGCCTTCAACGAAAAAACGCAGGAAAAACCCGCCCCGGGGGGCAGGCCGACCTACCTGATCACCTCCAACCTCTTCGGCCAGGGCTCCCCCGACCTGGGCCAGGTGCTGATGAAAAGCCTTTTCGTTACGCTTGCCGAGGGGCAGCCGCCGCCGGAAGCGCTGATTTTTATCAACACGGGGGTTTACCTGAGCACGCAGGGATCGGAGGTGCTCGCGCATCTCCAAAAGCTGTCCGCCAAAGGAACAGCCGTGTTATCCTGCGGAACCTGCCTGGACTATTACAAGCTAAGGGAAAAGCTGGCGGTGGGCCGGGTAAGCAATATGTATGAAATCAGCGAGCAACTGGCCAGGGCGGAAAAAATCATTACCATCGCCTGAAGATTTTTGCGCACTACTTCCTCGAAAATAACGTGTTGCCATCATTTCCCATCGGACTGGAATTGTCCGGCTCGCTCCGATGCTCCGGGTCGACCAGACATCAGCTTGCCGCGGAGCGAACCAGGCAGCGCTGCAAAATGCGCGCGAAACGTTAGTTCTTTTAGCTTTTCCGGTCTAACCAGCGATTATTGTTAACCCTTTTGCATATTGTTATCTGCGCGTTTCGCGCTGCCGGTTCGCTTGCCGCGGCTGCGCTGTGTCTGGTTCCCGACCCTACGCCCGGCACTCACTGGTAGTTTGTTCTTGAATGCCCTATTGTTCCAGATCGCCCTGCCTGATGTCGAAGTAACCAGATTACCGGTGAGTGCCGGGTCGCTCGCCCGGACAAATTCCAGTCCTCATTTTCATAACCTATAGAGAGGTACTGCCCGAACGGGGCTCTTCTTTACCTGGGCCGCCGGTCCTTCTCCTGCCCTTCTCCGGACGGTTCGTAAAAAACCGCCCCTTCCAGGCCGTCCGGCAGGTATTGCTGCCTCACCCAATGGCCGGGGTAATCGTGCGGGTACTTGTAGCCTTTCCCGTGGCCCAGGGCGGCCGCCCCTTTGTAGCCGGCGTCCCTTAAATGGGCAGGCACGGGATTGGCCCGCTGTTTTTCCACTGCCTCCATCGCCCGGTTAATCCCCGTGAGCACGGAGTTGCTTTTCGGGGCGAGCGCTACGTAAAGGGCGGCTTCGGCCAGCACGATCCGGGCTTCCGGCCAGCCGACGCGCTCCACCGCCTGGGCGGCGGCGGTGGCCACCACCAGCGCCTGGGGATCGGCCAGGCCGACGTCTTCGGCGGCGTGAATCATGATGCGGCGCGCGATAAACTCCACCGGCTCACCGGCGTAAATCAGGCGGGCCAGCCAGTAAAGCGCGGCCTGCGGATCGGAGCCCCGCATGCTCTTGATAAAGGCGGAAACAACGTCGTAATGCTCGTCCGCCTTGTCGTAACTCAAAACCCGCCGCTGGCACGCTTCTTCGGCAACGGCGAGGGTGACTTTTCTTTTGCCCGTCCCGTCCGGAGGGGTGGTCAACACGGCAAACTCCAGGTAATTCAGGGCGGCGCGCGCGTCCCCGTTCGCCACCCGGGCGATGTGCCGGGCGGCCGCCGGCTCCAGCTCCACCACGTAGCTTCCCAAGCCGCGCTCCCGGTCTTGCAAGGCGCGCCCGATGATCCTCAAAACGGCCTCTTCGGTCAGCGGCTCAAAACGATAGAGCCGGGAACGGCTCAAAAGCGGTCGATTTACAGAAAACATCGGGTTTTCGGTGGTTGAGCCGATCAAAGTAAGCAAACCGCTTTCCACCGCCGGCAAGAGGGCGTCCTGTTGCGCCTTGTTGAAGCGGTGGATTTCGTCAATAAACAAGATGGTCCTCTGCCGGTAATAGGCCCGCCTTTCCCGGGCCTCCTCAATGACCCGGCGCAGATCGGCCACCCCGGCCAAAACGGCGCTCAACGTAACGAAATGAGCCCTGGTCAGCCCGGCGATGAGCAGAGCCAGGGTGGTTTTACCCGTGCCGGGCGGTCCGTAGAAAATGAGCGATTGCAAATTATCGGCCTCGATGCTCCGGCGTAAGAGCGCGCCCGGGCCCACCAGCGCCCCCTGCTCCTCAAATTCTTCCCAGCTCCGCGGGCGCATCCGGTCGGCCAGGGGGGCTTCCTTTTTCAGGCCCTCCTCAAAAGCCTGCTGAAAAAGATCACTCATTGTGATCACCTTCTTAAAAATAATTTACCGCAAAGAAGCAAAAGACGCAAAGATTTTTTAAAATTCAATAATCAACTGGCGAAAACCGCCTGCCGAACGGAGACAACCAGTCAATTATAAAAAGCCGGTTATCAGCTTAACCGGCTTTAATCAGGCTGAAGAAATCACCGCCCAACTTGGTCAAACTACAAATTTTGCTCTTGCCCTCGGTGGAGACGTCCACCAGGCCCAGGGCAAACAGTTGCATGATGACGTGGTCGAGCACCGCCCTTTTCACCCGGGCCGTAAGGGACAACTCTTCTTTGTTCATGCTCCCCTCCTCGATTAATGCCCGGAGCACCCGCTCGGCTTCTTCCGGCAAGCGGTCGCTGACTTTCGTAAAATACTCCGAAAGACTGATCTCGGTCACCAACCCTCACCTCCTTGTCGGGAACTTTTTCTAATAGTATGGTCATTTCTCTAACGAAATAATACATTTTTTTGAAAAATTTTTTTGACTAACCTTTTTGCAAACATAACCCTCTGGAAATAAAAGCACCCATAGCAGTTGACCCAGCCCCTTGAAAAAACCCGGGACGATCCAGGCATTTCCAGGTCGCTTCGGCACACCTGGTGAATTTTTTGGATGAAACTTTTCCAAACTATAAAAAACAAAAGGGGGACGAAAATATGGTTCAAATTGGTAACTTTCATCTTGGAAGGGCCGAAACAGCCAAAGCGCCTGTTCTTGATGCCGGAGAAGCTTTTTTATTGTGGGATCACCTGGTAAGCAGGTATGACGTCATAGAAAAAACGCAGATTTATCATAACTTTGCTCATGATCCCGATCTAAAGCTGATCCTCCTGAAGGGCCTCTCCGCTACTCTGGAAAAACAAGTCGACAGGTTAGAGGCCGAGATGAATACTTTCAAGATGCCCCTGCCGTCCAGACCGCCAAAGAGTGTCCGCATTGAAGCCAACAGCGGGATATTGGAAGACCGTTTCATATTTAAAGAGGTCTTCACCGGAATCCAGAACTTTTTAGATAACCATACCCGTACTGTTCGTTCCCTCGTAACCAATGATCCATTACGGAAAATATTCATTGATTTTGCAAAAGAAGAACTGGACTTATTTGATAAATTTGTGAAATACGGTAAATTGAAGGGTTGGCTGCAAACCCCGCCTTTGCTATATACGAGCTAACCACGGCCTTAATGGATTAATTGAACTCCCCCCAATTAAATCAAGAAGCCCCGCCATAAACGGGGCCTTCTCTGCTTCGTCAACTGGAGCTCATCCGGGTCATCGGCAGCGCCATCCTGGTGCCTGGACAAAATGCAAGACCGGGCGGTGCGCTTCGTCATCCAGCACTCTCCGGGACGCATTCGGGTTACTGCCGTGGCCGGAACTGGATTTCCAGTTCCCCATCAACTTTTTTCACCAGGAAGTTGCCCAGGCAATCTTCCCTTTCCGCCGGGTAGTCCGCGCGAAAGTGGGAACCGCGGCTTTCCCTGCGCATCAAGGCCGACAGGCAGATGGCCCGGGCCACATCCAGCATCATCCCCAGTTTGAAAGCGACCATTGAGTTATCACTGCCCAGGGATTTTTTCAGCGCGTCCTGCAAGTCATTGATCCCGGCCAGACCTTCCGCAAGCCCGGCGGCGTCCCGCAGCACACCGGCGTGGTTGTTTAGAATCCTCCGCAAAGCCTCCGCCAGGCCAGAGAGGTTTTCCGGCCCCGCACCCGGCCCGCAGGGAAATTTTATCTCCCGGGCCGGGCATTGCCGCCGCCCTGGCTTTAGAGCGTGCGCCGCGGCTGCGCTTCCGGCCGCGCGCCCCATAGCCAAGCATTCGGCCAGGGCGTTTCCGCCCACCCGGTTGGCCCCGTGAATCCCCCCGGCAACCTCGCCGACGGCCCAGAGTCCGGGAATTTCCGTTTCCCCTCCCGGTTTAACCGCCACGCCCCCCATGGTAAAGTGGGCCACCGGCGCCACGTTTACCGCCGCGGCGTCCGGGGGTACAGCCCTGGGAAGATGCCGACGGTATTTTTCCGGGTCGGTCAGCGTGGATAAATCAAGGGCGACGGCTTCTCCATCCGCACCGACCCCGCGGCCGGCCCGGATTTCCGAGGCAATCGCCCGGCTCAGCCGGTCCCTGGTTAAGTCGGAAACATCCTCCATTCCGTACAACTTCCTGATATCTTCACCGTAACGGTTGCGCAGGGTCGCCCCGGCCACGGCGACGAGAACTTCATAAAAAATCATCACCCGGGGCTTGCCGGGCATATGCAGGTAAGTAGGGTAAAACTGGACAAACTCCATATCCACCAAAGACAACCCGGCGGATAAAGCCATGGCTTGCCCCAACCCCGCCGTGCCCGGCGCGTTATTGGTGCGCAGATACAGGCTGCCTGCGCCCCCCGTAGCCAGGATCACCGCTTTGGCTTGGATGAGCACGGGTTCCCCCGAACGGGCGCACCCCCAGGCGCCGCAAACTTCCTCTCCGCCGGTGAGCAGGGAAAGGATTTCGATCCCCTCCACCATCCGGACCCCCATCTCCTTTGCCCGGGCCGCCAGGGGGGCCAGCACTTCAACGCCGGAGCCGCGGGTTGTACTCAGCACCCGGGGAAAGGAATGCCCCGGCGGCCTGCTGCGCACCAGGCTGCCGTCACTCCGCCTCGCCAGGCGAACTCCGCAGTCCAGTAAAAAATTGACCTCGTCCTTTAAGTTTTCGATCATTGCGGAAACAAGCCCGGGGTCGCTGATCCGGCAACCCCCGGCAATAATGTCCTGGAAGTGCCGCTCAAAATCGTCGCCGGGGCCGCCCGCGCCGGGGATGGCGAAATGGCCCTTTGATATGGCGGAGTTATTGGCCTTTCCAACCGGGCTCAGGCTGACCAGCAGCACGGCGCTGCCGGCCCGGCGGGCTTCCACGGCCGCCCTGATCCCGGCCAGGCCGCCCCCGACAACCAGCACATCGGTTTCCCAGCTTTTCATCCGCGCCCGGCTTTTTCAGCCGGTTCACCTTTCCTTTCTGATTTATCCTTTAGGCTAAACCCAAACTAACTTCAAGGGCCTGATCTACCAGCTTTACACTGAAATGCATACCGAAATTGCCGCTTTATTCCTTTGTAATCTTGAAAATATCCTCCAGTTGGTGGTATTTTTCCGGATACTGCGGCCTGGTCCGGAAGCCCTGGAACGGGGTGGGGTAGCGCATGGCGCCGAGCTGGTGGGTCTTTTCCAGGCCGAACAGGACGTCGTCAAGACACTCCCACGGAATGGCAAAACACATCTCGTGATCCTGGGTGAGGGCAAAGACCCGCTCCCCGGAGCCGGGAACGACCACCTGGCACCGCCTGGTTAAATAGGGCGCGACGAGCTCCGCGCCGCAGGAGTTCCGGCCAATGAATGTAGAAGTAATTGCCCCGCCCTGGCGGTAGAGGGCGCCTTGAACTAACCGGGCGATTTGGGCGGGGTTGCCGTAGACGAGGACGACGTCCGGGTCGAAGGCGGCCCGCTCCAAAGGGCTGCAAATGATGCTTTTCACCTTTCCCACGGGCAGAGTGGCCATAAATTCCTGGGTGCGCGCGCAGGCTTCCGGTGTTTCGCCGTATAGAGGATGAACCACCTCGCCCAGTTTAACTTCCGCCGGCTCTTCCGCCAGGCCGAAAACGATAAAGGACGGTGCGCACGCGTGGTCTTCCCGCAAAAACCCCACCGTCCACCCGATATTCCGGGCCATGGCAATTCCCTGGCAAACAGCAATGGGGTAACCTAAAAAATTTTTCGGCCGCCTGACTTTCTCGGGCAGGTTTGCTTGCGCCGACAGTTTGACCGCCACCGGAAAGGTGGCCGGGCGAAGGTATTGCTGAAGGACGGCCGCCGCCTGTTTCGCTTCCATAATGCTCCCCCCTAAAGCAATTTTTATTTTCTTCCCCGCCTGATTTCCACCGCCACGTATTCCAGGCGGCCCGGCAGGGGCGCCGCCGGCTTTTTCACTCTGACCACCACTTCTGCTACCGGAAAACGTTCCAAAACGGCCGCGGCGATATCTTCCGCAACCGTTTCCAGAAGCTGCCGGGATGGGCCGGTGACCAGTTCTTTGACCAGCCGGAAAACTTTTGCGTAATCTACCGTCCGGGACAAATCATCCCTGCGTCCTGCCTCCGTCAAATCCAAAAGCATTTCTAAATCCACCGCCAGGCGCTGGCCCAATTCCCTCTCCTGGGGCAAAACGCCGTGGTAGCCGTAAAACTCCATGCCGCGCAGAATAATCCTGTCCGCGCCGCCCACTCTCAGCTCATCTCCCGGTCCCCGCGCCGCACCACCGCATCCGTCATTCTGGCCACGCGCACCATTTCCTTCACGTCGTGCACGCGCACGATGTCCGCACCGCCGGCAATGGCCAGGGCCACGGTGGCCGCCGTGCCTTCCACGCGCTGGTCGACGGGGAGATTCAGGGTCTTGCCGATCATCGATTTGCGCGAGGTGCCCACCAAAACCGGCCGGCCCAGGCAGGCCAGCTCGTTCAAGCGGCGCAGCACCTCTAAATTCTGCTCCACCGTTTTCCCGAAGCCAAAGCCGGGGTCGATAATCATCTGGTGCCGGCTCACCCCTGCCCGCTCGCCAATGGCGATGCTCTCGCGGAAGTATTGGACGATTTCCCCCAGCAGGTCGCGGTACTCCGTACCGCGCCGGTTGTGCATGAGGATCACGGGGACACCGTATTCCGCCACAACAGCGGCCATCTCCGGGTCGGCGCGCAGCGCCGTCTGGTCGTTGACGATGTGCGCGCCGGCGGCCAGGGCCGCGCGGGCCACAACCGCTTTGGTGGTATCAATGGAAACGGGGGCCGGAAGTTTTTGCAAAATTAATTTTTCGAGCACAGGCAGGACGCGCCTCAGCTCTTCCGCCGGTTCCACGGGGTCGTACCCCGGATGGGGCGGCACAACTCCCGGCCGGGTCGATTCACCGCCCAGATCAATGATATCGGCCCCCTCTTCCACCATCTGCCAGGCGCGCTCCACCGCCCTTTCCGGATCAAAATACAACCCGCCGTCGGAAAAAGAATCCGGGGTAACATTTAAAATCCCCATCACCAGCGTCCGCTCGCCGATGGTGAGCTCTTGATCCCGGCAGGGCAGGCGAAAGACCGGGCGTCCCTCCAGGTTCTGCAGCACCTCCCGGATTTTTTCCCCCAGCCGCCGCAACCCGAAAGGCTGCATCTTCAATTTGGCCAGCAGGGTGTCGTATTGTTTCAGCGTCCCCATCAGCAGGACATCGGTAGCCTGCACACTGCCGTCAATCACGCCCCTGGCCACGGCCGCCTCTCCTCCCCTGGCCAGCATTTCCTGCTTAAGGATATTGGCCTGGAGAGGAGTGAGCCCGCTCACCTTTAACACGCGGTGGACCGCCTTCGGGGCCATCAGGCGGCAGCCCTGCTCGTCCGCCCCCACCCCGGCAATTTCCGCCAACGCCCGGGGCTTATTCTTGATATCTAAATTTCTTACTTCCAACAGAAAGTCACCCCCGGCAAACCATCCCTGCTTTAAGAAGCGTCGCCGGTTCCTTCTTCTCCGGCTTCTTCCCCGATTGCCCGGGCGCCCTGCCGTTAACAAAGGGACTGGCCCGGCCGATCAATTCTATACACTTCCGGGGTGCGGCATTTCGGACACACTAATTTACCACGGCATCCCTGCCCCACCGGCAGCTCCCACTCGTGGGCGCACTTTGCGCAGCGAAAAGACCTCAGCACTACCTGGAAGTTCCCGCCTTCCACCCTGATGGCCTTGCCGTTAACCAAAGCCTGCGCTATTTTGGAACGTGCCGAGGCCAGGATCCGGTGATAAGTCGGACGCGATACCCCCATTTTTTCCGCGCAGGCTTCCTGCTCCAGGCCTTCCAGATCTTTTAACCTGATCGCCTCCAGCTCTTCTACCGTCAGCCCCACTTCCTCCAGCTCCCGCAGCGGTACCCCGGCGGGCTTAAAGTAGGTAAGCCGCGGCAAAAATTCCACAAGCCGGGATTTTGGTGGTCTGGACATTTTCGAACACTCCTATTCCGTATGACTGGTTTTGATCTTTTGTTTCCAATATTTAAAAAATTGCCGTGCAAACCTCATCAGCGAGCACTCACTAAATTATACAGGACAAGGTTAAGAAAAGTCAATTAAAATAAATACCGCGCCGCTGGCAAGGCGCGGTATTTATTTTGCTTTTCCCTTCTTAAATTTTCTTTTTTTCGGAGCCGGTTTACCCCCCGGCATAAACGGCGCCGGCGGTGCTCTGGTCGTTATCGGTTAGACCTCCTCCTACCCCGGTGTTATTCCCTGGACCGTTTTCAATCCCCGGCGGAGTTCCGGCCGGCGGGCTCTCTTGAGGTACAGTCCCGGCTGGCGGTTCTGTTGCCGGTTGTTCCTCGACCGGCAAACCAGAAGGAGCGCTCCCGTTTGGTGAACCCTCTGCGGGCGGAGTTTCTACCGGCGGCTTGCCGGCCGGTGGACTCGCTACCGGCGGATTCCCGGCCGGCGGTACCGGCGGCCTGGTGGCCCGCCGCAGAGCGTCCCGGAGGTGGTCGATTAAGCCATTCAATTCGTTGATTAAACGCTGCAGCCGGAAGTTTTCTTCCGTCACATCGGCGACCTTCTGCTTCAGCGCATCCTTTTCAGCGATGATCCGGGACACATCGGATGCCCTGGTTAAACGGGCGATTTCATCCCCCTCTGCAACCGGCAGGCCGACGAACTTTTGAAATAACAATTCGGCAGGGATTTCTACTTTGCCCAGGTGGTACCGGACGAAATCGTTGAGGACGCCCGCTGTAATTTCTCCGGTGAACACCCTCCCCTGGTTGCGCCAGGCCAGCATCCCCAGTTCTCCAACGTCGGCCAGCGCAAACTCTATTTCGCGGGTCTGGCCGGCTTCCAAAGCGATGGGATCAAGCGGTCTGATCGCTTCGCGAAGCGAACCGTCCACCTGGAAATAAACCCAAACTTTATAATGCGTCTGGTTGGTAATCTTCATACCGCTGCCCTTTCCGGCCACCCACCTCTGCAGGTCAAAGGCGCCTTCGGTTCGCAGGATGTCGTTGGCTCCGGCCAGCGCCACCTCCCCTGGCGGCGTTCTGGCCAGCGTCCGGAAGTAGGCAAAGGTATCGTTGACGCCCAGTCCCACCAGAGTAAGCACAAAGAGGTAAAACACTACAAAAAGAGGCCGCAAAATTTTTTGGAACTTTTGGTGCCGTTTTCTCTTCTCTTTCATCCGCCTGGTTTCGTACAGGATTCTTACACCCCCTTGCCAAGCTGAATTTGGTTTCCATCTGCTACAAGGCTTCCACCGCCGGGTCCAGGTCGATGCCCAGGTTGTACCGCACCGTTGCCCCCGCCCCCGGGGAAAATTTTAAGGGTTTAAACGGAACGGGCGCATCACGAACGAGGGCGGTGCTTCCCGGGTCGTTATTGATGCCGGTAAAGTCGTTGCGGGTTATCTCCAGGTTGGCGGCCCTGCCGAAAATACGTGCCGAAAAGAGGGCCGGGACCGTCGCCGGGGAATTCTTGAAAATGTTGTCGGTAATCCAGATATTTTGGGGCGCCGGGGGCAGGGTTAAAACGGGCTCCGGACCCCCCTCGCCATCCAGGGTAAAACCAACTACGGCCACGTCCCGCGGCTGTTCACCGCCCGGCGCGCCGTTTTTCCCGATGGCCAGGCCGGAAATAACGGTGTCGAAAACGACGTCTTTCGCTTTGAGCACCACGCCGGAAGTTTCCAGCCGAAGCCTCCCGTACTCTCCGGCTGGAAGCAAAATCACATCCCTGGGTTTGGCTTCCTCGAGCAAAGCCCGAACATCTTTTCCGGCGCCGGCAATCTTCACGTTTGTTTGCAGCGCCTGCCCCGGATTCTGCCCGGCGTAGACAACAATGGAAAAATCAATCTTTTTCCCCTTGTACCAATTTCCGGCCCGCGGATCGAGGCGGAACGCGAAAGTCAACCAGCCCGTTTCGCCAGGTTGAAGCACCACTTCCTTTTCAGTGGGAACGGCGTTGCCGTCCAGCGAAAGCAGAGAGCCCCGGTACAACCGTTCCCCGCCGGGACCGGAACAGGTTACCCAAAGCGCGTTGGCCAAAAATTTGCTTTGGGTGTCTTGAATATTCGCCGCCAGACCGTTCAGGCAGGCGGTGAGGGTGCCGATATTTTTCACCGGGAGGGTGATTTTTTCCTCCGGGGCGCCGGGAACCAGCTTCTTAAGGCTGATCAGGCCGTCCAGGACACCTTTGTTGTTTTCGTCTTTGCCTATGTAGAGGGTGCCGCTGACCAGGCTGCTGCCGGCGGTTTCCGCCTGGTAGCTGAACAGGGCATAGGCCCCCGCCGACAGGGCATAAGCCAGGAGCGCCAGGAGGGAAACGAGCTTCAAGACCTTTCTAACCACGGCAATCTCTCCTTTAAATCCTTCCTCTTAAGCAATTTTACTTCCAGCAAAAAGCCAGCACCGCCGGCAGAATAACCAGCATAAAAAATACTGACCCCCGGAAGGCGATTATATCGCCCTGCTTAATTTCATCTTCGGCCGCCGCTGTGTCGATGACAACCACAGAGTTCTTTTGTCCCCCTTTGATAGTAGCAAATCACAACTCTCGAAAACTATTACCCGGCGGGATGAAAAAAATCAACCGTACCGGCTAAAAATCATCCCGGTATTAATCCCCTGCTCCCAGGCGGCCTCAAAAAAGACACAGCGCGGGTGCGGCAACGCGCCCTTGACCGGCAATGCTCATCCCGGGCGCACCCAAAAGCAGGCAGCCGGCCGAAGCCGGCTGATGAACAATTTTAGATCCCTGTATTTGTCGCTTAGGCGGCCTTTATTCCATGCCGTCGAAATAGACCCAGGTGGGATAGGCGGTGTCATACGTCCCGCCGGCGCTGACCTCGGTCTGCAGGGTCTTCCCTTCGTACCCGGTCAGGTCGAGGCTGACCGTCTGCCACCCGGTTGGTCTTCAGGTCAGTGCCGCTGCCCCAGGCGGTGGTGCTGAAACTGTCCACTACCGTCCCGTTGCAAAGCACGGTAACCGTGTAATGGAAGTTATCAATACCCCCGCCATTAACGGGAGAGCTAACCCGCCTGCTGCGCATGGACGGAGAAACTCACTACCGGAGTAAGTCCCTGCAGGTTGTTGCCGGCGGCGAGATCCATCATCACCTCGAAAGAAAGGTGCACATTTGGCGGGGGCATTCCTCCGGGCTGGGCGCCGATAAAGACCGCGTGGTCAAAAGGAACTTCTCCGGCCAGCAAGGCGGCCATTGTTCCGTCGTACAGCACCTCACCGCCGTTGCTGACGTAGATTTTGACCTTCATATTTTCCGCCCATTCCCGGGCTGTTGCCGGATCGTCAATGCCGCTCAGCGCAGCCGAAACACCCTTCAGGTGGACATTAAGGGTGCCGGCGTTATAAACGATCAACTGTCTGATTGCGCTCATGCCCGGGCACCAAAATCCGGTGGCATGATCCGGCCACCCCGGGTGTCCGGCGAAGCCGCCTTCATCCCTGGTCGTGTAGAACATGGGGCCGGGGATGGGGTCGCCCAGGTCGCGGTCGGCGCCGATGTCCACCGTGCCGGCCGTAAACGTGTTGGGCTGGTTGCTTGCCGCGTCGGTGAACAGGGCATAGGTGGCCCCGCCGGCGGCGAAGGCGGCCAGGACGACAAGCACCAGGACAAGGTAAATCTTTCTTCTCAGCAAAATTTTCACCCGCTTTCTTTAGGACAGGCGGCCGCGGCGGAAAAGGCCGCGGCCGCCTAAGTCGTCAAAATCCAGCAATTAGGAATTCTCCGGATTCGGGTTGTTTGCCCATTGCTCGGCATCCACGGTGAAGGACAGGGTGCCGCTTACACCCTGGTAGCAGTTGTCGGCCGCCAGGGGCAGGGACACGGTGTAGTTAATTTCCTGGCTGGCGCCGGGATCCAGGGCGATCCAGCCGGTGTCGGCGGCGTCAATGGCCACGGCGGCCGGCCCGGTGCCGTGGGAACAGGTCGACGCAGTAAACAGAGCGCCGCTCGCATTCGCGGTTACCTTGAACCAGATCTTCAGGGTACCGCTGTTAGTTACGGTGAATGTACCAGCAATGTTATCCCCAGGCGCCATGTTGCCAATTGGAACGCTATAGTTCTGGTCGCCTGCGGACACGTCCACTGTGCCGGTGGCGAAGGTGTTGTCTGCGTTGGTGGCCGTATCGGTAAACAGGGCAAAGGTGGCGCCGCCCACCAGGGCCGAAGCCAGAGCAATGATTAAAAGGCTTAAATAAATCTTTGTTTTCAAGGATTTTTACCTCCTTTGCAAAGCTGCTTTTTTTAACTCAGGGTTGAAACCCCGAGATTTATCCTTCCCGATACCTGCGGGGAAGGATTACCATTGCACGCTGCCCTGTTCCTGATGCGCAAACTGCGTTCCTTCTGCGACGAGGTTGCCCACGAATTGCGCGTTTTGCCATTCGTTGCCGGTCTCAAGGGGCAGCCCTACAACCATCTTGTAGACCGCGACATAGCCCGGCATGAGCGGCCAGCCATCAACAAACGCCGCGTCCACGTTGTCCAGGGCGTTGTCTACGCCAATCAAGCCGCTGAGGGGCCCGCTATAGATTACTCCGTCTGGAGGCCCATAAGCAGTATAGCCGGGAGGGGTCGCATAGTCAGATGGATGCAAAGTTACGGTCACCTGGAGCTGGTCGGCAAAAGTTGCACCGCCTACCGCAGTGTTGGTGGTAGCCGTTACATACCCCCTGAAAAGCATATCCAGAGTGCCGTCGTTCCTGATTTCCACGTACCTGGTGGCTGAGTCGCCGGGCGCCATATTGGTTACGTTGAAGGGCAAAGTTCCCCCCAGGTTCACATCTACTGTCCCGGCAGTGAAGGTGTTGCCGCTGTTGGTCGCCTGATCGGTAAACAGGGCGAAGGTGGCGCCGCCCACCAGGGCCGAGGCAAGGATGACAAGGATCATGCTGAGGTAAATCTTTTTCCGCACAACCTTTTCCTCCTTTCCAAATTTAAATTCTAAAGCCAGTACTTAGGTAAAAGTGCCGTTAATCAAACCATTTGGTTTTGATTAAACACCCCCTTTTATTAGTGAACTTTTCCACCGGCGCCGCCTTGGGCAAAACGGCGCCGGAAATTGCTTACCCGAAACTTACCCGAACAGGTTAATCAGACCTTTCGTCACCTTGCTGTTCATTGACCAGGGGTTACGTTTTCGGCTGGACTTCTTCCCGAAGATGCGCTTCTTTTTTCAGCTTCTCCGCTTGCTCCGCCTCGGCCACATACCGGAAAAGGCTGCGCAGTTCAAAAGCGATGATGACCAGTCCGGGAAGGATCATTAAAACCAGCAGGCCCTTCTTTGATTTGGCGAAATTTGCCAGGTAACCGGCATACGGGACAGCAAAAGATACTTTTCCGATCACATTCCCGGCCGGCAGGGGCTTGAGGTCTTCCGTGTCGTTGGCGTCGCCTTTGGTTATAAAGCTCAAAGCGCCGCCCTGGCCGGAAGCCTTCACTACCCGGTGGGTAACCGTTGTCTTCGGATCGTCAGGGTCCTTAAAAGTAATGATGTCGCCCGGCCGCACTTCCTGCGGCGCTACCGGCTTTACCGCTACAATGCTGCCGGCGTCGAAAGTTGGGCTCATGCTGCCGCTTAAAACCAGGTACAGCTTGTGCCCGGCCACCGTGGGCACGCCGCCTTCGACTTTGCTCTTGACCGCATAGAAGACGAGCACAACCATAACCAGCAGCAAACAGGCAAAGACAATATTGCCTGCCCCATCCAGCACTCTGCGGACCGGCTTCCGTTTGCTCAAAATCATTCCCCCTTAGCAGATTTGGCCCTAATCTCAGCACCTGGATTTTAGCACCTGGATTTTGACCATACATCCACCAGGGGGACGATTTGCGGGATTGAATATTTCTCTTCGGGAATCCTTCCGGAGGATGATTATTCCCTGAAAAATAATCCCCTGAAAAATAAAAAAAGGTTCCGGCCTTTTATTTGGGGCCGCACCCTTGAGCAAAGAAAAACCCTCTTTAATTACAGGAAATTTTTAAGGGGAAAACGAGAAGAATAAACTAAAATGAAGGGGTTTCCTGTTTTACAGCAAGGGATTACATAGTTACATCCAGACTGTTTTTTTGTTCCGGTCCGCGGACGGGCAAAGACTTGCGCATTTCGTACATCAGGACCTGGGTCCGGTTGTTCAAGCCCAGCTTGCGCAAGATGCTGCTTACGTGGCTTTTTACCGTCGGTTCGCTGATGTAGAGTTTTTTGGCGATGTCTTTGTTGGTGTAATTGAGGGTGAGCAGGTGGTAGATCTCTAACTCGCGGTTGGTGAGGGGAAATCTGGCTTTTAACTCCAGACCGGGGTGAGCGACGTTGCATCTTTTCTTTTCCGCCGGGTTGTCCCCGTTGCCGCCATAACAGTGGTCACCGGAACCGTTGAGCAGCCGTTTCAAAGAGCCGGGAAAGCAGCATACCCCAGCCAGACAAATCAACTCCACCGCCTTGGCCAGTTGACCGGGCAGCATTGTTTTCACCAGGCAACTGTCTGCCCCGGCGGCGATTGCCGCCCGCACTTCAGCGGGCGCGTCGTTCTCCATAAAAACAATAATCACGGTACACGGGCAGGCCTCTTTTAAAAACCTGATCACTCTTAAACCTTCTTCTCCGGGGGCCATCTCATAAAGCACCGCGTCAGGCTGGCTGCGCTGCGCCTCGGCGGCAGCATCCAGCCCGGCTTGCGGTTTGCCCACGATTTCAAAGCTGCCCAAAGAGGTGAGGATCGCCGTCAGGCCACGATATACCGCTTCCCGCTCGCTGAGCACCAACAGCCGCACTCTTTGCATTTTAAACCTCCTCGCCACAATAGATGGGGGAAATTTAAGGAGAAAGGTTACTTGAAAATAAAAAGATAGGATAAATTTTTATCCTATCTTCGGCAGCCAGTCACCCAGGATACAAATAGAACCAGACCTGGCTTTGCGCTCTACCTTAAACGGTAGATGGCCCTTTCGGTATAGGATTTGGAGGAAATTTTTTCTTCTTTCTTAACATCATACCATACTTCATATTTATTACAATCACCCGCAAGTATGATAAAAATTATGACAATATGCAACAAAATACGCCGTTCCTGCTTAACCGGAGGTGGTTTTGAGAGCACTTTTTTGGCCTGCCGCCGGCCTGCCCAGGTGCGGAAGAAGCAAGGCAAGGCCTAGTCCCGCGGCCGGCAGCAAAGATATAATCCTCATCACCGCCGGCAGTCCCAGGTGGTCGGCCAGGTAGCCGAGAACGGAAACACCCACGCTGCCCATCCCGATGGCAAAGCCGAGCATCAGGCCGGAGGCCATCCCCACGTGATCCGGCAGCAGGCGCTGCCCGTAAACAACGGTGGTGGAAAAGGTGGCAATCAAAACGGCGCCGGCCAAAGCGGCAAAAAACAGGCCGGCCGCGGCGCTTTTGCTCAGCACAAAGGGGGAAATCGAAAGCGCGGAAAAAAGCATGGAACCGGCCAGCACCGCCTTATCTCCCCAGCGGTCGGCGATGGGACCGCCTAAAAAGGTCCCCAGCGCCCCGGCCATTAAAAATACCGTCAGCGCGGTGCTGGCGTACGTTTTGTCCATCCCCAGGTAATTTACGCAATAAAAGGGGTAATAGGTTACCAGCCCGGCGTGGATCCAGGACCTGGCAGTAACGTAAAGAATAATCAGGACCAGGGGAATGGAGACAACCCCGCTTTTCGGTTGGGTCTTTCTTTCCGGCAAAGATCCGGCAACGGGCCGGTATAAATCATTAATTTTTTGTCCGACTGTCAGAAAAATGACGGCGATGGCCATTCCCGGCGCCAGCAAACCAACTGTGCCTTTTAAGCCAAAATGCCCCAACAAGAAGTAAGCAATCACCGGACCCAGGCCGATCCCCACGTTCCCGCCGACAGAAAAAATCGACATGGATAAGAAACGGTTTTCGGCGCCGCTGGCCAGAAAAGCCGTTTTCGACCCCTCCGGGTGGTACCCGGCCACACCCAGCCCGCTGACCAGCACCAGGATTAACAATAACCAGTAGGCAGGGGCGGTTCCCGTAAGGGCCAGACCCAGCCCGCTTAAAAAACAGCCCAGGGGAAGCAGCCAGGCAAGTTTAATCCGGTCGCTGAAAAAACCGAAAACCGGCTGGATAATCGCCGAGCTGAAGGTAAAAGACAAAGAAATGATGCCTACCTGGAAGTAACTCAGTTTTAGGGCCTCTGCCAGAAAGAGGTTGATTACCGGCAGGGCGCCCTGGGCAAGATCCGTAACCAGGTGCCCCGTACCCAGCAAAAGCAGCAGCGATAGATTCAATCTCCTCACCTTTTTCTTTTATAATCCTTAAAGCGCGAAAATGTCAACGTAAAGATGAGAGCTGCAGGCGAAAGGATCTAACCAAAAACCCGGCGAATAATAAAAAAGCCAAAAAATTTTTGGAGGTGAGGCAAATGGTGGATACTTACGTCGGCAAAACCAGACTGCGGCTGCTGCAAGGGGACATCACCCAACAGGACACCGAAGCCATCGTCAACGCCGCCAATTCCAGCTTAATGGGCGGCGGCGGGGTAGACGGCGCCATCCACCGCGCGGGCGGGCCCCAGATTTTAGAGGAGTGCAAGGAAATCGTCGCCCGGCAGGGGAGACTGCCCACGGGCGAAGCCGTCATCACCACCGGGGGGCGGCTGCCGGCCCGCTACGTCATCCACACCGTGGGCCCCATCTGGCAGGACGGGCGGCACGGGGAGCCGGAGCTATTGCGCAACGCCTACCACAACAGCATGTCGCTGGCTAAAAAACAGGGCATCCGCTCTTTATCCTTTCCCTCCATCAGTACCGGCGCCTACCGCTTCCCGATCGAAAAAGCGGCCCGCATCGCCCTGACCACCGTTCGCGATTTTCTCAAAGAGCACGAATTTGCCGAAGTGCGGTTTGTTTTATTCAGCGAAAAGGATTTGCGGATTTATGAAGAAGCCTGGGAGGAAGCAGGCAGCAGCAAATAGAGACGATCCGAAAACTCCTCTCGAACAAGGGGACATTGTCGGAACAGAAGCGAAAAGCAGCTTATTCCAAAAACAGAAAAGAATAGATTTACCTCCGCAGGGTTACAATAAACCCTTGAAGGAGGTGATACCATGCCGCAAATCAAATGCAGCGTTACCGAATGCCACTACAATAAAGACGTTATGTGCCACGCTTCCATGATCCAGGTAGATCGCAACGGGGTGAACAAAGCCGACATGTCGCCCCACACGAAATGCGAAACATTTAAACCAAAAGGGTAAAAAGAAAGCGGGGAAGAAAACCGAAAACCAGTTGGGCAAAGATTAAAGAGGGTACAAAAACTGCCGGTTGCCGTTTGAGGCACCCGGCAGTTTTTTAAAGATCAGGCACAAAGTTTACCAGGCACAAAGGCATAAAGTAAAATATTCCCGACTATATTTCTTCGTGCCCCTGTGCCTTTATACCTCTGTGCCTCTGTCCCTTTGTGCCCTCGTCCCTTTGTACTTAACTTGCCACGATATTCACCAGTTTTCCCGGCACCGGAATAACTTTCTTAATCCTTTTCCCTTCCGTTAACTGGCGGATGCGCGGCTGCGCCAGGACGCGGGCAATCATTTCTTCCGAAGATATATCCCTGGGCAGGATTATCCGGTCGCGGACGCGGCCGTTAACCTGGACGACAATGGTTACTTCCTCCTCCACCAGGGCGGCGGGATCGTACCCGGGCCACCTCTGTTTATGAATGCTCTCTTGATGCCCGGTGCCCGCCCACAGCTCTTCGGTGACAAAAGGAGCGAAAGGCGCCAGCAAAAGTAAAAGGCTCTCGACGGCTTCCCGCATTACAGCCGGATCGCGGTCGCCGGCAGGCACTTCCCTGTACTGGTACAGGCCGTTGACCAGTTCCATGATGGCGCTGATGGCGGTGTTAAAATTAAACCGGGTCGCGATATCCTCGGTAACCTTTTTAATGGTCTGGTGGGTCAAACGGCGCATTTCCCGGTTCACGCCGGTTAAATTATCCGCCGCCGGAACCAGGGGAGCCGCCGCCAGTTCTTCGGCCAGGGGCGCGACCAGGCGCCACACCCGGTTTAAAAAGCGGGAGCAGCCTTCCACCCCCTGGTCGCTCCACTCCAAATCCCTCTCCGGCGGGGCGGCAAACAGGATGAACAGGCGCGCCGTGTCGGCCCCGTAGGTTTCGATGATTTCCTCGGGGCTGACGATATTCCCCTTTGACTTGGACATCTTGGCCCCGTCTTTTAACACCATTCCCTGGGTCAGCAGATTCGTAAAGGGTTCGCTGTTGCTGACCAGGCCCAGGTCGTAGAGCACTTTCGTAAAGAAGCGGGAGTACAAAAGGTGCAGGATGGCGTGCTCCACCCCGCCGATGTACTGGTCCACCGGCAGCCAGTGGTCCACCTTCGCCTTATCCCAGGCCGCCGTCTCGATCCGCGGGCTGGTGTAACGGTAATAATACCAGGACGAACACATAAAGGTATCCATGGTGTCCGTCTCCCGCCGGGCGGGCCCGCCGCAGGCCGGACAGCTCACGTTAATAAATTCCGGACATTCGGCCAGGGGGGACTGCCCCGTCGGCTTAAAGGCGACGGCGTACGGCAGCATCACCGGCAGGTCCCTTTCCGGCACGGGCACGGTGCCGCAGCGGTTGCAATACACGATCGGGATGGGCGCCCCCCAGTAGCGCTGCCGGGAAATCAGCCAGTCCCGCAGCCGGTAGTTGACCCGCCCGCGCCCCAGGCCTTTTTCCTCCAGGTATCTGGTCACCGCTCCGATCCCCTCTTTGCTGGGCAGGCCGTTGAAAACACCGGAGTTGACCATAATCCCTTCTTCCACGTAGGCTTCCGTCATCGTTTCCGGGTCCAGCTGCTTTCCGGGCGGCTGAATAACCACCCGGATGGGCAGACCATACTTGCGGGCAAATTCAAAATCCCGCTGGTCGTGGGCCGGTACGCCCATCACGGCGCCCGTGCCGTATTCCAGGAGCACGTAGTTGGCCACCAGAACAGGCACCGCTTCGCCGTTCAACGGGTTCAGGCAATAGGTTCCCGTAAACAGACCCACTTTCTCCGTATCTGCCGCCGTCCGGGTTATCTCGCTTAAACGGCTGACCTCCCGGATAAAGGAACGCACTTCCGGCGCCTGTTCCTTGCTAGCAATCAGCCTTTCCACCAGGGGATGCTCGGGCGCCAGCACCATGTAGGTAACCCCGAATACAGTGTCCGGCCGGGTGGTGAAAACAGTTATTTCTTCATCCAGGCCCACTACGGGAAACCTGATTTCCGCCCCCTCGCTGCGGCCAATCCAGTTCTCCTGCATGATTTTGACCTTTTCCGGCCAGCCTTCCAGCAGCGCCAGGTCGTCCAGCAAACGCTGGGCATAGTCCGTAATTTTAAAAAACCACTGTTCCAGTTCGCGTTTTTCCACTTCCGTTTTGCAGCGCTCGCAGACCCCGGCGCCGACCACCTGCTCGTTGGCCAGCACGGTTGCGCAGGAGGGGCACCAGTTAACGGCCGCCTTCTTTTTGTAGGCCAGCCCGCGGTGATACAGCTGCAGGAAAAGCCACTGCGTCCATTTATAGTAGCCGGGGTGGCAGGTGGCGATTTCCCGGCGCCAGTCGTAACTCACCCCCAACTGCTTGAGCTGCTCGCGCATGGTCCGGATGTTGTCCATGGTCCAGTCCGCCGGGTGGATATTCCCGTGCTTGATGGCCGCGTTTTCCGCCGGCAGGCCGAAGGCGTCCCAGCCCATGGGGTGCAGGACGTTGTACCCCTGCATGGTTTTAAAACGGGCCAGGACATCGCCGATGGAATAATTGCGGATGTGGCCCATATGTAACTTGCCCGAAGGGTAAGGAAACATTTCCAGGCAGTAAAATTTCGGCCGCGGGCCGAAGTCCTCCACGGCGTAGAGATCCTGTTCGGCCCAGCGCTGCCGCCATTTTTTTTCGATTTCCCGAAAATTATACCGTTCCTTCAAACTCACCAGGTTCTCCTCCTGATTCCAAAAATCCCTGTCGCATTGTACCACAAAAAACCGCCAAAAACAAGAACGGAGCCCTTATTCCCGCTCCCCAATTCCTAATTCTGATAAATTCCCAATCCTAACGTAAAGACCCCCTATCCCGGATGTGGGATGAGGGGGCTTTACCGGGTGGTGGAGCTGGCGGGAATCGAACCCGCGACCTCTTCCATGCCAAGGAAGCGCGCTCCCTCTGCGCCACAGCCCCATTTGCCGGTGACAATCCTAATTATAGACGACCGCTTAACAATTGTCAAGTCTTGCGGCCAAAAGTTACTCGCCCACCCATTTTTCCAACAGTTTGCCTCCCTTGCCCCGCACGCCGGTATAGTAACGAACGATTCGCCAGACGTGCTCTGCTTCGTTGTATTTGACGAAACGATCCTCATAAACGCCGCTGGGGTCGTAATACAAGGTATTTACATAGCCAATCAAAACAATTACCTCTTTTTCCGGAAAGATATTGCTTACCTCGCGCATTACTGCCGCGTTGAACTCGAGAACGGCCTCCGGCTTGTTTTTAAAGTCGACGTCGCTAAAAGTAAAATATTTAAAGGGATCGACGGCGCCGAAAACGTATAATAAATTCTCCCTGCCGCCCTGCCCCGGTGAAAGATCACCGGCGGAATATTGCAGCTTGACGGGAGTCTGGCTGACGGCAACCGCCCCGCAGTCCTGCTGCAGCTTTTCGACCAGCTTCGCATATTCCGGAGCGGTTTTGTCCAGGGGATTTAGTTTTCCGGACTTCAGGAAAGCCGCCAGGGATATCTCGATCCTCGGAAACATTCTGGCCAGCAAGGTGGCGGCCTCGGCCCTGGTCAACGTCCCCCGCGGACGAAAAGTGCCTTCGGGGTATCCCGCCGCCAGGCCCTGCTCCACCGCCCAGCCCAGCATATTCTTCAACTCCGGCGCGATCTCCCCGTGATCCTGAAACTTTGCGGCCAAAATGCCCGGGTTAACCGGGCTTTTCTGGTCGTCCTGCCTTGCTTTCAGCAGGGCGGCGAGGGCCTGTTCCCGCGAGATCGGCTCCGCGGGCTTAAACAGGCGGCCGCCTTCCGGCCCCGGAAAATCCCCGATATAGGCATAACTGGCGCCGACTGCCGGGGCGTACCACGCGGAAAGCTCCACATCATGATGAGTAGGCTTGTCCAGGGGCGCCGCGGCCAAACCCGCCACCCTGGTCAGCAGAGCCGCAAACTCCGCCCTGGTAAGGGTGCTTTCCGGACGAAAAGTGCCGTCGGGATAGCCCGCCAGCATTTTGCGTTCAACCAGTTGCTTGATTACAGCAAATGCCCAGTAATCTTCCGGCACGTCCGAAAAGGTGCGGGTCGCTTCCCGCGCCGGCTCTGTTGTCGCCGCGCCGAACGCGACGAAAACGGTGCGGCCGCTCAAAAACGCCCCCGAAAGCAGAACGAAAACTGCTAAGAACGGCAAAATCAGCCCCTTGAACAACGTTTTCACCAGTTTTCCCTCCACCTATCCGGTTATCAGCAACGGCAAAAAGAGTAATCGTTGCTCCTATTCTTGATAGACGTTTGCGGCAAGGAAAAAGTTCCCGGTTTTACGATTGTTTTTGTGCTATAATATTTTTTGGTGAAAAAACTGCAAGACAGGAGTATTGGCAAAAATGCCCTTTGATGGTTTCGTCCTGGCCGCCATTCGCCAGGAACTGGCGGAAAAATTAACCGGCAGCTGCATCGAC
This sequence comes from Bacillota bacterium, assembly GCA_040755215.1. Classification (GTDB taxonomy): domain Bacteria; phylum Bacillota; class Desulfotomaculia; order Desulfotomaculales; family Nap2-2B; genus JAIMBK01. Next base: position 1,852 of record JBFMBG010000056.1, on the reverse strand, counting down.
CGGGTCTACCAGCCCGCCGCCCACACGCTGGTCCTTATCCTGCGGCGGGGAAGGGACCGCCGGCGGCTGCTGCTGTCCGCCCACCCGACCAACGCCCGCGCGCACCTGCTGACGGCGCCGGTGGAAAACCCGCCCTCTCCGCCGTTATTTTGCCTGGTGCTCCGCAAGCACCTGGAAGGAGGCCGCGTCCAGAAAATTAGCCAGCCTGGACTGGACAGAATCCTTATTCTGGAAATCGAAGCCAGGGAAGAAACGGGGGCGCCGGCCAAAAAACGGCTCGTATGCGAAATCATGGGCAAGCACAGCAACATCATCCTGGTTGACGAACAAACCGGCCGGATCGTCGACGCCATCAAGCGCTACTCGCACGCCCTGAGCCGCTACCGGGAAGTGCTGCCGGGAAGGCCCTACCTTCCTCCGCCCGCTAAAGGCAAGCGCAACCCCCTCATCCTCCGGGAAGAAGAATTCGAGCAGACTGTCTTAAGCCAGCCTCTGGAATTGCCGTTAGCCGGCGGCCTGGCGGCCTGCCTGGACGGCTTTAGCAAAACGCTGGCCAGGGAAGTGGTCCACCGGGCCGGGTTGCCCGCGGAAATGGTTCTGGACGAATGCGGGGAGTACGATCTAAAAAAGTTGTGGCAGGCGCTGCAGGAATTAATGATCCCGGCCCGAAAAGGGCAATTTGATCCCACCCTGGTGAGCAACCACATTATTGACTTTGCGGCTTTCGATCTCACGCACCTGGCCGGATCCCGCAAAAAAGGGGAAATGAACGCCCTGGTGGAAGTGTTTTACATCCAAAAAGAAAAGGAGGAGGAAATCAACAGGCAAAGGCACTCCCTGCTCAAGCTCGTGCGCAAAGAATTAAAGAGCCTGCGCAAAAAACTGGCCATCCAGGAAGAGCAGTTCAGCACAGTTCAAGAAGCGGATAAATACAGGCTCTACGGCGAACTCCTCATGGCCAACCTGCACCGGTTGGATAAAGGCCTGCCGGAGGCCGTTCTGGAAAACTTTTACGATCCGGAAAACAAACCTGTTTTGATCCCCCTGGACCCCGCCAGGTCGCCCGTGGAAAATGCCCGGGCCTACTTTAAAAAATATACCAAGGCAAAGCAGGCCGTGCAGAGAGCGCAGGCGGTGACTGGCGATCTTCAAAAAGAGCTTGGCTACCTGAGCGGCGTGGAAACCAACCTGGAGCAGGCCGACACCCTTGCGGACTTGCTGGAAATCGGCGAAGAACTGGCTGAACAGGGTTATTTACCGAAGAACGAGAAGATCAACCGGAAAAAAATCGGCAAACTTGCCCGCACCCCCGAACTTTTAACTTTCACCTCCTCCGACGGGTTTACGATCCTGGTGGGGCGAAACAATAAGCAAAACGACTATTTGACCACGCGCCTGGCCAAAAACAACGACCTGTGGCTGCACACCAGGGACATCCCCGGTGCCCACGTGATTATCCGGGCGGAGCAACGGCAGCCAACCCCCACCACCCTGCGGGAGGCCGCTGCCCTGGCCGCCTACTACAGCCAGGCCAGGCACTCCCAAAACGTGCCCGTAGATTATACCCTGCGGAAAAACGTCCATAAACCGCGCGGCGCCCGGCCCGGCTTCGTTATTTACAAAGAACAGCGCACCATTACCGCCGACCCGGACGAGGAACTGGTGGAGCGCTTAAAAAGACAATAACCATGCTTTTCTGCGAGACCAACAGGAGATGAAAACCTCCGGCCCGCCGTTCGATTTGCCAGGAGCGACCCGGCACTCACCGGTAATCAGGTTACTTCGACATCAGGCAGGACGATCTGGAACAGTAGGGCATTCAAGAACGAACTACCAGTGAGTGCCGGGCTAA
>JBFMBG010000055.1:0-24253 GCA_040755215.1 Bacillota bacterium | reverse complement strand
TCGTCCTGCGGCTGGATGATAGGAGCCGGATGAACTGAGAGGTTCACGTCCGGTTCTGAGAGGGCCTCGGGGTGAAATTCCCCGGGGCTACTCACCCAGGGGGCGAACAGGTGGGTTAGACCACCCAGGATGAATTTTTTCAAAAAGGCTGATAAAGTGAGCTTTTCAAAGCATGGCTTCAAAATATTGAGATAGGAGGTTTTTTAAGTGGAGCTAGCGGATATTCGGAAAATAGGAGTCGTCGGCGCCGGGACAATGGGGCACGGAATTGCTCTTTCCTTTGCTTTAGGAGGATATACCGTTATTTTAAACGATCTCAATAACGATATTCTCCAAAAAGCCATGAGAAATATTAGGGCAGCCTTAGATACGTTCGTTGAAGAGGAGATAGTTACTCCCCAGGAAGCTGCGGAAGCAGTTACCCGGATAACAACCACTACCGAGCTTGAATTGCTGGCCAGGGATGTAGATTACGTTTGTGAGGCCATTACCGAAAGTTCCCCTGTAAAAAAGGAACTATTTAATAAGCTCGATCTTCTTTGTCCGCCGCATACCATTCTGGCCAGTAATACATCATCGCTGGTGCTGAGTGATTTTGGTTCTGAGGTTAAGAGACAGGATAAAATAGTCGTCACTCATTACTTTAATCCCCCTCACATTGTCCCTACGGTAGAAGTAGTGAAAGGCCCGCTAACGTCGGACGAAACATTTAATGTTGTCTATGACCTGTTAGCGAAGGTGAAAAAGTTACCCGTGAAAGTGCTGAAGGAGTTGCCTGGTTATCTGGTTAACCGGATGCAGTTTGCCTTGTGGCGGGAAGTGTTTTACTTGTTGTGCAATGGGGTCGCGAGCGCTGAGGATATAGATCGGGCAGTGAAAGGCAGCTTTGGTTTTCGCCTGGCCAGTATTGGCCCCTTGCTGACTATGGATTTTGCCGGGGTTTTCCGTTGGGGCCAGGCAGGTGTTGATATGTTGGAAAGCGCTTATCGATTTATCTGCTCGGATAAAGAAATGCCAAAAGAAATTAAAGAAAAAATTTTGGCCGGTAAAACGATCTTCGATTATCCCCAGGAAAAATGGGACGAGCTAACCAGGAAAAGAGATAAGGAATTCCTGCAACGTTTAAAACTTCTGTACTGGTAAGGAAGTATTTTGATAAAAATTGGGAGGGTGATGGTTCGTGGCAATCCTGATCACTGGTGGAACAGGTTTTATAGGTGCTGAGCTAGCCCGCATCCTGGTTGACCGCGGAGAAGATGTTGTTCTTTTTGACATTGCCTTAAACCAGGCGCGCTTAAAAGGAATTGAAGACAAAGTAAAACTGGTTCAGGGAAATCTGGCTTATTCCTCAGAAGTCTTTAATGTTGTTAAAGATTATAACATCGAAGGGATTTATCATCTCGGGGGTATGTTAAGTATCCCTTCAAACGCTAATCCCTGGGCGTCATTTCAGGTTAATGTTTGCGGCACAATGTTCGTGCTGGAGGCCGCCCGGCTTTTTAACGTGCAAAGAGTAGTTTTTGCGAGCACCCTTGGTACTTACGGCTTGAATACTTCGTCTGTCATTACTGATGAGACGATCCAGAGACCTACAATTATGTATGGCATTGGTAAGCTTTACTGCGAGTTGTTGGGTATGTTTTATAAGAATCGGTTTGGGCTAGATTTTCGCTCTGTTCGTTATCCTTCTGTGATTGGACCGGGGGTGAAAACTCCGGGAGTTGCTCAGTATAATGCCTGGATGATTGAAAATGCAGCGCTTGGCAAACCGTATGAGTGTTTTGTAACTGAGGATACCAGATGTCCAGTGATGTACTTCAAAGATGCGGCAATTTGCATAGAGATGCTTTATCAAGCACCAAAAGAAAGGATTAAAACCGTAAATTACAACGTGGCTGGAGTAACGCCGATCCAAACTGCCAAAGAGCTGGAATTGGCGATCAAAAAATATATTCCTGATTTTCAGGCTACTTATAATCCAGATCCCCAGGTAATGGAATTTTATCGTAATTTTAATGTGGAAATATATGATGACAGCAAAGCTCAAGAAGAATGGGGGTGGCAACCGAAGTATTCTAATTTCGAAGTGGTGGTATTATTGCGGAGATTCGGAATAATCCCGAGAGATATGGTTTGTAAGGTTTTTGTATTAAGGATCATTGGAAAATTTTAGCGGGGTAGGGGGAAGTGGTTACCTTATCGTGATGAACATCATAATTTTTCTTACCGTTCCTTTCATTATCTGGGCTATGATGCCGGAAAAGGAGCACAGTCTGGAGGCCAGCGACGAGATCGTTGCCTCCTTTAAATTGCTTTGCTTTTCTTCCCGAAATGGTTTTAAGACAATAAATTAAATGTTTAGAAAGGGGTTTTGGTTAAATGAGTAGCAAGGTCATTGTTACCGCTGCCATTACCGGCAGTATCCACATTCCTGCGCAGACGCCGTACCTTCCCATTACCCCGGATGAAATAGCTGACGAGATAGTACGGGCACACGCCGCCGGGGCCGCCGTAGCGCACATCCACGTGCGGGATCCGCAAACGGGGAAGCCCAGCCCAAGCCTTGATTTATTTCGGGAAGTTGCCTCAAAGGTAAAGGCCCGTTGTGACATTGTGCTCTGTACGACCACCGGCGGCGGCCTGGGCATGTCTTTAGAAGAACGCATCGGCGTGGTGCCTGCCCTGCAGCCGGAACTGGCTTCCTTTAACATGGGCTCGATCAACTTTGCGCTTTACCCTGTAGCAAGCAGAATTAAAGAGTATAAATTTGACTGGGAAAAACCCTACCTGGAAATGACCGAGGACTTTGTTTTTGCCAATTCTTTTAAAGCCTTAAAGTATTTTTGCCAGACCATGAACCAGTATGGAACTAAGCCGGAGTTGGAAATCTACGATGTGGCCATGATTAACAATGCTGCCCACCTGATTGAATTAGGTGTGCTGAAGACACCTGTTTACCTGCAATTTGTTCTGGGTATCCTGGGCGGCATTCCGGCTTCCACAGAAAACCTGGTTTTCCTGTACCAAACGGCCCGCCGCCAGATTGGCGATTTTGTCTGGTCCGTGTGCGCAGCAGGCCGGCACCAGATGCCCATGTGCGCGGCGGCCCTCACCCTGGGAGGTAACGTGCGGGTCGGCCTAGAAGACAGTATGTACGTGGGCAAGGGGATCCTGGCCAAAAGCAACGCCGAACAGGTGGAAAAAATTATCCGGATTATCCGCGAACTTAGCCTAGAGCCCGCCACTCCCAATGAGGCACGGCAAATTTTAGACCTGAAGGGTCTCGATAAAGTTGGTTTTTAAAAACAAGTTTTGGTTATGGTAAATTTTTTCCGGTATTGCACTTATTCCGGACCCGGAAGGCAGGAAAAAGAAAATTTCTTTGAAATAAAATACCCAAAGGAATTATAAGGGGGATATTGATGAAAAAACCGCTTTGGGAGCCTTCCGAAGAACGCAAAAAACAGGCTAATATATACCCGTTTTATTAACTTGGTCAATAACAAATACGGCCTTGAAATTAATTCCTATCCCCAGCTATATAACTGGTCAATTGAAAATATTCCGGACTTCTGGGCGACCATGTGGGATTTTGCCGGCATCAAAGCCTCCCGGGGATACGATCAGGTGGTGGACGACTTAACTAAATTCCCCGCAGTGCGAAGTGGTTCCCCGGCGCCAGGCTGAACTTTGCCGAGAACCTCCTGCGGTACCGGGACGACCGCCAGGCCTTTATCTTCCGGGGAGAAATCCAAAAAAACCGCCCGGATGACCTACGCCCGGCTTTACAACACGGTGGCCCGCCTGGCCAAATCACTGCGCGCGCTGGGCGTTGCCCCCGGAAACCGGGTAGCCGCCTACATGCCAAATATGATGGAGACGGCTATCGCCATGCTGGCCGCCACCAGCATCGGCGCCGTCTGGTCCTCCTGCGCCACCTACATCGGCCTCCAGGCGGCCTTAGACCGCCTCGGCCAGATCGAACCGAAAGTGCTGTTCACCGTCGACGGCTACTTCTACAAGGGAAAGGCCTTCGACTCCCGGCCCAACGCGGCGGAAATCGCCAAAGGCATCCCTTCCTTCCAAAAGGTGGTCGTCGTCTCCTACACTCCATCCATCGGTTTAACCCGTAAGCGAGATCTCTCCCAAAAGAACAATTATCCATTAGTAGACATGCGATAATTTTGGTCTTAAACTGGTATTCAGGATGTGATGATCAGACAGCCGTCGGAGCTAGGGATATGTGGATAACTCGCAAGAGTTGTCCAAGCCCTTGTGGGTAGCGGGATTTAACCATGCCCTTAGGATAAATAAGGAATGTATCGTATCACCGGATAAGCCTGCTGTCTACAAGGGCGGCATATCCCCAGCAAGAAGGCCTCCTTAAGTTAAATTTAACTCCCACCTGAGAGTGGGGTGAAAATGTCAAGAGAAATTTTTTAACCCCAGCGTGACTGCTGAACTTAAGGCAGCCAGCAGCGGGAAAGTGGGTCAAAAACGGGCCGTTCTTTTACTGGCCGCGGCCAACGAATCCATCGGCGTACCGGAAGGCCTAACCGCTGCCCGCTTGCGCCTGACCCAGTGCTTAGAAGAAATCTTCTTCTGGCAAAAACAATTAGCCGAAACCGAAGCGGCCATGGAAAAGGCCCTGGTCAAAACCGGTTTAGCCACATACCTTACGTGGTGATAGATTTGAGGTAGAGTGTCGCTGTTACCATACTCATTGCAGACACTTCAGCGCATGCCGGCCCGGTTTTGACCCTGAAATAGACGTGCCTGTTCTATTCAGGCCCCGGGACTGGAAGCCTCTTCCGTCTGTTGAAGAAGAGCCAGCTGAAGACATCTTTAAAACAGACCGGGTTACGGAAGAAGCGGTTTCCAGGCGGGTTGTTCCTGAGCCGGACATGATAACTGTTATTATTGAAGATGAGCCGGATATTCCGCAAAAAATAGAAACTCCAGAAAAAGCGTTACCGGACACTGATACCTTACAGACCTTTCAGGAACAGGAAGCGGTAATAAGAGGCGCCCCGGTGGATAAGATCCTGGTCCTTGCCGGACCGGGAACAGGCAAAACGTATTGTCTGATTGAACGGATAAAATTTATGGTTGAAGAAGAGGGATCAATTGATCCGGAAAACATATTGCTTCTCTGTTTTACCAGGGCGGCTGTAAGGGAGATCAAAGATCGTTTTCGGCTCCCCCCACCTGGCCACCACCGCAGCCGCGCTTGGCGCATCGAGCAACAGCTTGCTCCAGGCGCATCGTTTCCCTTTCCCCGGAAGTAACCGCAGCGGTGGTGTCCCGGTGGGGGGGGCGGGCTTTGGTACCGGGCAATCCGGAAGGCGTAGTACCCTCTCCTCTACAGCGTAGCCGCGCCGTTTCCCCGGAGGGCCGCGGCGTCATGGCCCCGGCCTGAAACGCGCTCTGTTCACCCTACCCACTATATCTTGCGTCAAATTGACTTATGGGTAATGGATAGGCCCCCAATCTTGGGGCCGGGGGGCTTTAACTCCGGGGGGCGCCTCCCTCCGGGCTCCCCACCGGGGCCCGTTCCTGCTCAGGGTCGACCCAGTTCCTTCTTCTGCCGCCAGACAGCGCCGGACTTTCTCATTGCGCTATACGATGCGACGAATCAGAAGCAATCGATCCAGGAACCCGGAAAAGCCCGTTTTTCGTCCGGCGCAATTTTCTGCCCCTATGGTGGACCGGCCCGAGAAGGACCGTTTCTGTGCGTCTGAGGGGCATTATATTTAGCTGTTCTAAGTTAAGACCTGTTTCGGCAAAAACTGGCAATATTTCCAGGTAGGCGGCAGCAGCTCTTGTAGTAGGGAAAGGTTTTCCCTTTCCTTGGACTGTTATATCTTGGCCGGGTAAATAATCTCCTGTTTCCGGGACAACCTAAGGAATATGAAGATGTCTACCTTTAAAGTTGCGGCAAGTTATATTGGTACGATTGTAGGTGCAGGGTTTGCTTCCGGGCAGGAAATTTTGCAGTTTTTCGGTTTCTTTGGTTTGTCTGGAATGCTGGCCATAGGGCTGGCAACTTGTTTCTTTATTTTCTTCGGGATGATTATCCTCGAGTTGGGCAGGCGGTTACGGGCCAGTTCTCATTTGGAGATTATTCGCCACGCCGCCGGACGATGGTTGGGTTCGGCGGTCGACGGCATCGTTACTTTCTTTTTATTTGGAGCGCTGGCAGCAATGATCGCGGGAGCGGGGGCAATATTCGCCGAGCAGTTTGGCCTGCCTCGTTTATGGGGGGCGGCGGGGATGGCGGCAGCTGGCGTTATTACCGTTTTGTTTGGAATCGGGGGAGTAATTTCCGCGATCAGCTATGTCGTCCCCCTTTTGCTCGTTTCAATCCTCGGAATCAGCCTGGGGACGTTGCTTGCCGGTTATCCGGAGTTAAGCATGGCCTGGGTGTGGGCCCAGCCCTTTAAAGCCCCGGTTTCCTTTTGGCCTTTGTCGGCCCTGATTTACGCTTCTTACAACCTTGTTCTCGGAGTGGCCGTACTGGCACCGCTGGGAGCGCTGGCCGGCAGCAAAAATATCCTTAAAAAGGGCGCCTTCTACGGCGGGCTCGGGCTGGGGGCGGGCGCCCTTGCCATCCTGTTGGCGATTTTGGTGCATTACCCCCTGGCAGCGGGCTACGAAATCCCGATGGTTTATATTGCCGGAACGTTTTCCCCTCTCGTCCAAATTGGTTACAGTATCGTTTTGACGGCGGAAGTATATACGACCGCGGTGGGCAGTTTATATGGCTTTGCAGCCAGGCTTGCTCAGTTTGGCGTTTTTCGGTTTAAATGGCTGGTGGTGGGAAGCGGGGGTGCTGCTTTCGGCGCGGGACTGCTTGGCTTTTCCAACCTCGTCCGGGTGTTGTACCCCCTGGTAGGGATAGCTGGTCTGCTTATGCTGGGAGGTTTAACTTATGGCTATTTGAAGGAAAAGCTCGTGCCGGCCTGGGAGCCCGACCCGGAGGCCGGGTCACCTTAGCCGGGCTAGTTTTCTAAATACCTTGGGAAGAAGCTAAAGCTACCTCTTCAACCTAATTATTTTTCATCGCATCCGACTCCTGAAGGGGAAGGACTTGCCCGATTAAACCGCAGGCCCACCTCCCGAAGGTGGCAGGCCCTCCGGCCTCCGGTGACTATTACACCTGAGGGGAGCATACCCTTCCTGTCGCCAAAAGGCGGCAGAGGTCCCCTGGGGGTCTCCCGGACCTGAGTTATCCCGGCGACGCCACCGGCGGATATAGCCCGAGTCTGCCGCCCTGGCTCCGGGGACGCCCCTGTAAAGGACGTCCCTGTCCGGCTTAAAAGGCGGTGGTTTTAAACAGCCCCTGGGGAAACGGGGCAGTGAAGCAGTACATAAGCCGGAGATAACCTTGCTGGCCATTCAACCTGAAATTATAACCATTTGGCCAGCATTTTTCACTGCTCATCCCTCAAAAATTGTTTTTTTGCCTTTCAACTGGTAAAGTTAAAATGTGACCGGGTAGTATATTTTTTGACGAATTGTGTAGGAAGGGACACTAAAATTGGAACCGAAGGAACTGTTTTACGAAAAAGAAAATAGTATTGCGAAAATTATACTGAACCGGCCGGAGAAAAGAAATGCCCTGAGCGTTACAATGACCCATGAATTAATCGGGGTTCTTCAAGATGCCGATCGAGATCCAGCAGTGAAAGTGATTGTGCTGACCGGAACCGGCAAGGTCTTCTGCGCCGGCGGGGATCTGGATGAGTTTTCCCGGCTGCGCGAAAAAAGCGCCCCGGCGGTGTATAACGAGGGTGTTGAATCTACAGCCCTGTTCCGGATGGGTGTCCTCCTCAGGAAACCACTTGTGACGGCGGTCAACGGGCCGGCGGTGGGCGGCGGTTGCGGCCTGGTGGCGATGAGCCACCTGGCGGTCGCGTCGGAGGAGGCGAAATTCGGGACGCCGGAAATCAAGGCGGGGATGTTCCCTTTTGTGATTTTTCCTTTGCTGGTCAGGGCGGTAGGCCCCCGCAAGGCGCTCGCCCTTGCCCTGACCGGGGAAATGATCGACGCCCCGGAAGCAGAACGGATCGGACTGGTCAATAAGGTTGTTCCTGCCGAGACGATCTTGCCGGAAACGATGAAACTGGCCGAAAAGCTTGCCGGTTACAGCCCGCTGGTGTTACGCCTGGGGCTGGATGTTTACAACACGGCTGTTGATCTGGAAATTAACCAGGCATTCAGTTATTTGAACGCCTTGCGCGTGGTTGATTTTTTGAGTGCGGACCTGCAAGAGGGTGTCCGGGCTTTTCTGGAAAAAAGGCTCCCGCGCTGGCAGGGGAAGTAATGGAGGCCACTAAACGAGGGTAAATGAGCGAGGGAAGAAGGAATGGCCATACGGGAAAAAAACTGCGTCTTCGATTTTTTGGGGAAAATGGGCGAGGCCTTGCAGCACGGGGTACTGGCCGTTGACGAAAAGGGCGAAATCCGGGTGTTTAATCACTTCTGTGGCCTGGTTCTCGCGGTGAAAGTGCAGGATGCCCTGGGCAAAAACTGGCGGGAAATTATCCCGGAAAGCAGGCTGGGGATTGCGCTTGGAGACGGTCCAAGGGAAATCCGGAATTATTACCTTTCGTTTAAAGAAAAGAAGATCAGAGTAACGCAGTTTTCTCTTTGCCAGGGCCGGAAAGTGAGCGGAGTGGTGGAATTTTGGGAAGATTACAGCGAAATAGAAAAATTAACCTGCCAGCTCAAAGAGGCCCTGGAGCAGAACCGCCTGCTGGACAGTATCTTAAATTCGGCGTACGAGGACGTGGGGGCGGTGGACAGGGAAGGGCGCGTTATTTACGCCAACGAAAAAGGAGCGATCCGCTTAGGGGTCGACCGCCGGGCGGTGATCGGCAGGTTCATGCGGGAAATCCGGAGCGACTGCCTGATGGAAAAAGTGGCGCGCAGCGGTGTCCCGCAAATGGGCAAATTGTGGCACGTGAAGGATAAGTACGTACCTGTAATGGTCTTGCCCCTGATCGAAAACGGGGAAGTAAAAGGAGCGGTTTGCAAAAGTGTTTTTCGCGATTTGCACGAAGCCGAAGACTTCATCAAGAAAATCAGACCCTACTGCCGGCAGACAATAAAAAGCAAGCAGGCTTCCGGAAACGGGCAGACTGGTTCCAGGTATACATTTGCCGATATTGTCGGCGAGAGTCCGGCGATGGTGACGGCCAAGGAACTGGCCAGGCGTTCGGCGGCCACGGAAGCGACTGTTTTATTGCTGGGGGAAAGCGGCACGGGGAAAGAGCTGTTTGCTCACGCCATCCACTCCGCCAGCACCAGAAAAGACGGTCCTTTCCTCAAGGTAAATTGCGCCAGCATTCCGGAATCGTTGCTTGAATCAGAATTATTCGGCTACGAGGAAGGGGCTTTTACGGGAGCGCGCAAAGGGGGTAAACCGGGTAAATTCGAGCTGGCCAACGGCGGAACCATTTTTCTGGACGAGGTCGGCGATATGAGTCTGAACATGCAGGCCAAGCTGCTGCGGGTATTGCAGGAAGGGGAGATTGAAAAGATCGGCAGCACCCGGACCAGGCGGGTAGATGTCCGGGTGATTGCCGCGACCAACCACGACTTGAAGACGAAAGTCCAGCGCGGCGAATTCCGGGAAGATCTATACTACCGGCTGGAGGTGATCCTGATCAGGATCCCCCCTTTGCGCGAGCGCCTGCAGGATATTCAGTTGCTGGTCCCGCACCTGGTTTCACAATTGTGTAAAAAATACGGGAAGGACCCTTTTGAAATAGCGCCGCCGGTTTACGAGGTCTTGAAGGCCTATTCCTGGCCGGGGAACGTCCGGGAGTTGGGGAACGTTTTGGAAGGGGCGATGTGTCTGGCGGATAAACAGGTGATCGAGGTGGCTGACCTGCCTCCCCATTTTGTGGAACGGACCGGAAAAATCCGCTGCTTGCTTGAAGCACCGGGAAACGTTCAAAAAGCCAATGTACCGCCGCCCGGTCCGCTTGTCTGCACCATTGGAAACGTGGTTAACGAAGCAGAGAAAACAGCTATTGAAAGGGCACTTGAATTTACCCGGGGGAACAAAAGAAAGGCGGCAAGGGTTTTGGGCATTGCCCGGTCGACTTTCTACGAGAAATTGAAAAGGTACAACCTGGCCTGAGCAGTCAATCCCGGTCAAGGGGTGTCCGGAAGGGCGGACATGTCCGCCTGTCCGGACCATTTTTATTTTCAGGAGAAAGTGTGCAGGCGCAAAAGCACAGTAGGACAGAGGGACAAAAGCAAAAAGTTTTCTGGCACGTTTATTGCATAAAAAGTTTTGAAAGTATGAATATGGCAATGAGTTATGAAAAAGCGGAAAAACGGAGGTGTTCTTGATGGAAATCCGGGATATCGAGCAAAATCTTTCCTATCTAAGCTACGAGCCGCAGTGGGGAGCGGAACCCATGCCGCCGGTTCCGGAGATTCCGCTTTTTGAGCTGATCAGGCAGACGGCTTACCGCTATCCCTCAAAAACCGCCCTGGTTTCCTGCGGAAGAAAAATTACCTACGGGGAAATGGATGAGTTATCCGACCGGCTGGCGGCCGCCCTCGCCGGCCTGGGTGTGCAAAAGGGCGACCGGGTGGCCGTTATGCTGCCCAACTGCGCCCAGCACGTCATTGCTTTTCACGGGATTATCAAAGCGGGGGCCGTCTCCGTGCCCTGCAATGTCATGCTCAAAGGGGAAGAGCTGGCCTATATCATTACCGATGCGGGCGCGGAAACGGTCATTTGCCTGGATGTTTTTTTTCCGCTTTTCGCGGGGATAAAAGACAAAACGAACCTCCGGCGGATCATCAGCGTCCACCTGGCGGACTTTGCTGAGCCGGACGCCTGGCTTCCCCCGCCGTTTCACCGGGAAAAGGGGGACCTTCCCGGCGCCCTCGATTTTACCTCCCTGCTCGCCGGAACTCCATCCCAGCCTCCGCCCGTGCAGCTTGACCCCAGGGAAGACTTAGCCCTGATCCTTTATACCGCAGGAACGACGGGGTTACCGAAAGGGGTGATGGAGACACATTATAACATGGTTTATAACACTATCAGCCACTCTCACTTGATGGGTTTCGGTTATAACGACGTAAACCTGCAGATCATGCCCATGTTCCATACCAGCGGTTATTTTTTAGGACTGCACCCGTTCCTGTACAAGGGCGGGACGGTCGTTCTGATGCCTTTATTTGAACCGGGCGAGCTGTTAAAAATGATTGCCAGGGAGAAAATTAACGTGATTTTTGGACCGCCCACCCTTTTTGTCGCCCTGGTCAACCACCCCGACCTTCCGCATTACGACCTCACGCACTTTAAACTGGCCACCGGGTGCGGCGCGCCGGTGCCCATCCCGCTGCAAAAGCGCTGGCGCGAGCTGACGGGGATCGATCTCACCAATGGCTGGGGGATGACGGAAACCAACTGCGGGGGGATCATTTCGCTGCCCGGGAAGCAAAACCTGGATTCCATCGGGGTGCCGGTGGCCGGCGAGGTAAAGGTTGTGGATCAAGCGGGAAATATCCTGCCCCGGGGGCAGGTGGGAGAAATCATGTTCCGCGGTCCCCAGGTGACCAAAGGCTACTGGAACAAGCCGGAGGAAACCAGGGCGGCCTTTGAGCCGGACGGCTGGCTGCATACCGGGGATGCGGGATACGTCAGCGAAGACGGTTTCGTTTACTTTGTGGAGCGGATTAAGGATTTAATCATCGCCTCCGGCTACAATATTGCCCCCTTCGAAGTGGAATCGGTAATCATGAAGCATCCGGCGGTGCGGGAAGCAGCCGTGATCGGGGTGCCCGACGAATACCGGGGCGAAACGGTTAAGGCTTACGTTGTATTAAAGGATGAATTCCGGGGAAAGACCACGCCCGACGAGATTATCGAATTTTGCAGAGAAAATATGGCTACCTACAAAAGGCCGCGGGTGGTTGAATTTTTGGATGAGTTGCCGAAAAACGCGGTGGGGAAAGTGCTCCGCCGCCAGTTAAGGGAAATGAGCAGGCAGCCGCAGGTGCGGCAGCAGCAATAAAAAGCGTCCCGGAAAAACCGGCGGGGTCGAAAAAATTAAGGGATTTAAATTTCAGGATCTGAAGAAAAAGGGGGGTCGCCAGATGGCAACCGAACTGGAAAAGAACTTGATTCAAAGGGTGGCCGTGGGAGATATTTTCCGGCGGCAGGCGCGCTCCCGCCCGGATCAGGAGGCGGTGGTCGAGAAAAGGGGCGAGCGATATCTGCGGCTCACTTACCGGGAATTGAACGAACAGCTGAACCGCTTTGCCCGGGCGCTGCGCAGTTTGGGTTTGGCCAAAGGAGACCGGGTGGGCTTGCTCGGCCCGAACTCCGTGGAATACCTGATTGCCCTTTACGGCTGCGCCAAGGGGGGTTTTACGGCTGTCCCGGTCAATCCCGGGCTCGGCCCGAAAGACGTGGCGTACATCCTTAACCATGCGGAAGTGAAGGTCCTGGTGGTGGACGATCTCCTCGTTCCTCTGGTTCACGGAATGAAGAACGATCTTCCCGGGGTTTCGCATTTTGTTTCGATCCCGGCCACCGGAAAGGATGCCGGGGAACCTTTTGTCGACTTTTACCGCTTCATCGAGGGTAATTCCGGAGAAGAGGTGGAAGACGTGATCATTGAAGATCGCGATCTTCTGGAAATCCTCTACACCAGCGGAACCACGGCCTACCCCAAGGGGGTCATGATTTCCCACCTGGCGGTGTTCATTATGTCTTTGAGCAACGCCATTGAGCTGGAGATCCGCCGAGGGCGGGTGGGAACGACCCTGATGCCTCTGTTTCACTGTGCCCAGCAAACCTTCACAACCACCTTTTTCCACGTGGGAGGCAAAACAGTTTTGTTCCGTGGGTTTGATCCCGGGGGGATGCTGGAAGCGATTCAGCAGGAGAAAATCGGAGTAATCTTTTGCCTGCCCGCCATGTACCGGGCCATGCTTGATTACCCGAAAGTTTCCGGGTATGACCTTTCTTCCGTGGAAAGGTGCGTTTACGCCATGACCCCTATGGACCAGCGTACGCTGGCGGAGGGGATCAGGGTTTTCGGTGCGGAGTTTATGCTCGGCACCGGCCAGACGGAGTTTTTCCCTTCCACCAACACGTTCCGTCCCGAATGGCAGTTAAAGAAGCAGGGCAATTACTGGGGGGAGTCCGCCCTGGTTCTGGACACCGCCGTGATGGACGAGGAGGGAAACCTTTTGCCGCCGGGAAAGATCGGGGAAATTGTCTGGCGCGGCCCGGCAGCCATGGAAGGCTACTTAAAAAATCCCGAAGCGACTGCCGAAAGCAGAAAATTCGGCTGGCACCACTCGGGGGATCTGGGCTATTTTGACGAAGACGGACTGCTTGTTTTTGTGGATCGCAAAAAGGACATGATCAAGACAGGCGGCGAAAACGTGCCTTCCATCAAGGTGGAGCGGGTGATCTTGGGCGATCCGCGGGTGGAATCGGCCGCCGTCGTCGGCCTGCCGCACGAAAGGTGGATCGAGGCTGTGACCGCCTTTGTCGTGCCGAAAAAAGGTGCGCAGCTGACCGAAGAGGACATCATCAGCTTGTGCAAAAAAGAATTGGGTGGTTTTGAGGTGCCCAAGCGGGTGGTCTTTCTCGAAGATATGCCAAAAACAACCACAGGAAAAATTCAAAAGCACGTCCTCCGGGAAAGATACCGGGAGCTTTACAAATAGCCCCCCCGCAGCCGGTGGGCGCTTTGCCCTGTGGATAGCCCATACATGTTCCGGTTAAAATTGGTCGTCCCTTGCCAGCGGGGATCGATGACTACGGGCTAAATGCCTCGGGGGAGGGGTTCTTTCGCTGTGGCTTTAATGTGCCGCCATCGCTTCCCGGCCGCGAGCAGGCCGGGTTTTATCTTTTCTGGTCCGGGCAGAGTTTCTTTCCGGCAGGCAGTCAACCTCCTTTTTATACCGTTTAACCCCTTTTTTTGACCGTTGAGCGCTTTCTAGTTGATCAGGAGGCCTTTAATTGCTATGGTTAAAATATGACCAATTGTTTAAATATTAACGGGGAGGAATAAAATGGCCCACTATTTTTTTAGCGAGGAACACGAAGCGGTGCGCAGGACTCTCCGGCGTTTCGTGGAAAAGGAGCTCGCCCCGCACGCCGAAGAGTGGGAAAAGGCGGAATACTTTCCCGACTGGGTTTTCCGGCGGATGGGGGAACTGGGCTTTTTGGGCTTGCGTTATCCCGAAGAATACGGCGGGCAGGGCGGAGATTTGTTCATGTCCATCGTCTTTTTCGAAGAACTGGCCCGCAGCGGGATCGGCGGCTTGCCCCTGGCCATGCTGGTCCAGACGGAGATGGTCCCCCCGCCGATTCTCCAGTTCGGAACGGAAGAACAGAAGCAAAAGTACCTCGCCCCCACTTTAAAGGGCGAAAAAATCGCCTGCCTGGGAATTACCGAGCCCAACGCCGGTTCCGATGTGGCCTCCATCCAGACACGGGCGGTCAGGGAGGGCGATCGCTGGATAATCAACGGGCGGAAAATTTTTATCACCAATGGTGTTCGGGCGGACTTCATCCTGCTGGTGGCGAAGACCGAACCGTCAAAAGGACATCAGGGCTTCTCCCTCTTTTTTGTGGATAAACGTACGCCGGGATTTACCGTCAGCCGCAAGCTCAAGAAAGTGGGGATGGCCTGTTCGGATACGGCGGAGCTTTTGTTTGAAGATTGCCGCGTCCCGGCGGAGAATTTGCTGGGGGAAGAAAATAAGGGGTTTTACCAGATCATGTGGGAGTTGCAGGGGGAGCGGCTGTTTGGGGCGGTAGGCGCTGTGGCCGGTGCTCAGCATGCTTTTGAGCGCGCCCTGGCTTACGCCCGGCAAAGGATCCAGTTTGGCCGGCCCATTTGCGAATTCCAGGTCATTGCGCACAAGCTGGTCGACATGGCGACGGAAATCGAGGCGGCCCGTCAGCTGATCTACGCCACCACCTGGAAGGTGGCCCAAGGGGAATATCCGGTAAAGGAAATTTCCATGTGTAAACTGGTCGCCGCCCAGGTATCCTGCCGGGTGGCGGACGCAGCGCTGCAAATCCACGGCGGCTACGGTTACATGATGGAATACCCGGTACAGAGAACCTGGCGGGACGTCCGCTTAAACCGCATCGGCGGCGGCACTGATGAAATCATGAAAGAAATCATTGCCCGGTCCCTGGGGATCTAATGCTGGCAGTCGCCGCTTGTTCAGAAAAGTTGGCTGAAATCCGGTTCGAATCATAGTACTGGGGCAGATGCTCCGGTTAAGATGTAAATCAGGGAAAGGATGGTTGCGGTGGCCCGCTGGCTGTTTCAGGAAGAGCACGAGATCTTGAGAAAAAGCATCCGCAGCTTTGTTCAAAAAGAAATCGTCCCCCACGTGGAAGAATGGGAAGAAAAGGGGGAGTTTCCGGCCGAATTATTCCTGCGTTTGGGCGAGTTGGGTTTCCTGGGCTTAAAATATACGGAAGAATACGGCGGCAGCGGCGAGGATTACGTAGCCGACGCCGTATTTGTGGAAGAAATGGCCCGCTGCGGTTCGGGGGGTGTTCACGCCGGGATCGGGGCGCATGCCCACCTGGCCACTCCGCCGGTATATAAATTCGGCAGCGAAGAGCAAAAGCAGCGCTTCCTGGTCCCGGCCATCAGGGGGGAAAAAATCGGCGCCCTGGGGATTACCGAACCGAACGCGGGGTCCGACGTGAGTGCGCTGGCCACCACCGCCGTGAAAAACGGCAGCCACTACGTGGTGAACGGGAGCAAAATTTTCATTACCAACGGGGTAAGGGCGGATTTTATCGTTCTGGCGGTAAAGACCAGCCCCCGCGCCGGCCATAAGGGGATCAGCTTTTTGCTGGTGGAGAAAGGAACGCCCGGTTTTACGGTGGGCCGCAGTCTGGCCAAACTGGGCTGGCACCCCTCGGATACGGGCGAACTGTTCTTTGAGAACTGCTTTGTCCCGGAGGAAAATTTGCTCGGCGAGGAGAATCAGGGCTTTTACTACATCATGCAAAACTTTCAATGGGAGCGCCTGGTTTTGGCCCTGGGCGCCGTGAGCGCGGCCGAACTTGCTTTGGAGGAAGCCCTGCGCTACGCCCGGCAGCGGGTGCAGTTCGGGAAGCCCATCGGCAAGTTCCAGGTAATCCGCCACAAGCTGGCCGACATGGCCACCGTCATAGAGACGGCGCGCTGCCTGACCTACCACGCATTGAGTAAATTTGTCCGGGGGGAAGATGCCGTAACGGAAGTATCCATGGCCAAGATCGTCGCCTGCGAAGTGCACAACCAGGTGGCCGACGAGGCCTTGCAAATTCATGGCGGCTACGGCTACATGATGGAGTTCCCCGTTCAGCGCTACTGGCGGGACGCCCGGATCGGGACGATCGGCGGCGGAACGACGGAAGTGATGAAGGAAATTATCGCCAGAAGGATCATAAAAGATTAAGGGGGGTGTCTGAATGCTGGATAAATTTTACGATGAACTGGAAGTGGGGATGAAGTGGAAATCGCGCGGCCGCACCATTACCGAAACCGATTTGGTGTTGTTTTCAGCCTTTACCGGGGACTGGTATCCGCTGCACACGGATAAGGAATACGCCGCGCAAACTTCTTTCGGGCAGCGGATCGCTCACGGGATGCTGGTTCTGTCGGTGGCTTCCGGCCTCATGCAAATTGCCCCGGGGGTAGTGGTGGCTTTTTACGGGATCGACCGGGTGCGGTTTACCGCCCCGACGTTAATCGGAGATACCCTGCACATCGAAATGGAAGTCCTGGAAAAAAGCGACCGCGGGCCGGACCAGGGCGTGGTTACTTTTCGGTTTGACGTGTTCAACCAGCGGGGAGAAAAGCCTTGCATGGCGGTTTTGAAGATTTTGTTGAGCAGGATGAAGGGGTAATAAATTTAACCACAGAGGACACGAAAGAGGTCACAGGAGAGGAGGAAAGCCGCTTGAAGAAGGTGCGCATCGGCGCCGGACAGGGCTTTTGGGGGGATTCCCCTTATCCGGCGCTGGACGTGGTTAGATACGGAGATGTTCATTACCTTTGCTGCGATGCCCTGGCCGAACTCACCCTGGCCATCTTGCAGAAGCAGCGCCAGCGCGACCCGGCCAAAGGTTACGTTTGGGACGTTATCCCGCTGCTTCAGATGGTACTTCCGGTCTGCCGGGAGAAAAAGATCAAAATTCTGACCAACGCCGGCGGGATTAATCCGGAGGGGGCAGCCCGGGCTGTCTATGAGCTGGCCAAACGCCTCGGTATGCAGGGGATGAAGATTGCCGTTGCGACCGGCGACGACATCCTTTCCCGGCTGGCGGAGCTTCGAGAAAAAGGGATTTCGCTGACCAACCTGGAGACAGGGGAAGAACTGGCCGCAATTCAGGAGCGGATCCTGTTTGCCAACGCCTACCTGGGCGCCCGGCCGCTGGTGGAAGCCCTGGAAATGGGTGCGGACGTTGTAATTGCGGGGCGGACGGCGGACCCCGCGCAATTTCTTGCCCCGCTGGTTTTTGAACTGGGCTGGGCTTGGGACGACTGGGATAAGCTGGCCGCCGGCACTGTCCTTGGCCATCTGATGGAATGTTCGGCCCAGTCCACAGGCGGAAACTTCGGCGGGGACTGGTGGAATATCCCGGACATGGAGCGGATGGGATATCCCGTAGCTGAAGTTTACGAGAACGGTGAGGCCGTTTTGACGAAGCCCGCCGGGACGGGCGGGCGGGTGGACAGGGAAACCGTTAAGGAGCAGCTTTTATACGAGGTCCACGATCCCGCCGCCTACCTGACGCCGGACGTGGTGGCAGATTTCACCACCGTTCGCCTGGAAAATGCGGGTCCCGACATGGTGCGTATTTACGGCGTTCAGGGAAAGCCCAGGCCCACCCATCTGAAGGTGTCCATCGGTTACAGCGACGGCTTTTTGGGGGAGGGCAATATCCGTTACAGCTGGCCCGACGCCCTGGCGAAGGCGCGCAAAGCAGACGAAATCATCCGCCGGCAGTTTGCCCTGGCCGGCCTGCAATTCGAAGAGATCCGCACCGAATTTATCGGGTACAACTCCTTAACCGGTCCTCTGGCCTGGGAGCCGGGGGAGGATTTGAACGAGGTTGGTTTGCGCATCACCGTGCGCACCAAAAGCGAAAAAGATGCCGCTTTGGTCCCGCGCTTCTTTCCCCCGCTCGCCTTGAACGGCCCGCCCGGCGCCAGCGGCGCTGGAGGAGCGGTTAGGCCAAGGGAGCTACTCGGGATGTGGCCAGCCCTGGTGCCCAGGGAAGAGGTCGAGGCGCAGGTGCGAGTGAGTATCCTGGAAGTGAGGTGAAGCGCCGGTGAAAAGGAAAGTCCGGCTCAAAGAACTCGCCCACGCTCGTTCGGGCGATAAGGGCAATACCGTCAACATCGGCCTTTTCCCCTACCGCCGGGGAGACTACGCTTTGCTGAAAAGGGAGGTTACCGCCGAACGGGTGAAAGAGCATTTCCGCGGCCTGGTCGAGGGGGAAGTGGTTCGCTACGAAGTGCCAAACATCGAAGCTTTTAACTTCGTCCTTTACGGTGCCTTAAACGGCGGCGCGTCGCGCTCCTTGCGCAGCGACAACCTGGGCAAATGCTTCGGACCGGCGCTGTTGCGCATGGAGATAGAGGTTGAAGAAGAGTAATTTTTAGGGGGGGCTTTTAAGGCGATGTCCACCGCGCAAACAAACCACAAAAGAATCGAAGTAAAGGCTCCCATTGCCGGAGTGTTCTACCGCCGCCCATCACCCGAAGACCCGCCGTACGTGGAAGTGGGCGACCTGGTGAAGAAGAAGCAGGTTCTGTGTTTGTTAGAAACTATGAAAGTCTTTCAAAAAATCAAGGCGCCCGTAGATGGCAGAGTGATTGAGATCGTTGCCCAAAACGAAAAACCCGTGGCTGACAACGACGTGCTGATGATTTTGGAATGTGATTGAGCACCCCGGCAAAAGGCGGTTAGAAAGGGTAAGTTTAACCCATCAAGAACACAAAGAACACGAAGTATCTTGAATCAGTAGTCGGCTTTCATCTCTTAAGCCGGGATAATGCTTTATGCCATAATCCGAACCGAGAGGAAAGAATTCTATGGGACCTGGTCAAGGAATGCAACTAAGCAAGGTGAAAGGTAATCCAAGACAAGAGTTGATGCATGTGTTCAAGAAGATACTGGTGGCCAACCGGGGGGAAATTGCCGTCCGGATCATCAGGGCCTGCCGGGATCTAGGCATCAAAACCGTGGCCGTTTATTCGGAAGCCGACCAGGACTGCCTGCACACCCGGTTGGCTGACGAAAAGGTTTGCCTGCCCGGCTTTAAACCCGCCGAGACTTACTTAAATATCCCTGTAATTTTGCGGGCGGCCACGGAAACCGATGCCCAGGCAATCCACCCCGGCTATGGCTACCTGGCCGAAAATAAAGAATTTGCCGCCCGGTGTGCGGAAAACGGCCTGGTTTTTATCGGCCCCCGGCCGGAGAATATTCGCCTGGCGGGAAATAAGCTGGCGGCCAGGGAAAGCGCCGCTGCGGCCGGCGTGCCCGTCATTCCAGGAAGCCGCAAAGGGGTTGACTCTGCTGGGGAGGCAGCGGCGCTGGCAGAAGAAATTGGGTATCCGGTAATGCTTAAAGCGGGCGCCGGCGGGGGCGGGCGCGGTATGCGCATCTGCTTTGACCGGGCAGCACTGCAGGAGGAATTTGTCGTCGCCAGGGCGGAGGCCCGGGCGGCTTTCGGGGACGCTACCCTCTACGTGGAAAGGTACGTGGAAAACCCGCGGCACATTGAGTTTCAAATCCTCGGCGATTGTTCCGGCAAAATAATCCACCTGGGCGAGCGCGAATGTACGGTGCAGCGCAGGTACCAGAAGTTGCTGGAAGAATCTCCTTCCCCCGCCCTGGACGAAGAATTAAGGGAAAAAATGGCCCGTGCGGCTCTGCGGGTTGCTGGCGCACTAAATTACTTCAACGCCGGAACTGTAGAATTCATTCTGGATGAGAAGAAAAACTTTTACTTCCTGGAAATAAACTCCCGGATTCAGGTTGAGCATCCGGTAACGGAGATGGTGACGGGAATTGACCTGATCAAGGAGCAGATCCGGTTGTCCCTGGGCGAGCTTTTGCGCGACGATTTTTCAACCCTTCCGAAAAGGGGTTGGGCTATTGAGTGCCGGATCAACGCGGAAGATCCGGAAAACTCCTTTTTGCCTTCCCCGGGCAAAATAGAGTGCTACCGCCCGCCCGGCGGTTACGGGATCCGGCTCGATACTCACGTTTACCAGGGGTACCGGATCCCGCCCTATTACGATTCGCTGCTGGCCAAGTTGATTGCCCACGGCCCGGACCGGGAAGAGGCCAGAAAAATCATGTTGCGAGCTCTGGAGGAGTTTGTGATCGAACCCGTGAAAACGACGATCCCGCTGCACAAAAAGATCCTGGCGAATCCGTCATTCGCCGCGGGGAATTTTACGACCGGCTTTTTAAAGTTGTTCGTGCCGGAGGAAGAAATGGAATAGACTCTCATGCCGCCTACGGCACCAGCAGAATTATGAAAATAGCGATTGTTTATTTGCGCGACAAGAGCATCAAGGCACTGAGGAACAGAGGCACAAAGAAACAGGTGTGACCAAGGAATATTTTACTTTGTGCCTTTGTGCCTGGCAAACTTTGTGCCTAAAATTATCAGGGTAGGAATTTATAGGAATATACTTCAGAAAAAGGAGCATCTGTGATGGGGAAATGGATGGACGGTTATTTAAACAGGCTGGCGCAGCTTCGCCGGGAAAATCTGGCGGGGGGAGGATCGGAGCGCACAGCCGTCCAACACCGGCTGGGCAAGTTGACGGCCAGGGAGAGGATCGAGCGGCTGGCCGACCCCGGCAGCTTTGAAGAAATTGGATCCGTGGTCCGGGATACCCGCCCTCCATACGACGGGGTAGACCGACCCAGTCCCGGCGACGGCGTCATCATGGGTCCGGCCCGGGTGAACGGGCGGCAGGTTCTCCTTTACGCCCTGGATTTTACCGTGATGTCCGGTTCTTTAGGTGACCAGGCCGCCTGGAAGCTGGCCGACCTCACCAAAATGGCCGGCCAGTTAAGAGTGCCCTTAATCGGCATGATTGATTCCGCTGGGGAAAGGTTGAGCATGAAAAACGGCGATGTTGGGTTTAACGGCCTGGCTCACCTGCTCCGGAATTATTGTCTTTATTCGGGCGTGATTCCCAGGATTACCCTTCTTTTAGGTCCCTGTACAGGCCTGCTGGCTTACCTGCCTGTATTGTCCGATTTTTTGATTATGAACGAAAAAACCGCTTTCCTGTGGCTCGGCGGGAGTCTGGAGTCCCCGGACGCCGGTTCGGCACAATTTCACCTGACCAAAAGCGGGCAGGCGGACCTGCTGGCCGGCAGCGACGAAGAAGCCATTGAACAGGTGAAGACGCTGCTAGGCTACCTGCCCCAAAACTGTTGGACCAGGCCCCCTTTTGTTCAGACAGGCGACGATCCCGGCAGAAGAGAGGAAAGATTGCTGGATATTATGCCCGATAACCCAAAATTTACCTACGATATCCACGAAGTAATTGAAAAAATCGTCGACGACGGTGCCTTTTTTGAGCTCAAGGAAGGCTACGCACCGCACCTGGTGACCGGTTTCGCCCGCTTCGGCGGCCGGACGGCCGGGGTGGTGGCCAACAATCCGGACGAGCTAAGCGGGATTTTCGAGCCGGATTCATCCGATAAATACGACCGCTTCATGAACTTTTTGGACGCCTTTAACATTCCCCTCGTCACCCTGGTGGACACCACCGCTTTCGTCCCCGGCGACAAGTGGGAGCGGCTGGGCGTAATCAGGCACGGAGCAAAACTGCTTCATTCGTATGCCCACCTGACCTGCCCCAAAATTACCGTGGTCCTGCGGCGCTCCTACGGAGGCGGCAATATCGTCATGGGCTGCTCGCGCATGTACCCGGACTTCGTTTACGGGTGGCCGCCGATGGAGTTTGCTCCTACCGGCCCGGAAACGGTGGTGCACGCCGTCTTCAATAAAGAACTGGCCCAGGCCAAAGAAAAGGGGAATTACGAAGAAGTTTTCAATTTTTACCTGGGCATTTTAAAGGAAATGTTCAGCGTTTTCCAGATGGGCAAAAACTGGACCACCTATTACACGGTGCACGAAATCATCGACCCCCGTGATACGCGCCCGAAAATCATCAGCGCCCTGGCCGCCACCGAAAACAAAAGCGAGGAACTGCCTGAAAAAAAGCGCTCAATCAAACCCGCTTAAAATTTGACGAACTGTATTTTCCGGGCTAACGGCCGGCAACTGACGACTGCAACCGACGACTATTACAGGAGGTTATTATGGGCGAGATAATGACTGCAGCCATTCAAAAATTGCGGGAAATCAGGGAAAGAAACCTGCTCGGCGGCGGGGTGCCGGCTATTGAAAGGCAGCACGCCCGGGGAAAGCTGACGGCCCGCGAACGGATCGCCTGCCTGGTCGATCCCGGCACCTTTTCCGAATTGGGCTCCTGCGTACAAACCACCGGCCGGCGCGTTGACGGCAAAGAGGTAGAGGCTCCCTGCGACGGGGCGGTGATCGGCACGGGAAAGGTGGACGGCCGGCCCGTGGCCGTTTACGCCAGCGACTTTACCGTGCTGGGCGGTTCCATCGGCACCCAGCACATTCAGAAATGCGCGAAACTGATCGACCTGGCGGCCGGCTGGGGCATTCCCGTAGTCTGGCTGCTGGACTCCTCAGGGGGAAGACTGGGCTACCAGGACATCCCGACCGCCGGGATCGACTGGTACTTTGCCCTGCAGTCGCGCTATTCCGGGTTGATTCCCCAGATCAATGTGCTCATGGGCCCCTGCATTGCGGGGCAGGCGTACGCTCCAACGCTGTGCGACTTCCTGCTGATGAGCAGAGGCACGGGCTACCTGTGGCTGGGCGGCCCGCGGATGGTGCAGGCAGCCACTTCGGAAAAGATTGGGGAAGAAGTGGGCGGGGCCGATTACCACATGGTTTACAGCGGCACCTGCGATGTGGTGGGCGACAACGACCGGGACACCATTTTGAAAGCACGGGAATTGCTCAGTTACCTTCCGTCGAATTGGCGGGAAAAGCCGCCCCGCCGGGAAACCGCCGACGACCCAGGCCGGGAGACCGGCGAACTGGCGGAGATTGTTCCGGACAATTACGAACGTCAATATGATATGCACGACGTAATCAGGATACTGGTGGACGACGGCCGGTATTTTGAAGTCAAAAATGAATACGCAAAATGTTTGATTGCCTGTTTTGCCCGCTTTAACGGAAAAGTGGTGGGGCTGGTGGCGAACAATCCCAGGGAGCCGGGAAGCATCCTGGAGATCGATGCGTGTGACAAGTATTACCGTTTTTTGCAGGTGCTCGACGCTTACAACATTCCGCTGGTTAACCTTGTCGATACGCCCCCCTTTGTGCCGGGCGAGGATCAGGAAGCCCGGGGGCTGTTAAGGCACGGAGGAAAAATCCTGGACGTTTACGCCACGGCTACCATTCCCAAAATCAGCGTGGTTTTGCGGGAAGCCTACGGCGACGCCGGGAGCATCGTCATGGGTGCTGTCAAGGGTATGGGGGTAGATCTCTGCTACGCCTGGCCCATTGCCAGGTTTGCCGTTGAAGCTTCCCTGCTGGACTACCGGCAGGTATACCCAAAGGGCATTGAAGAAGATGCCTATCCGGGGTACTTGAACAGGGCCAGGGAAAGGCTGAACGTTTTCGAGGCGGCCCGCAGCTGGACCGCCCAGGTGGTGGATGAGGTCATCGAGCCAAAGGAGACCAGGAAAAAAATTATTGAGGCCCTGCAGCTCACCAGAAAAAAGCAGGAGAAACTCCCGCCCAGGGCGAAAAGGCATGGCGTCCCGCCTACGTAAGAGTCAAAAAAATGGTTCGGAAGGGCAGTGTTTGGTGGAAGCATGGCCGCCACAAAGGTTTGGCGGGGGCGGCGGCATATTTCAATCACATCAACGAAGTCAGGAAAAAGCGCCGGTTTTTCGACCCGCTGGACATTTCCCGTCCGGACTGGTCGCGGCGTGGGCAGGTGCCGGGCCACCTGATTTGATCTGGTTTTTTACCCCCGCTACGGCTGCGGAAAGTGCCAAACGGCGGTGCCCTGCGAACATTCTATCCCGCAATGAAAGCAAAGAGCAGGCGTCACTTTACTGGAAAAAGGAGAAAGAATAACATGGTTAACCT
>JBFMBG010000054.1:0-24839 GCA_040755215.1 Bacillota bacterium | reverse complement strand
AGTTGACGCGCTTCTTCGCAGGTCAACCCGGAAATACGTTCCAACTCGCCAATTTGGCGCTGGTAAAGCTCATTCAACTTGTTTTTAACTTCTTCAACTTCCTGTTCTTTCCGGCTTAAAGACTCTTCCTTTTTCTCGATTCCCTCGATTTTGCGGTCTAAAGTTTCCTCTTTCTGGAGCAGCCTTCTTTCCAGGCGTTGCAGTTCCGAACGCCGTTCTCTATTTTCCCTTTCTACCTCGTTGCGCAATTTTAAAACTTCTTCTTTTGCTTCCAGGATGGCCTCGCGTTTTCTGGCTTCGGCAAGCCGCTCGGCTTCTTCGCGAATCTTTTTAGCCTCTGCTTCGGCCGAAGCAATTTTTGCTTCGGCAAGATACTTCCTGATCAAATATCCGATTGCCAGGGCAACTAATATTGCTGCAATCAGTACCCCGATAAACTGGGGCTGCAAACAAATACACCTCCCAACCCGTTTAGTTCTGCCCATAAAAAAAACCGAGTACAACTCGGCAGAAAAAAGAATCGGTACTACTTTCCCTGGTTTTCCTGGACGTTAGACTAAACCTTGACCCTGTCCAAGCACAGCGCGCAGTTAAAATTTTACCTGCCTTCCGGCGAACAAACTTCTTACCATTTATCGCCAGGAACTCCGCCCTTTACCATAGTGTAGTTCTACCATGGACAAAATCAGCATAAACTATCTCAGGGTGGCCAATCTATATATATCAATAGTCTTTAATGAAAAACCGGGAACAATGCAGATATCTATCCTAAAAGTGCTTGTAGTAACCAATTCTATTTTCTCCCATGACATAATTGTACCGGTTTATTCTGTTATTGTCAAGTAACATCTCGTACTCATGTTATCTTGCTCATCCCGTCCCCGGTTTAAATTCGCCCGCATCATTCCCCTTCGCTGGCCGAAGCCGCCTTTAACCCGCCCAGATTCAAGGTCTGCCTGATCTGATTCTCAATTTCGCGAGCGAATTCGGGGTGTTCTTTCAGAAATTCCTTGACGTTTTCCCGCCCCTGGCCCAGACGTTCTTCACCGTAGGAATACCAGGCGCCGCTTTTATTGATAATGTTTAAATCAGCGGCTACATCAACCAGGATTCCCTCCCGGGAAATGCCCGATCCGTACATAATATCAAAATCAGCCTGTTTAAAAGGCGGGGCGATTTTATTTTTAACCACCTTCACCCGCGTCCGGTTGCCGACAATTTCTGTTCCCTGCTTGACCGTATCTATTTTGCGGACATCTAACCGCACTGAAGCGTAAAATTTCAACGCCCGGCCGCCCGGAGTCACTTCCGGGTTGCCAAAAGTAACGCCTACTTTTTCTCTTAACTGGTTGATAAAGATGGCCACCGTTCGCGACTTGCTAATCACACCCGTTAATTTCCGCAAAGCCTGCGACATCAGCCGGGCCTGGAGGCCGACAAAGGCTTCCCCCATTTCGCCTTCTATTTCCGCCCTGGGCACCAGCGCAGCCACGGAATCCACCACTACCACGTCCACCGCTCCGCTTCTCACCAGCGCCTCGCAAATTTCCAGCGCCTGTTCACCGGTGTCCGGCTGGGAAACCAGCAGATTATCAATATCCACCCCTAAATTTTTGGCATAAACGGGATCCAGGGCGTGTTCGGCATCGATAAAGGCGGCTATGCCGCCCATTTTCTGGGCTTCTGCAATAACGTGCAGGGCAACGGTGGTTTTTCCCGAAGATTCCGGGCCGAATATTTCCACCACCCGTCCGCGCGGCAGCCCCCCAATCCCTAAAGCAAGATCCAAAGATAGGGCTCCCGTTGGGATGACTTCGACCTGGAGTTTCGCAGAGGCCTCCCCTAACCGCATTATGGAGCCTTTTCCAAACTGCCGCTCAATTTGCAGCAATGCCCCTTCCAGGGCCTTATGCTTGTCATTCAAAAAAAACCGACCCCCTTATTTTTCAGGCGCCAAGCTCCCGGGCAAAAGGCCCAAGGTCACGGACACAAAGTGTACAGACACCAGAACACAAAGTCTTGAAGGCCCGAGGTTGCTCGGTGGAAAGTTTCCTGGCAGCCAAAATATGTAACGTTATTATTTTACGTTATTATTTTAATAGTAAATTGGGCGGAAAGCAATCAAAATTTTAGTAAATTTAGATGCCTTTGTGCTTTATGCCTTTGTCCCCTTTTTTTACGACTCCTTGCCCTTTGCAAGCTTCCGGCAGTACTCCCTAATCATCTTCAAGGCAGCGTTGGACGCTCCCCAGCGAACGCCGGCACGCTCCCCGGGAAAAAGAAACCGGCGGCAGTCCCCGCTCCCGGGCGCAACCAGGGCGATATAAACCAGGCCCACCGGTTTTTCCTCTGTGCCCCCGGCAGGCCCGGCAATGCCGGTAACGCCCAGGCCAAGGTCGGCTTGCAAAAGACCCCGGACGCTTTTGGCCATGGCGACAGCCGTCTTTTCACTTACCGCCCCGTAAGTTTGGAGAACGTCTTCCGGAACCCCCAAAACATTTTCTTTTACCTGGTTGGCGTAGGCCACCACACCGCCCAAAAAATAAGCCGAACTGCCTGGAACGTTGGTGAGTCGCGCGCCAATTAGACCCCCGGTACATGATTCAGCCAGAGCGATGGTCAAATGATTTTTCAACAACATTGCGCCGACCACTTCTTCCAGTTCCTCTTCACCGGTGCTAAAAATAAAATCGGCCATCCTTTCCTGAACTTTTGCGGCCAGTTCCGCCGCCATTTGCTCGGCGGCAGCCGGTTCGGAGGCCTTCGCGGTAATTCTTATATGCACCTCACCGGGTTTGGCCAGATAAGCCAGGCCCGGATTTCCCCGTCCGCCCAAATCTTTCAAGCGGCTCTGCACCATGGCTTCTGAGATGCCGCATACTTTGAGGATTTTGCTCCTGCTCACCGTCCCCCTTACGCCCAGTTGCACTAAAAATGGTTCTACCGAATCCTCAAAAATAGCGCGCAATTCACCCGGCGGGCCGGGCAAAAGCACCAAAAAGCGTCCGTCCTTTTCCAGGATGGCGCCCGGAGCGGTACCCCGGGGATTGGGCAAGATTTTCGCCCCCGCCGGAAAATAAGCCTGCTTCACGACTATCTCGGGCATCTCCGTACCCCGCCGCCGGAAAAAATCTCTGATCTTTTCCAGCGATGGCTCGTCCAAAACCATCGGCAAGTCCAAAACATCCGCAACGATATCCTTGGTCAGATCGTCGGTAGTAGGGCCCAGTCCCCCGGTAATGATAATGACGTCGGAACGGTTCAGCGCCTGATTGATCGCGGCGGCCAGGGCGTCCCACTGATCTCCTACGGTGGTATGCAAGACCGGCTCCACGCCTAAAGCCGTCAGCCGCTGGCCCAAATACTGGGCGTGGGTGTTCAAAATCTCTCCCAAAAGAAGTTCCGTTCCCGTGAAAATTAGTTCGGCGCGCATTACGGTCACCTGCACCGTTAAAAATTACCTTTTGGACCGGTCTTTAAAACGGGTAAAACCTGGGAGATTGTTTTGGAGCTATTTTATCGGAAATAGCAAGGCATGTCAATTCAAAGAATCCTCAACCGGCAACCTTTTCCCTCTTCAGCACCGCCTGCAGAATTTCCCGCAACTTATCGCCGGTAATCTTTTCTTGCTCTAAAAGAAATCCGGCGATGTGGTGCAGGGCTGTTTCTGCTCTAAGCAGGCTCGCCTTGACGCGCTCCTCCTGTTTTTTCAGAATTTCGGCCAGTACTTTATAACGCAAACCATGGGGGAGGATTTCCAAATTGACGATACCCAGCCTGGACATGCCGCTTTCGATAATTTTTTCCGCCAGCCGGGTAGCCTGCTGAAAATCATTAGTCGCGCCCGTGCTGCGGTCGCCTAAAACCTGTTCTTCAGCCACCGCCCCGGCCAGCATAACTGCGATCTGATCCTCTAAATATTCTTTCGTGTGCATGTAGGTATCGTCTTCCGGGCTTTGCCGCATATAACCCAGCGCCTGCCCGCGCGGCGTGACGGTTAAAGCAGAAACCGAACCGGGCTTGACCAGTTCGCTCATCAAAGCGTGGCCGGTTTCGTGAATGGCCACCCGGCGCAGTTCACGGGCCGACGGGCGGCGGTCCAGGCGCTCGCCCATCATTACTTTGTCCACCGCCTCCTGAAAATGCCGCTGGTGGATTTCCCCGCATCCTTCCCGCATGGCCAGGATCGCGGCCTCGTTGGCCAGGCTTTCCAGGTGCGCGCCGCTAAAACCGAAGGTCTCCCTGGCAATTATTTCTAAATCAGCATCTCCCGCCAGGGGTTTATTCCGGGTGTGCAGCTTTAAAATCTCCAGCCGGCCGTCTTTGTCCGGGAGCTCCACCCGCACCTGGCGATCGAAGCGGCCGGGCCTGAGCAGCGCCGGGTCGAGCATATCAATCCGGTTGGTGGCCGCCATGACCAGAATGCGCACCCGGTCGTCCACCTTCAATCCGTCCATTTCCACCAGCAACTGGTTCAGGGTTTGGTCGTATTCCAGGTGGCTGGTCGTTTGTCCGCGCCGGCCGCCTAAAATCTCAATTTCGTCGATAAAAATCAAGGCGTTTACCTTCCCCTGGGCAAGGGCCTTTTCCCGGGCTGACTGAAAGAGGCGCCGCACCCTTTGGGCTCCGACCCCGGCATACATTTCGATAAATTCCGAGCCGCTGGCGGCCACGAAGACGGCGTCGGTATACCCGGCCGCGGCCCTGGCCAGCATCGTTTTCCCCGTTCCCGGCGGCCCGGTAAGCAAAATACCCTTCAAAGGGCGAATGCCCAGCTTCTGGATCTGCTGCGCGTTTTTAATAAAGTCGAGGGCTTCCCGCAACTCTTGAATGGCGGAAGCCTGTCCACCCACGTCCGCAAAAGAAATTTGCCGGCCCGGCGCCACCCGGTGCTCACTGAAGTTCTTCGCGATTAAACCCCGGGAATGGGCAAAATAATAGAGTCCCAGGCCAACGGCGGCCAAAAAAAGAAAAGGGGTGATATCGTAGCCGGCCGCAGCCAGGAAAATTACCCCCGCCAGGGCAAAACCCAGACAAATTTCCTTGAGCATGTATGTATGCACCGCCTTCCCGTCAAACTAAGACCAGAGGCAAAGAAGCTCTTTAGCAACCCTCTTTAGGTTGCCTCAGGCATCCGGCACCGCAAATAAGCCAGAACATTAACTAATTATAGCATATTTACTTTATTTGCGCTACAGCCCTTGAAAATCAAGGATTTTCTAAGCCATTTTATGGTTTGTTAACCAATTTACTAACATAACCTACCGGTAGTAATTGCTATAACTGGACTCAACTGGATTCACAAACTTAGTTCTTCCATAGCTTTTACCGCCTTTTGCTGTAAATGCAGCAAAACATGGGTATACCTGTCTACTACCTCCCGAAAAAAAAATAGCGAGACGTTTAAATTATTCGCCCCGCCCGGCGGATTTTCCTGCACTGAGCTTTTCTGAAAAAAGCTCCCTGGAGCGGAAGTGGGTTTTACGATTACCACTGTTGATGATCATCTGGCTTTGCTTCCAAACAACCGTTTACAAAACATTTGTACCATGCTATAATTACCAGAAAAGGAAAGGTGGGTGAGAAAGTGTCCGAGCTAACCGAAAGAGAACAGCAAATATTGGAGTACATTCAGAAAGCCATTGCAGAAAAAGGCTACCCACCTTCCGTCCGGGAAATCGGCAAAGCGGTGGGTTTAAGTTCAACGTCTACGGTTCACGCTTACCTGAACCGACTGGAAAAGAAAGGCTGCCTGCGCCGCGACAGTTCCATGCCCAGGGCGATAGCTATTAATAAACAAAAACCTGATGTTGTTGTGGCTGTTCCGCTCCTGGGGCGCATTGCCGCTGGCACGCCCATCCTGGCCGTGGAAAATCATGAAGATATTATTGCCTTGCCGGTCGATTTGACCGGATACGGCGACTTCTTCGCCCTGCGAGTACATGGTAACAGCATGGTTGACGCCGGAATACTCGACGGAGATATAGTTATCGTTCGCCAGCAGCCTACTGCCGAAAACGGCGACATAGTAGTGGCGCTGATCGAAGATGAGGCCACGGTTAAGCGGTTCTTTAAGGAAGACGGCCGCATCCGGCTGCAGCCGGAAAACAGGGCCATGCAGCCGATTGTAACCGATAAGGCAACCGTTCTGGGTAAAGTAGTGTCCCTTCTCCGAAAATATTAAAAAGTCCCCTTAACGAACATTAGTTTGGTAAATAAAACCAAACATAGGTTAACGAGTGGATATGTGGGTTACTGTTTTGTGGTTTTGCTAACCGGTTGCCAACCGATTGTTTTTTCAAACATTCTCCTTAAAGATAGCATCAAAATGGGAAATATTGGCCAGGGAATTCTTGCCAGGAGTCAGGAAACCGATTTTTCTGGCGAAATGAATAAGCCCGGGTCCCGCCGGGGGATAATTTCATATAAATAATGCTCATTATCCTGCAATTGGACGTAAATATTTTCCTGGTCAAGGAAAACGGTTGCCGTTGCCCCCGCTTTCGCCGCCTCATCTTCCATAAATTTAATCATCTCCCGGTAGTTCCCGCGCTTGATTGCTTCGTAAATGGCAAACTGGCTGTAGTAAAACACCCGCGCAAGTTTATCGTTGCGCCGATCGAGTAATTTTATTTCAAACCGTTGCTTACCCAAAACCGCCTGAATCTGCCGGTACAGGTCTTGGTACGTTTCTTTTAAGTTGCCGGTCGGCGCGAGGCGGATGACAATTCGCGTCACCGGCCGGCCCTTTTCAATTTCAAAGGACTGGACGGCCCTGCTGGCCTGCAGGGCGCCGGCGAGAGGTTCTTCCAGGCTAAACCGGTTATACAACCAGCGGAAGCCAAAAAAGATTCCCAGGCCAATCACCAGCGCCAGCAAAATGATATGAATACGCAACCCTTGCCACTGCATAACTTAATAGCCACCTTCTTTAATTTGCGCCCACCACCGGTTGAAATAAGCCGCCCCCGACCAGATTGTCAAAACAATGGCGGCATTCGTGGCCACGTTGCCAAAGGTGAACATTTTCATCTCATAAGGCGTTTCCTGCAGAAAGAGGGCGACGATCGCC
Organism: Bacillota bacterium; assembly: GCA_040755215.1. Taxonomy (GTDB): domain Bacteria; phylum Bacillota; class Desulfotomaculia; order Desulfotomaculales; family Nap2-2B; genus JAIMBK01. The sequence goes on along the minus strand of JBFMBG010000054.1, from coordinate 17,767 downwards.
ACAATCTGGGCAGCAGTTTTTAATTTGCCCAAAAAGGAGGCGGGGACCACCGTTCCATCCGCGGCCAGAAAAGTGCGCAGCCCGGTAACCGCCAGCTCCCGGCCGATAATGATCATGGCCGCCCACCCCGGCATCTGCTGGAGTTCGACTAACGAGATGAGCGCCGCCGAGACCAGTAATTTATCGGCCAGGGGATCCATCAACTTGCCCCAGCGGGTCACCATCCGGTGCTTCCGGGCCAGGTAGCCGTCCAAAGCATCGGTGCCGGCGCCAAACAAAAAAAGGGCCATCGCGACATAATTGCCGTAAGGCGCCTGCAGGGTGACCACGGTGAGAAAAACGGGGATTAAAAAAATCCGCACCAGCGTTAACCGGTTAGGCAGGTTCATTCGCCAATTCCCCTACTAAATCATACTCTTTCGCCTCTTTAATTAAAACGGGCACAAATTGTCCGGGTGATAATGTCCCGTCCGCCAGGAAATAAACTTTCCCGTCAATTTCCGGAGCATCTCCTTCGCTTCGCCCGTAGTAAAGCGCACCGGCTTTTCCTTCGACCAAAACCACCAGCTTTTGGCCAATCTTGCGCCGGTTTTGGCGTAAAGATATTTCCTTCTGCAGGACCATTGCCCGGTGATAACGCTCTTCCTTGACTTTTTCCGGCACCTGGTCCGGAAAACCGGCGGCGCGGGTGCCTTCTTCCGGGTAAAACTTGAACACCCCGGCGTGGTCGAAGGATGTTTCCCGCATAAAGTCCAGAAGTTCGGCAAAATGAGCCTCCTTTTCGCCCGGGAAGCCAACCAGGAAGGTAGTGCGCAAGGTAAGCCCCGGGACCGCCCTCCTCAGCTGCCGGATCAAATCGCGGACTTCCGCGCTGCCTTTGCGCCGGTTCATTTTTCTTAAAATTTCCTCGCTGGCGTGCTGGACCGGGATGTCCAGGTACCGGCACCATTTTGGCGACCCGGTCAGAACGGCGATCAATTCCTCTGTTAAATAGTCGGGCGAACAATAGAGAAGACGCAGCCAGGCAAGGCCGGGAATAACCTCCAGGCGCCGGATCAGCTCCGGGAGGCGGCAGGCGCCGTACAAATCCAAACCGTAGCGGGTGGTGTCCTGGGCGATCAAGATTATTTCCTTTACTCCTTTTTCAACCAGGGAGCTTACCTCTTGTTCAAGGGATTCCAGCGTTCTGCTGCGGTAGGGCCCCTTAATCGCCGGAATGGCGCAAAAAGCACACCGGCTGCTGCACCCTTCGGCAATTTTCACATAGGCGAAATATGGAGGGGTGGCTAAAAGGCGCGGCAGATCGGGGGTATATTGATAGGCCGGCCGATCGACCGCGCAAACCCTCTCCCCGGCAAGGGCTTTTTTTACCAGCTCCGCCACGTAAGGAACGGCCCCGGTGCCAATCAATCCGTCCACTTCAGGCAAATCCTGCAACAACCGGGAACCGTAGCGCTGGGCAAGGCAACCGGCCACCAGTAACAAACGACATTTCCCTTTTTCTTTTAACCGGGCCAGCTCGAAAATATTCTGCAGGGATTCCTCAACCGCCGGTAAAATAAAAGCACAGGTGTTGACAATGATAATATCGGCGTCTTTTTCCCGGTTGGTAATCGTAAAACCGGTTTTTTGCAGCTGCCCCAGCATGATTTCGCTGTCCACCAGGTTTTTCGCGCAACCCAGGCTAACCAGGCCAATTCGCTCGTTCGCCACGCAATGTCTTCCCTTCCGGCAAGAAAATAGCGGCCCGCTATCTCGCCGCCCCCGGGATAAATTTATTCTCCTACCAGCGCGGTTAATTTCTCATTTATATAAACACTGAGGTTCTTCATAATCTCCTTTAAACGTTCGAAGTCCCTGACGATAAAGCCTTTTGTCCACCAGGAAAGCAGGTCTTGCACAAAAGCCAGATACCCGCTGAAAGAGGCTACCTTGTATAAGTCCTGCCGTTCATTATTGCTCCGAACCTCGCAACTCCCCTGGGCCCCGTCGCGGTGAGTGAGGCGAAAGTTGCTTAACTCCCCCGCATCCCTGCGCCAGGACAAAACGCCTTCATAAATATTAACATCCCGGCCGCAGGTATCGCAAATAAAACACTCCATCTCCCTTCCCCCTTATGCTCAACCCTCGTTAAGAACTGTAAATTCCCTCTTGATTACCTCTCCAATACCCCCCAGGTAGCCAAGATTACGCCCGTTAACCTGCACCTGCACCGCTCCCGCATTGCCCAGCTTAATCTCAATCCGCTCTTTTCCGAAAAAACTCCGCGACTGATTCGCCGCCAATTCACCCGTAAATTTCGTTTCCCCGTCAACCACTACCCTCATCCAGCATCTATCCTGGACAACATTCAGCACCAGGTTGACGCCTTTTTGTGGCGAAGTTTCCCGGGGAACCGGCGATTCCCGGGGAGCGGCAGGCTGGTTCGGGGGGGTAATTATTTGCTCGGGGACATTCTGGTCGCGTACATTTCCGGGAACGGGCGCATCATTTCGGGCCTGCTGAAGGATAGCGCCTGTTTTGAAAGCGTAGATTCCAAAGACTATTAAACAGGCGGCGGCCGCGAGGAAAAGATAAACCAGCGGCTTTCTTCGCAAACGCTGATTCTTTTCTTTTTGTTCGGGGATAGTCTCTGCCGCCGGCAGCCGTTGTTTGCCATAGCACTCGTCAAAGAGAGCAACTAAAGGTTCCGGGTTCAAACCCAAAAACCGGGCGTAATTCCGGATAAATCCTCTGACGTAAATTTGGCCGGGCAGAAGATCAAAATTTTCCACCTCGATCGCTTCCAGGTACCGGGGACGTATCTTGGTTTTCTCGGCAACTTCCTCCAGGGATAAACCGCGTGCTTTCCGGGCCTCTTTTAAGGTTTCACCAATCCCCACCAGTTCGCCTCCTTTCACATCCGGGAAAGCTCCTTTTTAACCGCCGGAATCATTGTCTTCTACATAAATCGTAATATTTTCAGGGTAATTAGTCAAACATTTTCTTTAATTTTTCCAAATCCAATCAATAACCTCATTTTTTAAAAGTTTGCTGGTACTGATCCAGGGTCATCAAGACCGCCCTTGGTTTACTCCCCTCGTAAGCGCCGACAATCCCCTTCTTTTCCATGATATCGACCAGTCGAGCGGCCCGGGCGTAGCCAATTCGCAAACGCCTTTGCAGCAAGGAAACGGAAGCGTGGCCGGTTTCAATAAATATTTCCACCGCCCGGGGCAAAAGTTCGTCTTCCAGTTCCGGCGAACCGGCTTCTTTTTTAGCTTCTCCCAGGAAGCGCTGTTCGTAACTGGGGCAGGCCTGCTTTTTCAAGAACGAAACCAGCCCCTCTACTTCCCGGTCAGATAAATAAGCTCCCTGGAGCCGGAGCGGCTTCGGCGCCCCCACGGGATAAAAAAGCATATCCCCCCTCCCGAGAAGTTTTTCCGCCCCCGCCATATCCAAAATAGTACGGGAATCAATCTGGGAGGAAACGGCGAAGGAAATGCGAGAGGGTATGTTTGCCTTGATCAACCCTGTAATCACGTCAACGGACGGGCGCTGGGTGGCCACCACCAGGTGAATGCCGGCGGCACGGGCCATTTGGGCCAGCCGGCAGACGGCGTCTTCTACGTCGGCCGGGGCAACCATCATTAAATCAGACAATTCGTCGATAATAATCACCAGAAGGGGAAGAGGGGCTTTCGCAGCGCCTGCCTGGCGGCGTAAAGCGTTGTACCGGCTGATGTCCCGTACCCCTTCGGCGGCAAATAATTCGTAACGATATTCCATTTCCTTAACTGCCCAGCGAAGCGAGGTGGCCGCCTTTTTCGGATCGGTCACCACCGGCGAAACCAGGTGGGGGATGCCGTTGTAATTACTTAACTCCACCATTTTGGGATCGATAATTAAAAATTTTACTTCGTCGGGGGTAGCCTTGAATAAAATACTGGCAATCAGGGTGTTCAAGCAAACGCTTTTTCCCGAACCGGTTGCGCCGGCAATGAGCAGATGGGGCATCTGGGCCAGGTCGGCGACCACCGGGTTGCCGGCGATGTCTTTCCCCAGGGCGACCGTCAAACGGGATGGAGCGCTTTGAAATTCTCCCGTTTCCAGGAGTTCTCTTAAGTGAACCGTGGAAATCTCCCGGTTGGGCACTTCAATCCCTACCGCCGCCTTGCCCGGGATGGGCGCCTCGATGCGCACGTCGGGGGCGGCCATACAAAGGGCGATGTCGTCGGCCAGACCCACGATCCGGCTTACTTTCACCCCCGGAGGAGGCTGGATCTCGTAGCGGGTGATGGTAGGACCGCGGGAAACCTGGGTCACCTTTGCCTTCACCCCAAAATTCTGGAGAGTTTCCTCTAAAATGCGGATATTTTCCGTGATATCCTTATTTGCCCTGACGGCGCGCGGGCGCCCCGGCTTGGCTAAAATGCCGATCGGCGGGAGCTGGAATCCCGGAGATTCGGCAGTGGCCGAACACTCCGCTTCACCCGCGAAAAGACCCGGTTCTGTTGATAAATAATTTTGCTTTTGGAGAGGTCGAACGACCATTACGTGGCCGCGCTCAAACTTCGGCCCGGTGAAAATATCTTCTTTTTCCACCGGATTTCCTGCCGGATTTACTTCCGAATCCACCATCTCGGAGCCGCTGCGGTCAATGATAATCGGCTGAACGGAGGGCTCCTCCGCGACTTCTTCGGAAAAAAGAAAAGAGCTGCAAAATTTTTTCCAGCGGCCCCAGGACTCCTTGAGTTTCTTGAGGATTGTACCGCCCAAGGCGTTGAGCGATAAACCGGTACTCAGCAAAATTCCAATCAGGACGAGGGTAACCAGAACTACGTACATTCCCGTCAAGCCAAAGGAATATTCTAAAAGGTAACCGCAAACGGCGCCGAACAAACCGCCTCCTTCCCCTTTTAACCCGGCCCGCAGGGCATACGGCCGGGGAATGAACAGGTGCAGCAGGGTTAAAGCGACAACGAAAAGAATAATTCCTCCCAGGAAGCGCTGCGCTCCCCGGACCTGCCCTTTAAGCGTAATCATCCGGATACCGACGTAGGTTAAAAATAATGGAAAGAGATAGCGCCCTTCCCCGGTTGCGCTCCGCAGCAAATGCTCGACCAGTCTGCTCACCCGGCCTGCCTCGGGAGTAACCAGGCTAATCAGACAAAGAACGGCCAAAGTTAAAAAAATTACCCCGGTTATTTCGTGTTTTTGCCGCTGTTTAACCTGTTTTGGAATACCCATAACGAAAACCCCCGGCAAAATATACTATACGCTCATGCATGGGATATTCCTTCAATAATACTATATTTTACCAGAAGAAATTCTATGCCGGGCCGGGGTCCGGAAAGTTTACCTCAAAAAAGCAAAAAGAATTACCACCGCCCCCAACAATAAACGGTACCAGACAAAAACAACAAAGCTATGCCTGGTAAGATACCGCAATAAAAAACCGATCGAAAGGAAACCCACCACTGCTGAAACAACGATCCCCGTCAGAAAAGGCGCGTTAACCTGGGACGGAGTTATTTTACTTAATTGCATTAAACCAGCCCCGGAAATAATGGGAGCTGAAAGCAAAAAGGAAAAGCGCGCCGCCGCCTCCCGCTCCAAACCCAGGAACCTCCCGGCGGTCATGGTGACGCCGGCCCTGGATATCCCCGGAATAATCGCCAGCGCCTGGGATACGCCGATCAAAATACTGTCGGCCAGGCCGATTTGCCCCAGCTTGCGCCATTTCGGCGCCCGGCTGTCCACCAGGTAAAGAACAATCCCCATCAGCATTAACATCAAACCGATTAAAAACGGCTCTCGAAAAACGGTTTCGGCCTGCTCTTCTAAAAAATAACCAAAAAGGGCGCCCGGGATAGTAGCCACGACCACGTACCAGAACAACCGTCCTTCTACTGTTGGAGCGCGGCGTAAGCCATCTGCTAACAACACCAGCCAATCCCGCCAAAAATAACCAACCACCGCGAGCAAAGTGCCGATGTGGAGCGCTACATCAAAGGTCAGGCCGGCATAAGGCCAGCCTGCAAACCAGGGAACCAAAACCAGATGCGCCGAGCTGGATATGGGCAAAAACTCACCCAGACCCTGAACAATCCCCAGAATAACCGCTTCCCCGATGGACAAACAGATCACACTCCTTTGAAAATAGAGGCACAGAGGCAACAGGCACAAAGGCACAAAGCAAATATTCCCCGGTCGTCTATCCATATCTCTTTGTGCCTTAGTGCCTTTGTACCTTAGTGCCTCTATTTTCATTGTTAATGGAGAGAACGAACGTTCTCATGGGGAACTCCCTCGAAAATAGAGGCACAAAGGAAAATATGCCTGCGCTTTTAGCCTCATTTTCTACCTATATCTCTTTGTGCCTCTGTGCCTTTGTGCCTTTCTCCCTCAATCTACTTGCGTTTCACTACCTGCATCCCGGTACGACGCAGGGCTTGGACGGCTGCCTCCTGCTCCTCCTCCGTGGCAAAACCCAGGCGCACGCTCCCACCCTCGCCTTCCCGGATGCGCATGATCTCGATGTCCGCGATATTTACCCCTTCCCGGGCCAGGATTCCCGTTACACTGGCAATGGCGCCCGGGCGGTCGGGAACAGCCACCAGGATTTCAAAAAATTCCGGAAGGTACCCTTTTGTCCTGGCCGGCAGGCACTCCCGCATTTCCCTGGCTCTTTGCAGAAGAGCAACAAGTTCTTCTTCGGAAGAATGCCGCACGGCTTCTTCCAGCAGGGCCAGTTCCCGTTTATACGAACCGAGCACGGTCAGCAACATTTCCCGGTTAAAAAGAAAAATATCCCGCCACATCAACGGATTGCTTAAGGCAATCCGCGTGGTATCCCGAAATCCCCCCGCCGCCAAAGGCAAAAAGCGCTCACCTTCCGGCAGCCCCGCCAGGGAATTGACCAAAGCATAAGCAACCAGGTGCGGCAAATGCGATAGAGCGGCGACGGCCAAATCGTGCTCTTCCGGCGTCAACTCAATTACCCGCGCCCCAACTCCCTGCACCATTGTACGGACTTTACGCAAAGCCCATTCGGGCTGATCGCGAAGAGGGGTTAAAATATAAAAGGCGTTCTCAAAAAGATAAGGATCGGCCCCGGCGATCCCCTGTCTTTCCGAACCGGCCATCGGGTGGCCGCCCACAAAAAATGATCCGGCGGGCATTAGCCCGCGGGCAAGCCGGACGATGTCTCCCTTCACGCTGCCTACGTCGGTGACCACGGTCCCGGGCGACAAGCAAGGGGCGATCTCCTTGAGTAATTCGCGATTGACCTTCAGGTGGGCGGCCAGGACAACTATATCTGCTTGCGCCACGGCCGGCAGGGGCTCTCTCGCCGCCCGGTCGATGGCACCGCACTGCAGGGCGGCGCGCAAGTTCTCTTCGCTCCGGCCGACGCCGACCACGGTATCCGCCAGTCGCCGGTTACGCAAGGCCATCCCTAAAGAACCGCCGATCAGGCCGACGCCGATAATCACTATCCTTTTAAAAAAAGCCACTATTGGTCCACCTTCAGTTTAAGCATCTTTCCTCTTTTCTTTTGCCTCCCCGGCCTCTTACCGCTTGCCGGTCCGGCCGGCCTTGCACCCTTTGCCGGCCGTTTCCGGCGCACCCTCTTTGACCAGCTTATCTTTCGGTGCTCCGCAGCTTTTGCATTTGCCCGGCTTGCAGCGGGCTTCGACAACGTTACCGCATTCCGCGCATTTCCAGACGGCCACTTTTTACTCACCTCCCGCCACGGATTTTCTTATTTCGCCAATTGCCTTCGCGGGGTCGGCGGAACCAAAAACAGCCGAACCGGCCACCAGCACCGCCGCACCGGCTTTTGCCGCCAGCGGTGCCGTTTTCATGTCGATGCCCCCATCAACCGCAACCTCGGCAGGACAGCCGGCCGCTTCTAAAAGTTGCTTGACGGCGGCTATTTTTGCAAGCATTTCGGGAATAAAGGCCTGTCCACCAAAACCGGGATTGACAGTCATCACCAAAACCAGATCACATAGCGACAAAAGGTATTTTAAAATTTCCGGAGGGGTTGCCGGGTTAAGGGCAACGCCCGCCTTTACCCCGCCCTCCTTAATTTGCATCAATGTTCTATGCAGGTGGACGCCAGCCTCCGCGTGAACAGTGATGATATCGGCGCCGGCTTCTATAAAGCGCTCAATATATTTGTCGGGCTCGGCAATCATTAAATGGACATCAAAAACCAGCCGGCTGTGCGGGCGCAAAGCGGCCACGACCGGGGGGCCGATGGTGATATTGGGCACAAAACGGCCGTCCATGACATCAATGTGGAGATAATCGGCGCCGCCTTTTTCTATCCTTGCAATGTCTTCCGCCAGGCTGGCGAAATCTGCCGCCAAAATGGAAGGAGCGATTTTAATCATATTTTCTTTTCTCCTGTTCAATTACCTCGTTGAGGAATTTTAAGTAGTTTTCATAACGCAACGGGCTGATTTTCAGGTCCGCAACGGCTTGTTTAACCGCGCAGCCGGGTTCTTTATAATGCAGACAGCCGGTAAACTGGCATTCCGGGATATATTCGCGGAATTCCGGGAAAAAATAAGCCAGCTCCGTACGTTCCATAAGGGGCAAGTGAAGACTGGAGAAGCCAGGGGTATCAACTACCAGACCGCCACCGGTCAACGTCAACAATTCTACGTGGCGGGTGGTATGCCTGCCCCGTCTTATCCGGGTGCTGACTTCCCGCGTTTTCAAGGACAGGCCCGGCTCCAGCGCATTTAATAAACTGCTCTTTCCCGTTCCGGAAGGACCGGCCAGCACGGTTACCCCCGCAGATAAAATTTTCCGTAAACCACCCAAGCCGGTTTTATCTTTGGCGCTCGTCACCAACACCGGATAACCCGCCTGCTGGTAAACGGAAATTAGCTCCGCTGCCTCTTTCCCGCCTAAATCTGCTTTGTTGAAACAAATAAAGGGGGTCACCTGCGCCGCCCGGGCCTGGATAAGCAGGCGGTCAAGCAAAAAAGGGCTGGGATCCGGGTCGCGCATGGCAAAGACAAGGATAGCCTGCTCCACGTTTGCCACCAGCGGACGCACCAGGACATTCCGCCGGGGAAGCACTTCTTCAATAACGCCGCTTTTTGCCTCTGTCACCCTAAATTTTACCTGATCACCAACCAGCACCTGCTGCCCCTGGCGGCGAAAGCGCCCGCGCAAAACGCATTTGCAGATCTCGTTCCCGCTTTTTACGTAATAGAAACCGCCGTACGCTTTGATTACGATCCCTTCACGCACACAATCCCCTGCCATTGAATTTTTACCCGTACGTCTTAGTTTTGATTAAATTGTTGTCAAGATAAACCCTGATGGTAGTTTTTCCGTAAAACTCAATTACCTCGGTGAATTCCTCGCCTGGGGCATGGGTCTTGATATAAACATCTTTTGACCCCCTGACGTCCGTAACGTTTATCCTTACCTGGTGCCTGCGTCCGTCGTTGGGCACGGTAACGTTTACCTCGGCCTTTCTGGGCAGCGGCCCCGGGCCCTTGCTCACCACAACCTTAACCGCCGTACCCTCCTGCACCGGCGTATTGGCTGCCGGCTCCTGGGACACTATTTGCCCGGAAAAATACTGCCCGTTTTCGGTCCAGATGATGCTTTCATCCAGCTTTAACTTTGCTTCACTTAACCTCGTTCTGGCCTGCTCGATGGTCAAACCGGCCAGGTCGGGAACCCGGGATTCCTCCGGGCGGGGTCCCTTCGATAAATATACGGTTACAATTGTCCCTTTGGGTTGGCTGCTGTGGGCCTGGGGCTCCTGATGAAAGATATACCCCTGGGGAACTTTATCGTGATAATCTTCCTGGAACCGCTCGGCCATTTGCAAGCCTGCTTCCGCCAGCCTGATTCTGGCCTCCGGAACGCTGAGCTGGTAGAGATCGGGCACTTCCCGGAGGTCCGGCCCCAGGCTGACGGTGAGAGTCACCTGCCGATGCGGTTTTACTTTCGGATCTTGCGGGCCTATGTCCTGCCTGATTACATATCCCTCAGGCACCTGCAGATCGTAATCTTTAACCACCGCCACCCGCAGCCCCAGCCCGGTGAGTATCCCGGTGGCTTCGGCGAGGCTTTTATTAACCACGTCCGGAACCTGAATTTCCGGAACGCTCAAGTAATATTTATTAAACATAAAGGCGCCGGCAGCCAGAAAAGCAACAAAAAACAAACCGGCCAAAACCCACCCGAGGGGGCGGAGCCTGCGTCTTTTACCTGCCCCATTCGGATTTCGCTCTTCTGCAAACACTTCTCCGGGGGCAATTGCCTCTGTTTCCGGATCGTCTTCTTTCCCGATCGCCGCCTGCAAAGACTGGCCCATTTCCGAGGCAGAGGCAAAACGAAACCCGGGATCCTTGCTCAGTGCCTTTAGGATTACTTTCTCCAACCAGGGCGTGATCCGGGGATTTATTTTGGATGGCAACTCCGGTTGCTCCTGAATATGCTTGATGGCAACGGCGATGGGGCTGTCCCCCTGGTACGGAACAACCCCGGTCAACATTTCGTAGAGAACAACGCCGAGCGAATAAAGGTCTGACTTTGGTCCGACCGCCTGGCCCCGGGCCTGCTCCGGAGAAAGATAATGCACTGAACCCATGATCGTATCGGTATAGGTTAAGGTAGCGGCCGTAACCTCCCGGGCCATGCCAAAATCTGTTAATTTTGCCCACCCTCCGTACGTAATTAAGATATTGTGCGGTTTGACATCCCGGTGGACAATGTTATTTTCGTGGGCGTGCTGGAGCGCCTTGCAAATTTGCACCACAATATGCAGCGCCCTTTCCGGATTCAGCGGCCCCTCTTTCTTAATGAGCGCCTTTAAATTATCGCCATGTACGTACTCCATGACCAGATAGTGGATATGCTCTTCCTGGCCGACATCGTATATGCTCACAATATTTGGGTGGGACAGCCTGGCGATGGCCTGCGCTTCGCGCCGGAAACGGGTAATAAAATCTTTATCAACCGTAAACTCCGGGCGCAAAACTTTTATGGTCACCAGGCGGTTGAGAAATTTATCGCGGCCTTTATAAACAATGGCCATTCCTCCCCCGCCCAGCTCTTCAATTATTTCGTAACGATTGCCGAGGATTTTACCGACCATCTGTTTTCACTCGCCAGCAATAATTTCTTCAGTTTCTCCGCTGCTTATTTAACTCACCGTCACCAGGACAACGGAAATATTATCGGTCCCCCCGCGCTTAAGCGCCAGTTCCACCAGATAATGAACGGCCTGATCCGGGTCCGCGGAACTGTAAATGACCCGGCAGAGTTCGCTCTCTTCCAGCAATCCGGATAAACCGTCGGTGCATAAAAGAACCATATCCCGGGGTTGCAGCGCTAAGCGGGCGGTATCAACTTCCACCAAAGGCTCCACGCCCAAAGCGCGGGTCAGAACGTGGCGATAGGGGTGTTGCCTGGCCTGCTCTTCCGTAATGCTGCCGTTGCGGACCATTTCTTGCACTACCGAGTGATCCTCGGTTAACTGGGCAATATTTCCTTTCTGCAATAAGTAGATCCGGCTGTCGCCCACGTGCGCCAGATAAAGCCGCCTGTCCCGAATAACCGTGCAGCTTAAGGTCGTTCCCATGCCGCGGCAACCGGGGTGGTTTGTCGACATCTGGTAAACCAAACGGTTGGCCTCCTGCACTCCTTCCGCCAGAACCACCCCGATATCCGCGCAACCGCTTAAATAAGAGCGCAAAAAGCGTTCTAACACCTGCAAGGCAAGCTTGCTGGCGATCTCCCCTGCCTGGTGCCCGCCCATCCCGTCGGCAACGGCAAAAAGCCCGAGATCGGGGCAGACACTTAGATAATCTTCGTTTGTCTGCCTTACTTTGCCCGCGTTGGTTGCCTGGCTCCACCGCATACGCCCACCTCACCAATTGAGGTTTTGCATGATCGTTCGCCATGATGATTGAAAAATCCTCTCGAAGAAAAAGATCTTTATATGTTATAATTATTCAATGTTTAAACATAAATTAAACAGGGGAACCGAACATGCGCAATCTTCTGCTGGTGGACGACCAGACACTCACCGTCCGGGCCCTTAAGGAAACCCTCGCCCGAGAGCTCATCAGTCACGCCGTAACCATTTCCCTGATCAAAATTAACCGGACATCTTCCCTGACCACTTGCCTGCCTTCAATAAGAGAATTTTACGGGTCCGGCGGCGAATTTATTTCCCGGGTTGCCGACGCCGACATCCTGGTGGTCCACAAGGCGCCCGTTACGGAAGAAATCCTCGAGAAGGCCGGAAAACTCAAACTGATCGCCTGCGCCAGAAACAACCCGGTCAACGTCGACCTGGCCGCCGCCGGGAGCCGGGGAATCCCGGTCATCAACGCCCCGGGCAGGGCAAGCGAGGCTACCGCCGAATTAACCGTCGCCTTGATGCTGGCCCTGGCCAGAAACATCGTTCGCGCCAGTACACTTACCAGAAAGGCCGGGCCAACCGCCTGGGCTTATGCCGCCCGCAGCGACCTGGAAGGTATTGAATTGAAAGGCAAGACAGCCGGCATAATTGGTTTCGGGCGGGTAGGCAGGGAAGTAGCCGCCAGGTTGAAGACCTTCGGGATGAATATCCTGGTTTACAGCACCCATGCGGCCCCGGAGGAAATTACCCGCCTGGGCGCCACCCCGGCTGCCCTGGCCGATCTCTTGAAGGAAGCTGATTTTGTCACCCTCCACCAGCGGTTAACGGAAAAAAATATCAGGCTAATCGGGGAAGAACAGTTGCACATGATGAAAAGAAGCGCTTATTTAATCAACACGGCGCGGGGGAAACTGCTTGACGAAGAGGCCCTGTACAAGGCATTAGCGGAAGAAAGGATCCGGGGAGCGGCACTGGATGTACTGGCGGAGGAACCGCCGGACCCGGCCAATCCGTTGCTGGGTTTAAAAAACGTCATCATTACTCCGCATCTGGGCGGAAAAACCCGCGAAGTCCCGGTCCGCGCCGCCAGGCTGATTACGGAGGACATAAAAAGATTTCTGGAAGGCAAAAAACCGCTCAATATAGTTAATGCATGAATAAAAGCCGCGGAGCACACCAGGGCCCTTATCCCAATAAAGAATATTTTTCAATGTACTTGAGCACCGCCAGAACGAAGGCCGCGTGCGACCAGGTCAAAGGAGCCACAGAAAGCTGCTCCCCGGTATAAGGATGCACCTGCTCGGACATAATGCCGCTTCTGCTGCTTCTTTTCACCGCCCAGGCCAGCAGCTCCCGGGCCGGTTGCAATTCCCCAAGACTGCGCGCCGCCTCAATGTACCATTCCGCCAGCCACAACGTACAGATAAACCAGGGGTTGCCCGGCACTTTTTGAACATCCGCAGAACGCCGGAAATAATAATCGCCGGGGTAACGCGCAATCCCGCCAATGTCAGTATTGACCCACAAAAATTTCCTCACAGCCTGCATTGTCCGCTTTACCCGCGGGTGCCCGGCCGGCAAGACGCCGAAGGCAAAAACGCCGTACAGGCTGCTCTCCAACGTAAAGTCCTTTTCCAATTCCACTTCGGCATCAAAGCCGCCACCCCGGATAAAGCGATCTAAATCATAACTGTAAAGTAATTTACAGATGGCCGCCTTCAGTTGCCGGGCCGCCAGCTCCCACCGGCCGGCTCTGACCTCATCCCCGAAAAGCCTGGCGAAATAAACCGCCGCCCGGAGGCCTCCGTATACGGCTGCCGCGGTAAAAGTAAAAATCCCCCTTCGCTCCTCCCATAAGTCGTAACTCTGCAGCGGCAAACCCGTCCGGCTATCCCGGTACCTTTCCAAAAAGTCGGCCGCCGGGATAATCAACGGGGTATAAAGAGATTTAATAAACTCAAAGTCTTTGTACAGCCCGCAGTTGTGCCCCAAGGCCCAGAGCACCAAAGCAGTTTCGTCTTCCTGAATGGGAAGGTAGCCGTATTCGTCCCTTATCCACGGGTGCCAGTTGGAACCCACGGAACCGTCCGGGTTATATTTGGGCCAGAAAAAACCCTCCTCGCTTAAGATATCGCGACATAAATAATAAAAAGGTCTGGTTACGTCCGGATAGCCGGCCCTGTCCAGGGCGCAGGCGACCAGCGCCCCGTCCCGCGGCCAGAGATAAGAGTAATGATCCCTGTTGGTAACCATTATGTCTGTGTCGTTGGCCGCCAAAACAGCCCCCCGGCTATCGATCTGGGTGCGGATGACCAGCAGGCTGGAATAGTACAACTCCTCGATTTCCGGCGGTAAGCCGGCAAAATTGCGTTTATGCTTGTGCGCCCAGTTATACCAGTATTTTTCCGTTGCCTTTAACAATGCCTCCGGACCATACGTCAGTACATAATGGTTATTTTCGCGTACTTCCCTTAAGCTCCGGCCCGCGATAATCCAGTAATAAATCACTTCCCGTCCTTCCGGGGCAAGCTCCAGACGAAAACCGGCCGTGCTGTCCACCGAACCCTGGGCAACGGGGTGATTGGCCAGCCAGCCGTCTTCCGCATCGCGCCACGTCCCTTCCTGGTGTCCAAACCTTTTAATCCCCGTGGTAAACTGGGAAAATCCTTGTTCCCGGCACCGTCCGTTAAATAGAAAATAATAATTCCGCTTATAATGCAAAAGTGTACCGGTATTTGGATCATATAAGGCCGTATCGCCCACATCGGATCCGCCCAAACTAAAGTCGTTATGAAAAAATAAACGTAAATCCCGCCGGCAGTTGAAAAGGTTGCAAACCAAAATTTTTCGTAAATAAATATTTTTTTCGTAATGAACGGCATCGTAAACGCGCAATTCCAACCCTGCTTCGTTTTGCCTGGCCATTGAGTCGCCGACCAGGCTGGACGGGCGGTAACGGGCGTTGATTTCCCAATTGCCTTCGTTGATCCAGAAAAAACAACCGTCAATCCAAATACCCAGGGCGCACTTATGGCCCATTACATGATTTTCCATACCCACAAAAGGGTAATAAAAATCTCTGATATTTAATGATTTATCAAGATTAACCAAAATATTTCCGTTGCCTAACACTATTTCCCTGGGCAAACCAACCCCTCCAAAAAACAAATATTATTTCCGGTCATAAAGCCATCAGGCAATGGCAATAATAAAAAAAATCAAGATAATTCCATTATGCCACCAGGTTATTAAAATTATTTTTTGGATAGCAAAGGAGGTCGTGCAATTGCCTTTTTTGGCTTTGGTTCTGGGGACCTTAATATTATTTACGTTAATTTTTTTATGGCTAAGCAAAAAAAATCACCGGACCGAAAAAAAAGCGGCTCTTCCCGAACTCGATCTGGCTCACCCGGGATTTAAGGAAGAATTTTCCACTGAACTCAGACCGCCGGTTTACGTGCCCGCGTCTCCCGCCGAACCAGAGCTGCCGCATTATTACGGAGTTGACCGCCTGGTCTTGCTGGCCAGAGATCCGTACTGGCTTTATGCTTACTGGGAAATTACCGCTACCAAGCAGGAAGAATTCACCGCCGCTTACGGACCGGCCGCCTGGACCAATTCCCGGCCAGTCTTAAGAGTTTATGACATCACCGGCGTAAATCCGGACACACAAACAGTTGCTTCCTATGTAGATATCGGCATTAACGAAGAGGCAGACAACTGGCACATCAACGTGGGAGAACCGGACCACACCTTTTATGTGGATCTGGGGCGCCGCTTTCCCGATGGAAGATTCGTCACTTTACTCCGTTCAAATGTGGTGACGACGCCAAGAGCTTCCTTATCCGAACGCACAGACGAAGAGTGGATGTGGATCGAAGGAATTTACCGCACTTATCGCTACCAGTTCGGCCTCGGCTCACCGCTGTTCGCCGAAGAAATGGCCGAAAGGGCGGGAGCTTTGCCTTTAGGCATAGCCTCTCCCGGACAATGGCAGAAAGAATAAAACAGGCACAAAGGCACAAAGTCCACAGGCACAAAGTCTTCCGCTCTTCCTTCGCTTTCTTCATCCTTTAGTGTATTTTCTTTAATCTGTGCCTCTGTTCCTTAGTGCCTTCGCGCCTGAAAAAAGAAAGGAGTACCAGCTGTTCCCATGTCCGATAAAGGTTACCTGGCCCTCGTTTTACATGCCCACCTTCCTTATATCCGCCACCCGGAGCACGAGCATTTCCTGGAAGAAAGATGGCTTTACGAGGCAATTACCGAAACTTATCTGCCCTTGCTGAAAGTATTCGAACGCCTGACCAGGGAAAAGATTCCCTTCCGGTTGACTATTTCTTTATCGCCCACGCTGCTATCTATGCTGAGCGACCCTTTGCTGCAGGAACGCTATCTGCGCCATCTCGACAGGCTGATTGAACTGGCCGACAAGGAAGTGAGCAGGACGTACCACACCCCCTTTCACGAAATGGCGTTGATCTACCAGGAGCAGTTCCGGGAAGTCCGGCGGATGTACCGGGAAGATTACCAGGGAGACCTGGTCAAAGCGTTTAAAAAATTCCAGGACGCGGGCCGGCTGGAAATCATCACCTGCGCGGCCACCCACGGTTACCTCCCGCTGATGATGGTCCAGCCGGAAGCGGTTCAGGCGCAAATAGCGGTGGCCGTCAACCAGTATAAAAAGTTTTTCGGGCAGGCGCCGAAAGGGATCTGGCTGCCGGAGTGCGGCTATGCGCCTGGTATCGACGATATCCTGAAGAAATTCAACATCCGTTACTTTTTTACGGATACCCACGGTGTCCTTTTTGCTTCCCACCGCCCCCGCTACGGGGTTTTTGCGCCCATTTACTGCCCCTCCGGGGTGGCCGCTTTCGGCCGGGACGTGGAATCGTCCAAGCAGGTTTGGAGCGCAAAGGAAGGTTACCCGGGCGACTTTGACTACCGCGAGTATTACCGGGACATCGGCTTCGACCTGGACTACGAATATATCCGGCCGTACATTCACCCGGACGGGATCAGGGTCAACACGGGAATTAAATACTACCGGATCACCGGCCGCACCAACCACAAGGAGCCCTACGTCCCTGCCTGGGCCAGGGAAAAAGCGGCCACTCACGCCGGTAACTTCATGTTTAACCGGGAGTTGCAGAGCAAATATCTGAACACGTTGATGGACCGGCCGCCCGTCATCGTAGCGCCCTACGACGCCGAACTCTTCGGCCACTGGTGGTACGAAGGCCCGCAGTGGCTGGAATATTTGATCAGAAAAATCAGGTACGATCAGGACACCATCGAATTAATCACTCCCGGCGATTACCTCGAGCGCTTCCCCTGCAACCAGGTGGCCCGGCCGTGCACCTCCAGCTGGGGCAACAAAGGGTACCACGAAGTATGGCTCTGCCGGGCCAACGACTGGATTTACCGCCATCTGCACCTGGCCGCCGTCCGGATGATCGAACTGGCCAACGCCCATCCTTACGCCGGCGGGCTGCTGAACCGGGCCCTCAACCAGGCGGCCCGGGAGCTGATGCTGGCCCAAAGCAGCGACTGGGCCTTCATCATGAGCACGGGGACCATGGTGCAATACGCGGTCAACCGGACCAAAACCCACTTGCTGAACTTTTTGCGGCTCTACGACGAAATAAAAGGCCGCCGCGTTGACGAAGGGTGGCTGCGGCGGCTGGAGGAGAAAAATAATATTTTCCCGGAAATGGATTACCGGGTGTACAGGAAGGAATATGAAATAGCATAATCCTCCTATCTCAATATTTTTCATTGATGCTCTAAAAAGCTCGATCTATCTGCCATTTTTAAAATTTATCTTGGGTGGTCTAACCCACCTGTTCGCCCCCTGGGTGAGTAGCCCCGGGGAATTTCACC
>JBFMBG010000053.1:0-24922 GCA_040755215.1 Bacillota bacterium | reverse complement strand
CTATTTTCCGGACACCGGAGTAATCTGCCTTCGCTCTGGCTTCCTTGACGTAGTGTTTGAGAATCCGCCAGAGCCTGGTATCATGTTCGCCGACCAGATCCGCGACGGCATTGACCGGCATCTCCTTGACCAAAAGCATAATATATGCCTCAAAAAGAAGGGTAAAGTCACTTTTCTTCCTTGCCCAGGGGACTTCGACGGTTCTCACCCCGCAACCGTGGGGACATTCAACCCGGGGCACCCCGGCATGGAGGTAGGTCTCGTGCTGGAAAAAGTTTAAATGGCGCCAGGTTTGTTCTCTGGTATCGTAAACAGGAGCATCTTTGCCGCAAACCGGGCAGGGAAAGGTAGTCCCGGCAGGATAACCCACCCAGATGTCCAGCCTGCGCTCGGCAACAGAAAACTTCAGGTCCTTCACCTCCCAGGGTGGTGTTAAGCCCAGGGCAGCTGTAAAGAGGAGATGGTTATTGAAAAGCATGATGGTTTCCCCCTTGGAAAAATTTTGAGGATCATATTTTCCTATGATCTCCCTTTCTCCTGTTGGGGAAAAAACCATCCAGATATTTCTATATTTACCACCTCATTTTTTATCGTTTTGGGTATCATTAACAAGGGGAACATACGTTTACCCACTTAAAATAGCGAGGAACCTATTTTATATACTAATATTTATTGCTTTTATTGTTTTGCATTAATCATATTGGGGTGTCAAAAACCAAACAAAATCGAAAAGACGTTTGGTGATCAACAAGAATATAGAACGCAAGAAAATGAGTATGAAAATGAATATTTTAAGAAGTTACCATCCGATAAGCAAAAAATTGTAGAAATGGCTAATGCTGAACAAATAATACGCCTATATTTTGAAGCAATTAATGAGAAAAATTATAACCTTGTTTTGGCACTTTTCAGCCATGGATATATAAAGTCAACAAGCCCTCAAAATATAATTAGTGGCTTAAAAGAGATTGAAAAAGTTGACAAAATAAATATTACCCTTGTTAAAGAACAGGGAAATATTGTGGAATTTATGGTAACCTTTAACTTGCAGGTTGCGAAAAATTCTTCTGGAGCTTGGGGATCTGGTTCGACAACACGCTTTTTTACATTGAGTAATAATGGTTCTCGGTGGCAGATTGTACAAATTGGTAGTTGTCCTTGAATCCCGTGTCCCAGAGCACGGCTCAAAAAACGCAACTGGACCGTGGTTCGGACGTCAAAAAAAACTTGATATCTTTGTTACAGATGTTCGCCCCAGTCGGCCGTGAGCGGAACATATGCCTCTGGGATGCACAACCCTTCTATGAACCGCAGTCTGCAAATTTGATCCGGGAAAGGCGGCTCTGAAAAAGGCAGTCGAACTGCCAGGAGGTGGAATCCTTTTCCCGGAAAGCATATCAAAAAAATTTTTTCCGTCTTAGGTTAGCTTTACCTAAGTTGAGTTTAACAGAATTAAGGAGGTATATTTTCCTTTGAAAAAGTTGTTGTTTTTTTTAATTTTCTCTTCCCTTTTTCTACAAGGTTGTATAGAAAAAGTATCCAATACATCTAACCAGACGTTTAAAATCAATGAACATACAGTGCCTTTTTTAACCAAATCATGCGATGAACGTGCTGGTCAGTATAATTTTTATAAGGGTGTCTGGGACATAGAAAAAGGGAAACTCATTTTTAGTAATGATAAAACTATAGAAGTTAAAGGAGATGGTTTTGACATCAAATGGGATGGTAACATGAATATAATTATTAAATCAGTTGATAATAAAAATATAACTATTGACCATGTCGAAACTGGTCTAAATATAAAAAAGGTAAATTATAACTATAACTGCATTGAAGTAAGTTCAAATAATGATAACACAGAAACATATCGTATAGTAAATCATCCTAATCAGTCTACACAACCAAATGATTATATATTTGAGGTAAAAAGAAACGGGGTTGTAAGAACTATACCCATAAAACCATCTTTTGACAAAGAATATACAATTTTAAGGCCTTTAGGACTCCATATAAAAAATGACAGAACGGAATTCTATTTTGAATTGTTTTACATCCCTAATGAAAGTAAACCCTGGGAGCACAGTTGTGCAATTGTAAAGGGTATTTATGGTGGAATAAACAGCATTGATTGGAGTGTTGTTTCAAAAGATATCGGGATCGTCGAGGCTGGTGCAGGGGTATCAATGGTTGAATATAATGAAAATGTAATCATAGCCGAGCAGAATGGCCGGCTCAAACAACTAAAACTTGAAGACGGCAGTATTAAGGAATTAGAAATCTACAATACAAAAATTGAACAATTTCACAAAAAATATGTTCATTCCTCGTACTATAACAAACCGCCCGAACTATACAGGTATAAAGATTTTTTGATTGTAAAAGACGAGCCAGCCATCCTTGGTTCCCAACCGGTTGTATATATACTGGCCGCCAAGGAAGATAAAATAATAGGAGAAATTATTGCGAATGGGAAGAGGATTACTGTTTTTAAGGATGGTATAGTTACTGAAAAAAAATCCCTTGAGAGTAGGTATCAGCCTTTTACATGGGTTTTTCCTGGAGTATAACTATAATTTGATCCCCGGGAACCTTTCCTGGGTTTGCAGCGTCATAACCTATAGAAATCCAAAAAGACCTGGAATATTTTGAACGGACGAAAAGCAAGTAACTGCGGCCGGCGAGGCTGTCCTGTAAATTATTTTCAGAGAGGTTGCCGGATAGGCATGTCGAACCACAGAATACACTTTTTCCTCCTTCTTGCCTGGGTTTTTTTGTTCGCCTGCGGGTGTGGTTCGCCTTTTGCCGGGGAGAGGCAAAAACAGGAAGATCCAGAACAAACTATACCCAGAGAAGTTTCCAGCGTAAAGGAAGTTGCGGGGATAAGGGTAATCACAGGCGGGCAAAAGACCGCCGCAGGTACTGTGCCCATGCTCTCTTTTGCTGTTGTCGGGGGCGCGGCGGAAATTCCGGCGGGGGTTTGGGACTACCCGGCCCGGCCGGAGAAGATGTTTTCCCCGGACGGCCGCTGGGTAGCTTTTACCGGTCGGCGCGCTGGCTCCAGCCAGGGGCTTTGGGCCGTAACCCTGGACGGGGCGTAGGGGGGCCTGCTGGCCACATCGGGAGAAAAGGAGAGCAGCTGCACCCAGCTTCACCTGCTGGGGTGGCGAAGCAAAGAAGAGTTATTGTTTGCCCGCCTGCAGGGAACCCAAAATGGGGGGCCATCCCAGGAGGCCGCTAGAGGGGTTGCGATAATGGGGGTTTCTCCCGACGGTAAAAAGAAGCGGGAACTGTTCTGGGTTCCCGTTTCCCAAGGAGCGGTCAAAGAAGCAGAATATTTCCCTGACTCCGGCTTGATTATCATTCGTACTGGCGAGTGGAGCCACTGTTGGGATTCCGGAAGTCCCCCTCGCGGCGATGAATTTTTCTTCTGCCTGGGCAGGGAGCAGTTGAATGAACAAAAAATACCCGCATTGAGGAAATATATTGGATTCATGGCGCCAGCGCGGTAAGGTCGCTTTTTTATCATTGGTTTACATTTGCGGCTGCGGGAATAGTTCTTGCCGCCGCCCCCTTTGCCTGGTGGCAAAGCCGTCTATGTAGCGCCGCTAGTCCGGTCCGAAGCGAGCCGTGCTGCTGTCGGCGCGGAGCATCGGAGTGAGCGGTGACAACGCTGTGCCTACTGATTTCACTGAATAGTTACAGAAATTATTAAATATAGAGAATCCCTGAGTATAGCGGTAGGTTTTGCAAAAGCCTACCGTTAGATCTGGCTCGTAATTGTGTCGCCACTGCGCCTTGAAACTATAACCTTAATCACA
Source organism: Bacillota bacterium (assembly GCA_040755215.1). Lineage (GTDB taxonomy): Bacteria > Bacillota > Desulfotomaculia > Desulfotomaculales > Nap2-2B > JAIMBK01. The sequence continues at coordinate 21,101 of JBFMBG010000053.1, read as the reverse complement.
ACATCTTCTTTACTACCTATGAATTACCTGGATGTAATCTTCTTCTACTGAGCTTATTGAATAGTGTTCCTATTATTTGATTGGAGGAGAGTCTATGTCTTTAGTTAAATTAAAGAATTTTCCTAACAGAGTATTTGCAGAACAAGCACAGCAGATTCTTGTAAATGAAGGCATCCCTTCAATTATTAATTGTCCTGATTTTGGGATTATAGGGGCTGGCGGGTCTAGTATTCCTCAAGGTGCCGACTTATGTGTTGATGAAGAGCACCTAGAAAGGGCATATGATATAATTAACACATTTTTTGACAACATTTAATGTGCAATTGTCATAAGAGGCGGATCTCGCTAGATGGGATAGAAACAGCATAGTAAATTATTAAATTCTTCTATTGCCAACGATCCTTCAAGTAGTAGACTTGCGTGCCCGGTGGCTTTACGATTTTGGGCATATTCCCTCTGCCGTTTGGGTTGCAGAAGCTTCTGACATGGGTAAGCAAGAGAATGAGCAGCGGTTACGCGATCTCCTCGCAGAACATATAGTGCAGGGAGGGAAAAACGAAATAGTAGTCTATTGTTCTACAGGACATATGGCAGGCCTGGTGGCAGGAGTGCTGGGATCGCGAGGTTTTAACGTAAAAAACCTCCAATACGGCTTTGGACATTGCCTGGACCGGCACGCTGACCGTTCCCAAACCGATTAAGGCTCCGGTGGAAGCTAAAAAAGAGCGGGGCCCTGGATGAAGGAGCGAATAGTCCCTGGTAGGGACCCGATTCCTGCACGAACTGATATTCCAAAAATCCCCGTGCCTTTATCGAGCTCTTGTTAATTGAATCTTGAGGAGAAAACAGGACAAAGAGTTATCTGTATCTTTTACGCCAGAGCGGGATGAATGGCGGCTCATGAATAAATAAAAACGTTGATCTTGGGGTAGAAGAAGAGGGTTAGACCTGAAGAAAACGACAAGATTCTGGGGAGCTGAAATTCTTTATAAAATTCTGGGAAGGGGATAACGGATCATGATCATTGGAGCTAACAGAACCTTATTGTTTTTCACCGCCATGCTTTTGGCAGCCCTTGCCGTTGGTTGCCGCCAGCCCTCTGCGCCGGGGGTAACGCCGTCAACTGAGAATAAGGTGCCTGCTGTTGAAGAAGCAACAGAAAAGCAAATAAAGGTGCTGAAAAGGCAAGTTGAATTGCTTGAAGAAGCTCTCGCCGCCCGTACCCACAGGGAAGCCGTGGAGACCTGGGCGAAGGGCGTTAAGCTTCGTAACGGGGCTCTGCAGTTTGCGATGTTCTCCCCCGAACTAAAGGAGCAGGAACGCTTAATATACGAAAAAATAAACTGGACAACAGGAGTATCCAGCCCCTGGGTTGAGGAGTTTAAGATAACAAAGGAAAAGCAATTGGCAGATGGACAAAGGGAATATGAAGTTTTGTTTACAATGGCCACATCTATGGGAAAGGAAAGAGATCAGACGGCTAAAGTCACCGTTAAACGCTATGATGACTTCTGGTATATTACGGCAATGGAAGTAGATTGATTCTTAAGACATAGTAACCCAAAAGAGCCGGATCGTCCAGGGAAGTGCCCGGGACGGGCAGTTCGTCGCAGTAAACCGCCCGCCCGGCCTGGCCCAGGCGCAGCAGTTCCTCCCTGGCGGCCTGTCTTTTGCTGCTGCCCGCCCGGGCTTAGTAAATGCCCCGGTTGGTGCGGTACGGCCGCTGCGGCCCCTTCGGTATTGCTGAAGGCCACCATTTCGGCCGCCATGTCGTCCGGGTGGACTTTTTCATCTTCAGTAAAGGAATCCTTACCAAAAGCGAAAGGTTGTAGATGTCCCTGACGTTCTTTAGGGGCGACTGCCGCCGACGTGACCCGCAGGTGTTATTAGCCCTGATCCTAAATTTCCCTGAATACCACTTTTAAAATCTCTACCGCCGTGTCCACTTCTTCCGTTCCGATGAGCAGAGGCGGCAGGAAACGCAGGATGCGGCCGTCCACGCAGTTGATCAACAGTCCCCGCTCCCGGCAGCGGGCGACGATGGGGGCGCCTTCAATGGTCAATTCCATTCCCAGCAGCAGACCCAGCCCCCGGACCTCCCGGATAAAAGGAAACTCCCCGGCCAGCTCAACCAGGCGTTCCTTAAAATAGGCGCCCACCCGGGCGGCGTTTTCCACCACCCCTTTTTCAAGCATATATTCCAGCGTGGCCAGAGCGGCCGTGCAGGCCAGCGGGTTGCCGCCGAAGGTGGAGGCGTGGTCGCCGGGCGAAAAGGCTGCGGCCACCTCTTCTCTGGCAACCATGGCCCCGACGGGGAAGCCGTTGCCCAGCGCTTTGGCCAGGGTGAAGATGTCCGGCTCTACGCCGTAGTGTTCGTAAGCGAAGAGCCGGCCGGTCCGGCCCAGGCCGCACTGAACTTCGTCGAAAATGAGCAGGAGGCCATGGCGCCGGCACAAATCCGCAACGCCTTTTAAATAATCGTTTTGGGCCGGGTGAACACCGCCTTCCCCCTGGACGGGCTCCAGCATCACCGCGCAGGTATACGGGCCGACGGCCGCTTCCAGGGCGTCCAGGTCGTTGAAGGGGACGTATTGAAACCCGGGCGGCAAAGGTTCGAAACCCTTTTGGTATTTGGGCTGGCCGGTGGCGGTGATGGTGGCCAGGGTGCGCCCGTGGAAGGACTTGAAAGCCGTGATAATTTCGTATTTATCCGGCCCGCCGTGGAGTTTGGCATATTTGCGGGCCAGCTTGATGGCTGCCTCGTTGGCTTCCGCCCCGCTGTTGCAAAAGAACACCCGGTCGCCGCAGGAATTCTCCACCAGCAGCTGCGCCAGCCGGGCCTGCGGTTCGATGTAGTAGAGGTTGGAGACGTGCATCAGGCGGCGGGCCTGCTCCGCGACGGCTTGGGCCACGGCGGGGTGGCTGTGCCCCAGCGCGCAGACGGCAATCCCGGCCACGAAGTCCAGGTATTCCTTGCCGTCCGCGTCCCAGAGCCGGGCGCCGGCGCCCTTCACCGGGGCCAGGGGAATGCGGCTGTAGGTATTCATGACGTATTGATCGGATAATTCCATGATTTCTTTACCAGTCAATTAAATTGACCCCCTTGAATATAGCAATTGGGAATTGGTGGTTTACATAAAGCCCACTCCCCTTACCGGACCACCATAGTACCGATTCCTTTGTCCGTAAATACCTCCAGCAAGATGGAGTGGGGGACGCGGCCGTCCAGGATGTGGGTGGTTTTGACCCCGCCGGAAAGGGCGAACAAACAGCACTCCACCTTGGGAATCATACCGCCTTCAATAATTCCCTCGGCAATCAACCCGGGGACATCAATCGCCCTTACCACTGAAAACAGGGAATCCTTGTCCTGCCGGTTTCTCAAAATGCCCTCCACGTCGGTCAAAATGACCAGCTTTTCGGCGCCCAGCGCCACGGCCAGCTCGCCGGCGGCGTGGTCGGCGTTGATGTTGTAGCTTTCCCCTTCCGGATCCGCCGCTACCGGGGCGATTACCGGGATGTAGCTTTCCTTGAGCAGGGTATCGACAATTTCCGGGTTGACCTGTTCAATTTCGCCCACAAATCCGATGTCCACGGTACTGACGGTTCCGTCCGGCTGTCTGACCTGCCCGGTCTTGCGCCTGGCCACAAACAGTCCGGCGTCTTTTCCGCAAAGGCCGACGGCTTTACCCCCGATACCGTTTAAGAAAGCCACCAGTTCTTTGTTGATTTTGCCAGCCAGGGTCATTTCGACCGCTTCCATCGTCTCCCGATCGGTAACACGCAGGCCGTTCACGAAGTGCGATTCGATGTTGAGCCTCTTCAGCAGGCCGGTGATTTCGGGTCCGCCGCCGTGGACGAGGACGGGATGGATGCCGACGTATTTCATCAGCACCACGTCGGTGAGGACCGCCTTTTTCAAGTCAGGGTCGGTCATGGCGTGGCCGCCGTACTTGATGACCACCGTTTTGCCCGAGAACTTTTTGATGTAGGGCAGGGCCTCCACCAGGATGCCCGCCTTTTCCTGCGCACTGAGCAACAGGCTTTCCCCCCTCGAAAATAGTTTCCGCCGTCATTTCCATCGGGCTGGAATTTGTCCGGTTTTCTTACAATAGTCTTCCGACGTCCGGCGACTGACGGCCAATCACGTCCGGTAGTGGGCGTTGATCCGCACGTAGTCGTAGGTGAGGTCGCAGCCCCAGGCTGCGGCCCGGTGGGGGCCGGTTTTCAAATCCACCAGGATTTCCACGGTTCCGGCGGCCAGCGCCCCGGCGGCTGCTTCTTCGGGAAAGGGCAAAGCGCAGCCGTCCCTGGCCACCTGGATGCCGTTTAAAAAAATATCCACCCGGTGCGGGTCGAATTCGGCGCCGGAGTAGCCGGCGGCGCACAGGATCCGTCCCCAGTTGGCGTCCTGGCCGAATACGGCCGTCTTCACCAGGTTGGAACGGGCAATGGCCCGGGCCGCCAGCCGGGCGTCGTTTTCCGTCGGAGCGTTGATTACCTGCACCGCCAGCAGTTTGGTGGCTCCTTCCCCGTCCCGGGCAACGGCTTTGGCCAGGTGGACGCAGATTTGGGTGATTTGCTCGCGGAGGATATAGTAATCCTCATTTTCTTCGGTGATTGGCGGGTTGCCGGCCCGGCCGTTGGCCAGCGCCAGGACCATGTCGTTGGTGCTGGTGTCCCCGTCGATGGTGACCATGTTGAAGGAACGATCCACCGCGTAACGCAGGATATCCTGCAGGCATTTTGCGGAGACGGCGGCGTCCGTGGTGAGAAAACAGAGCATGGTGGCCAGGTTGGGATGGATCATCCCCGCCCCCTTGGCGATGGCGCCGGCGGCTGCTTCCCGGTCGCCTAAAGAAAAACGTACGGCAATTTCTTTTGGCTCCGTATCGGTGGTCATGATGGCTTCGGCGGCCGCCGGCCCGCCGTCTTTGCTCAGGTTTGCGGCGGCGGCGGCGATTCCCGGCAAAACCTTCTCCATGGGCAGGGGTTGGCCGATCACCCCCGTGGAAGCCACCAACACAGATTCAAGAGGGATTCTCAGCAGCCGGGCGGCTTCGGCGGCCATCGCCAGGGCGTCCTGCAGGCCCTGCTCGCCGGTGCAGGCGTTGGCGTTGCCGCTGTTGGCCAGGATGGCCTGCGCCGCCCCGTTTTTCACCCTGGGTATCGTTACCAGCAGGGGCGCGGCCTTCACGCGGTTGGTGGTGAACAGGCCGGCCGCGCTGGCGACAACCTCGGAAAAAATTAAAGCAATATCCTTCTTTTCTTTGTATTTGATCCCGGCGCTCACTCCGGCGGCCAGGAAGCCCTGCGGGGCGGCAACGCCGCCGGGGATAACTTTTAGAGCATTGTCTTTCAAAAGCGATAACCCCCGTTCCTCAAAAAGGTATTGACCTCCATGCCACTTTCGTGGCACCAATAGAAAACGAAAATGACCGGCCCGAAGCTCTTAAGCGGCGGCAAATGAACGGCGAGCGAAAGCCTGTTTTCAGGGTAGACCCCCATGCCCCCAAAGGTTGCCCCCTATGGGTATACCCCCGGTCCCTGCAGGCCGGTGTCTTCGGGTAACCCCAGGATAATATTCATATTCTGGACGGCCTGTCCCGATGCCCCTTTCAGCAGGTTATCGATGGCGGAAACGATCACAATTCTTTCCGTTCGCTTATCCACTACGACCCCCACGTCGCAATGGTTGGAACCTGCTACCATCTTCGTAGCGGGTAGCATCCCGGCCGGCAGGATGCGGACGAACGGTTCGCCGGCATAGAATTCCCGGTATAAGGCCAGCACCGCTTCCTGGCCGGCGGGCCGGGTCAGCTTCCCGTAGATGGTGCTCAGGATGCCGCGGGTCATCGGGGTAAGGTGCGGAGTGAAAGACACCACCACTTCCTCCCCGGCCAGCTGGCTTAACTCTTGTTCGATTTCCGGCGTATGGCGGTGGGAGGCCACCCCGTACGCTTTAATATTTTCGTTGACTTCACAGTAGTGGGTGTTCAGGGAAAGGCCCCGGCCGGCCCCCGAAACCCCGGACTTGGAATCAATCACAATGCTGTTCAATTCGACCAGGCCGTTTTTTACCAGCGGGGCCAAACCCAGGATGACACTGGTCGGATAGCAGCCGGGGTTGGCGATCAGCCGGGCCGTGCGGATTTTCTCCCGGTGAATTTCAGGCAGCCCGTACGCGGCTTCCGCGGCCAGCTCCCGGGCGGTGTGGGTTACCCCGTACCATTTTTCGTAAACTTCGGCCTGGCGAAAACGAAAATCGGCCCCCAGATCGATCAGGATTTTGCCCCGCCCGATGATTTCCGCAGCCAGGGCCAGGGCATGGCCGTGCGGCAAAGAAACAAAGATTACATCGCAATTGTTGATCAGTTTCTCCGGATCCTGCTCTGCACAAATCAAATCCACATAATTATACAGGTACGGGTAAACTTCCCAGAAGGGCTTGCCTGCGTAGCTTTGCGATGTCAAGGCCGTCAGTTCCACCTGGGGGTGCCGGTGCAAGATCCGCACCAGCTCCGCTCCTGTATAACCAGTGGCGCCGATAATGCCTGCTTTAAACACCGTTTCACCTCCAAACGCTAATAATTATACAACTGGTTGCATAAAAATACAACATTTGGACAAAAAATTTTTGCAGCCGGGAGCGGTTGAGCAGGAAGGTTGAAAAGAAATGACCTTGTTAATTGTAGTGATTATATGGTAGATTAAAAACAATGCTGCCTGTTTGGGGAATAATCCCCGGTTATGTTTGCCCCGGTGTTTTTCTTGGAGGTGCCGATTAAATGGGCGGTGGAGAAGGAAAGGTTCCGTCGTTTGCGGCCAGCGCCCGGAAGTCTGTTCAGACGCCCCGTGGCCCGGTGGAATTGCTTGCCCGGGCCGCTCCCGGGCTGCTGGCTGAACTGGTCATGGACGAAGGGTTAAACAACTTCCGGCCGGCCGAACGCCAGCATAAGGCCTTGCTTTTGATTGCCGGGTCGCCGGAAGGAAGAGTCGCTATTGCCAGAAGCGGGCCGGTGATTATCGGCTACGTAAATTTCCATCGCCCCCACAAGTTCAGCCGCTGGGCCCGCCACCCTTTAATGCTGGAAGTCGGCGGGATCGAGATCAGTCCCGCCTGGCGACACCTGGGAATTGCCTCGCAACTGCTGAAAGTTGCCTTTGCCGATCCATCCGTTGAAGATTACATTATCTTTACTACGGAATATTGCTGGCACTGGGACCTGGCCGGAAGCGGGCTGGATATCTGGCAGTACCAGCGGATCATGGTGAGGCTCTTTGAGGCCGTGGGGATGGTGAAAATGGAAACTGATGACCGGGATATCCTGGCCCACCCGGCCAACGTTTTTATGGCGCGGATCGGAAAAAACGTGCCTGCCGGGCAGGTGAAAAGTTTTCAAAAGCTGCTTTTCAAACACCCGTGAATCTGCACGGGACCCAGGCGAACGCCACGTCAAAGCGACAGCTCCTGGGTCTCCCCAACCAGGTCATGACCAAAGCTATGGTTTTCCTGCCGGAAAGTTTAAAATAACGGCCGAACCCGTTTTATTCCCAGCCCCGTAAAGAGAACCTGCGGGTGTAAATGATGCACTTTCCGCAAAGATTCGATGATTTCGTTCTGGTTATCCTCCGGCCGGGCCGTCTTGGGCGTTTCCGAGACAAATAAATCCCCTGCAAAGAGCCAGCCTTTTTCCGGCAGCCAGAGTACAACGTGGTCGTCGCTGTGACCGGGCGTTTCGATGACTTCGAAATGATACCTTCCGGTGCGTACTTCGTTGCCCAGAGGCCTATCCCTGGCAAGACCGGAGGCCATGAATAACGATGTCAATTTACCAGTCCAACTACTCAAGGAAGCCGATATCAAAATCAGCATGGACGGACGCGGCCGCGCCCAGGGTAATAAGGATGTGGAGAGTTTCTACCAATACAATCCTGAACAGGCACGCACCCTGCTTACTTCCGCCGGTTGGGTTGACCAGGACGGCGACGGCATCCGGGAAAAAGGCGGGAAGCCCTTTGCCATCACGATTATGACCTGGTCCTCACGTCCCGGTATGCCCCCAATGGCCGAGGCCCTGCAGGCGCAGTTCAGGGAAATCGGGGTCAAGGCCAACGTCCAGATTCTCGAGTACGGCGCTATCTACAACCGGGTTAAAGAAGGAAACTGGGATGCAGTACTGGCCTCCTTCCAAACGGCCGACCCGCACAGCTACCTGTCCAGCGTTTACGGCAGCAAGGGCAGCCAGAACGTGGCCAAATACACAAATAATGAGGTGGACGGGCTGCTAGATGAGGCGGCCCGCACGCCCGAGCCGGAGAAGCGCTACGCCATCTACCGCCAGATCCAGGAAATCATTACAAGAGATACCCCCGTAATCAACGTGGCCTGCTATAAGATGGCGGTTGGCATGCGCGATTATGTTAAAGGGTTCAAGTTCAATCCTATGGCGCACGACCTGCATACGAACCCGGAAATATATATTGAAAAGTAATTGTTTTAGTAAAAGGCCGGGTTAGCCCCGGCCTTTTGCCCGACTCATCAAGGTGATGGTGAATGTTGAAATACATTGCCAGACGACTGGCATTGCTCTTTTTTATTCTTTTTGGCGTTTCTTTAATAACCTTTCTCCTCATGCACGTTATTCCGGGCGATCACGCCCAGCTCGTCGCCATATACCGGTACGGCTTTGACGATTATTCCGCCCAGGAATTAAGCTCCGTCCGGAAAGACATCGGGGCCGAGCTGCCGCTTTACCAACAGTACCTATGGTGGCTTAGCCATGTAATTCATGGGGACCTCGGATACTCTTTCATCACCAGGCGGCCGGTAGCCGATGAAATTCTCGTCCGCCTTCCGGCTACCCTGGAACTGGCGGCTTTCAGCCTTGTAATTACAGTGTTGATCGCGCTCCCGCTCGGGGTTCTCGCCGCGCGGCGGCCCTATTCCAGGCTTGATAATTTCACCGTGATCGGGTCACTGATCGGCGTAGCAGTTCCCAACTTTTGGCTCGGCCTTTTGCTCATTCTTATATTTTCTCTGACCCTCGGGATTTTACCGGTAGCCGGAAGCGGGAGCTTTGCCCACCTCATCCTTCCTGCAGTCACCCTCGGCACCGGGATGGCCGCTGTCAGCACGCGGCTCGTCCGGGCAAGCCTTTTAGAAGTGCTGGAACAAGATTACGTGGCGACCGCCCGTGCCAAAGGACTGGGTGAGGGGGCGGTGCTGTGGCGGCACGCCCTGCGCAACGCCTTCATCCCGGTAGTTACCGTCCTGGGGCTCCAGTTAAACCACCTGATCGGCGGGACGGTGATCGTGGAAACCGTCTTCGCGCGCCCCGGCGTAGGGAAACTAATCGTGGACGCCATCGAGTCCCGCGACATCCCCATTTTGCAGGGCTGCGTGCTTTTCCTGGCAGCAAGCTTCAGCCTCATCAACCTGCTCGTGGACATTTCCTACGCTTTTTTGGACCCGCGCATCCGCTATGAGGGGGGTAAGAGTTAATGCACGAAACGGTAACCGCCATCCGCACCCGCCTTCCCCTATCTCACGCCCTGCAGGCAATAACGCGGGACAGAGCGGCGCTTTTCGGCGGCATCCTGGTTATGCTCTTAGCCCTGATTGCCCTGCTCGCTCCCTGGTTGGCTCCCCACAACCCGGTACAGCAGGACATGGCTCACGCACTTGCCCCGCCGGGAGCGGAATACCCTTTGGGAACGGACAACATGGGCCGCTGCAATCTGAGCCGCCTGCTTTACGGAGCACGGATTTCCCTGGCGGTAGGCCTTCTGGTCGGAGGGCTGGCCGCAGGCATCGGGACCGTTATCGGCCTGGTCGCGGGCTATTACGGCGGCATTTTAGACGAGGTGCTGATGCGCCTGACCGATATTCTTATGGCCTTCCCCAACCTGATTTTCATACTGGCCGTGGTAGGCACGCTCGGTCCGGGGCTAACAAATACCGTACTTGCTCTCGTGGTTCTGGGGTGGCTTAACTTTGCCCGCGTCGTACGGGGGGTCACGCTGTCTATTAAAGAGAACGAATTCATCCTGGCGGCCCGGGGGCTGGGTTTCAGCAATGCGCGCATTATGTGGCGGCATATCCTGCCGAACGTCCTGGGGCCGGTCATTGTGCTCGCCACCTTCGACATCCCGCACACAATTTTGGCCGTGGCCGGCCTGAGCTTTTTGGGGCTCGGGGCTCAGCCGCCGACGCCGGAGTGGGGGGCAATGCTCAACGCCGGGAGGGCCTACATGCGCACGCAGCCCCACCTGATGATCGCCCCGGGTTTGATGATCATGTTAACCGTGCTGGCTTTTAACTTGCTGGGCAACGGCCTGCGGGACGCGCTCGACCCGCGCCGCAAAAATCATCCTGTCAATCTTTAAAAAGAGATAACCGCGGTGGGCGCCCTCTTGCGGCTCGGCTGGACCGCCTTTTTTATCGCCGCACTGTTTTCTTTTTAACGGAGGTGAAGAGACGTATATGACCCTGCTTTCCATATGCAACCTGCAGGTCCAGTTCCCGCTCCCGGAAGGAACGGTGCACGCTCTGGACGGCGTCGACCTCTCGCTTGGTGAAAAGGAAAGGCTGGCCCTCATCGGCGAAACCGGATCCGGCAAAACCGTACTCGGCCGTGCTATTGTCCGCCTCTTGCCGCCCGGCGCGCATGTCCGGGGAGAGATCTGGTACGAAAAAACCAACCTGCTCACCCTTCCGCCGAGAGAAATGCGTAAAATCAGGGGACGGGAAATCGCCATTGTCCTGCAAAACCCCGCCAATTCTTTAAATCCCGTGCTCAAAGTCGGCAACCAAATCAAGGAGGCGGTGCAGGCCCGTTGGCGCATCGCCAGGCGCCCGGCGTACCGGGAAACGCTCAATTTTTTGCAAATCGTAGGCCTGCCGGAGCGCGCGGCGGCCAGCTATCCGCACCAGTTAAGCGGCGGTATGCGCCAGCGGGCGCTGCTTGTCCTGGGCCTGGCTTTGCACCCGACCGGGCAGTAAACCTCGATAAGCACGGCCACGACCACGCCTCCGCTCATTCGAAAAAGCAACTCCCTTTGGCTCGACAATTCCCGGTGAAAACAAAAAATCCCTTTAAAGGGAAATCCTTTTAACCTATACTGCCGAAAGTTTCCGGCCTTCAAGACTGACAAGACTGAGCAATTTATGCAGAAAGTCGGCTTTTTGCCTATATACCTCTTTTTCATTATCGGTTATGCCTTGCAGGCATAGAGGGCCAACAAGAAATACTAATTGTCCAGTTTTGGGGAGCCTGCCCGATCAAAACAATCGATCACCGTTTTTAAGAAAACCATCATGATTCCTTTATTTTCCTCCCTGATAAAACACCCTTCTTCTGGTTCTTCCATCAATGCTTCAACAACATACTTTAAAACCTCTCGTTGGTTATAATTCCTGAGCATTTCTTCCACGCCTTTCTCCATCTGGTCGAAAGGCTTACCGGCAAAACGTTCGAGCATCTTTATGTTTTTTCTTTCCGCCTTATCTAAAGCTTTTTCGGTAACTTTGGGCAACGGCGCATTCCCCTGGAGCATTATCTGCCACACCACCACTCCTAAATAAAGCAATAATTCCCGCTCGTCCCCGTTTAAAAGGTCGTCTCCTGCTGCCATAAGATAAGCAAGGATAACCGGCTGCTGCTTGCTCATCTGGTTAATCATCTTCTGTCCTTGAAGGGGAGACATGCTCCCCACTTTTTTCCACGTTTTTTCAACAATTTCGGAAGATATTGGGTTCATCAACGGCAGCCTCCTGAAAAAAGTAATTTTTCCTGCCTCGGGAAGATCGCCAGTTGTCGTCTTTCCGGCGGCAATTTCGCTCCTTCCTCTTCGCCTTCAAAATTCGGACGAGTGTCGAGAGTTGATAGCTTCGATTACATTCACTTGTCTTTCTCCTTCCTGCGTTTTTTTAATATCCTTCGACAATTCTTCCCTTTGCATCCAATCTCGGGCAAATTCTTTTATAATTTCGTCAACAGACGTTATTTCCGCCCCGTATACTTTAGCCAAGTGGTTACCGTCTGAATCAAACCTCAAGCAATCCCATTGTAAATGGGCCAAGTCTTCAATCCTACGGCCAGTATAACGTAACACAATTAGAGCATCCCAAACAGAGGGATCGTCGAAAAACGGCTGATTATCACCGGCATTAAGTCTCTTAACCACTCCCTCAAGAAATTGGTCTGACTTCCTCTTTGGCCCCCTCGATTTGAGAATATTTTTTTCCACAAATGTGGAGCGACGGACATGGGCTAATAACTCCCTCTCTTTTCTTTCCTGAGAAATTCTAACCCGCCTGTATTTTACTGGATTTTCCGGGATCTGGCCGCTATCCTTGAGCCACTTGTACAACGAACTGACTCGGTCGATGATGGCATTGATCGTCTTTTCGCTTAGATCGTTGACCCCTGGCAAGGCAGAAATATTGCCGTAAAAACGGTACGGGTTTTTCAGCCAGAGCCGGAAGGAAACCAGATCCTCGTAGGTCACCTGATGGTAATCAAGGTTTCTCTGCTTCAGAAAGGCGAAAAAGTACCGTAGTTGATAGCAGTAGGTATGGGTGGTGTTGGGAGAAATTGACCCCGGCGCTCTCGCAACAATTAAATCAATGTAGTGCTTAACTACCGGAATAAAGCTGAAATCTTCGGTATCAATGAGGTAATAAACCTCCCCATCATCTGTCCTCGCCAAGACTATCTTGATCCCGCACCACTTATCCATTTTACTACCACCTTTACTAATTCATACCTAAGCATAATTCTGCAATAACTGCCAGTTATCCTTCCCCTACCTAACTTTTTTTACTATAATGACTGTCTATTAAGTAGGTACGGATCGAAAATAAAAACATCGTCCAATAACCGATGTTTACTATAAGAACAATCTACCTTTAAGTGATCTTCGTGGTAGTGGGTATTGACGGCTTTTTCTACCTTTTTTCCGCGCAGCTCCTCTAAGAGCTCGTGAGCCGTATGAGCAGGGCCGGTATCAATCAGCAGACCGTCCACCAGGTAAACGGCCACCCAGTATAATACCTGGTTTTTTACCGCCCTACCCAATTTGAATTGGATGACATCTTCATATGTGTGACGTTCGATCATAATCATCCCACCGTTCCTAAAAATAACTTTCTGGTCAAATTTACTACCGCTGGTAAAAGCATATCTTTCCTTAAACAATTTGTCAATGATGTTTTGAAAGTAAATCTTATCGCAATAATTACATTTCGGCCGTAGTTACCAACGTGGGCTTTTTCCGGTTCGACGGGCACGGGGAAATGTACCTGGATACGGCGTATCCCGGCTTTACTCCGGAACGGGTGAAAGAAAACTGCAGCTTTGATTTAAACATCTCCCGGGTGCGCTCCCGGGTGCGGGGCGAAACGTTGCCCCCGGGCCGCCGGGAAATCGAGCTGTTTCCCACAGTGATCGGCCCAGAAGGGGTATTTCTGGTGTAAGTAATTTGTTTTCGAGATAGGGCGGGCTTTTCAAAGGATGGGCAAAAAATCTTGAGATCGAGAGATGGATGAGGCGTTAAGAATTTTTGTTGCGGAATACCAACTTATTTTGTTATTATCTTCTTGATTATTCAAACGAGCGTTTTTTGAAGGAGGAGAGAATTGTGAAGGAAGTTGTGGTCGTCAGCGCCTGCCGGACGCCCATCGGCAGGCTTGTGGGGATGCTGCGCTCTTTAACGGCAGTTGAGCTGGGGGCTTTGGTAATCAAAGAATCTTTGCGGAGAGCCGGGGTAAAACCCGAACAGGTCGATTACGTTTTCATGGGGCAGGTGGTGACGGCCGGATGCGGTCAGGTGCCGGCCCGCCAGGCGGCGGTTAAGGCAGGTATCCCGGCGGACGTTCCCGCGATCACGATTAATAAAGTATGTTCATCCGGGATTAAAGCCATCGACCTGGCGGCGCAAATGATCGCCGCCGGCAGGGCGGACATTTGCGTTGCCGGAGGGATGGAAAGCATGTCCAATGCTCCGTACGGCCTTCCGGAGATGCGGTGGGGGGCAAGAATGGGCGTTCCCGGAAGACAGGTGGTGGATTTAATGGTGTACGACGGCCTCTGGTGCTCGTTTTATAACCGCCACATGGCGGTGCACGGTTCGGAAGTGGCCAAAGAGTTTGGGATCACGCGGGAAGACCAGGACCGGTGGGCGTACCACAGCCAGATGAACGCCAAACAGGCAATGGAAGGCGGGAAATTAAAAGACGAAATTTTTCCCGTGGAAATCCGGGACCCCCGGGGAGGGGTGAAAACAGTGGAAACCGACGAGCAGCCCCGGCCGGAAACCACCCTGGAAGCGCTGGCCAAACTGCCGCCGGTGTTTGACCCGAATGGTACCGTGACGGCCGGCAATGCTCCGGGGATCAATGACGGCGCGGCCGCCGTGGTGGTGATGTCCAGGGAAAAAGCCGCCGAGCTGGGGATTGCGCCCTTGTGGACGATTCTGGGGTACGCGGAAGTGTCCCAGGAGCCCAAATACATAGCCACCGTGCCGGGACTGTCGATCCGGAAGCTTTTAAAAGAAACCGGTTATGCTCTGGAGCAAATGAAAATTATTGAAATAAACGAGGCTTTTGCCGCGGTGGTGCTGGTCAGTGCAAAGAAGATTCTGGAAATGCCGGAAGAAGACTTGTACACGCGGGTTAACGTCAATGGCGGCGCCATTGCTTACGGGCACCCCATCGGAGCCACGGGCGCCCGGATTGCCATGACCCTGGCCTATGAGCTGAAGCGGCGCGGCGGCGGGATCGGGATCTGCGGAATTTGCAGCGGCGCGGCGCAGGGCGACGCCATGTTGATTAAAGTTTAAAAGGAGATGGTTGCTTTGCCCTACCTGCTGACGGACGAACAAAAGATGCTGCGCGACATGGTCCGCAAGCTCTGCCAGAACGAGATCGCCCCCCGGGCGGCGGAAATCGACCGCACGCACGCCTTCCCCTGGGAAAACCTGCACCGGCTGGCTGAACTGGGCCTGATGGGGGTGCCCATTCCGGAGGAATGGGGAGGCGCTGGTTTCGACTTCCTTTCCTACATCATCACCGTCGAAGAAATTTCGAAAGCCTGTGCTTCCACCGGCGTGATCCTGGCCGTGCATACTTCTCTGGGGTGTTTTTCCCTGCTTAACTTCGGCACGGAGGAACAGAAAAAGAAATACCTGGTGAAACTGGCCTCCGGGGAGTGGCTGGGCGCCTACGCCCTCACCGAGCCCAACGCCGGCTCCAACCCGGCCAACTTAAGCACCTCCGCCCGCCTGGAAGGGGACCACTACCTGGTCAACGGCAGCAAACTTTTCATCACCAGCGGCGGCCAGGCCCACCTCTACGTCACCTTCGTCCGGACGGATCCCGGCAGCAAGGGCCACAAAGGAATCACCTGCCTGCTCGTCGAAAAGGACACCCCCGGCTTTTCCATCGGGCGCGTGGAAGAAAAGATGGGGATTCACGGCTCGGCCACGGCGGAGCTGATCTTCGACAACGCCCGGGTTCCCCGGGAAAACCTCCTGGGGGAGGAAGGCGAGGGGTTCAAGGTGGCCATGAAGCTCCTGGACGGGGGCCGGGTGGGCATCGGCGCCCAGGGGGTGGGCATCGCCCAGGCGGCCCTGGAGGCGGCCATCGCCTTCGCCAGGCAAAGGGTGCAGTTCGACCGCCCCATCGCCGAATTCCAGGCCATCCAGTTTATGCTGGCGGACATGGCCACCCGGGTGGAAGCGGCCCGGCTGCTGGTCTACCGCGCCGCCCGCCTGCGCGACATGGGCCTGCCCTATACAAAGGAGGCCTCTATGGCGAAAATGTTCGGCACCGACACGGCCATGCAGGTGACCACTGACGCCGTGCAGATCCTGGGCGGCTACGGTTACTGCAAGGAATACCCGGTGGAGCGCTACATGCGGGACGCCAAGATCACCCAGATTTACGAGGGAACGAACCAGATCCAGAGAATCGTCATCGCCAAGCAGATTTTGCGGTAAAACCAAAATTCACTTTTGATGGTGCTTTTCAAGAAGGAGAAAATGCTCCGCAAGGCGAATTATTTGAAAATGAAAACCCAGGCACTAAGGCACAAAGGGACAGAGGTAAATAAGTTAAGTGCCAGGCACTTTAACTTATTGCACTGACTGTGTCAGAGAACCGTCCCCTGACAAGTCTTCTCTGTGTCCTCTGTGGTTAAATTTTTTCTATTTTCGAAGGAGTGACCTTTTGTGCAGTATACGTTAACTGAGGAGCAGGAACTATTAAGGGAAACCGTGCGCCGGCTGGCCAAAGAGAGAGTGGAGCCGGGGGCCCGCGAGAGGGACGAAAAAGGGAAGTTTGACTGGGATATGGTCACCCTTTTCCGGGAAAACGACCTCTTCGGGCTGGACTTTCCGGCGGAATACGGCGGCAGCGACGCGGGGATGCTTTCCCTGATCATCGCCGTCGAGGAGCTTTCCAAAGTGGACGCCTCCGCCGGCCTGCTCATCGACCTGCAGGAGCTGGGCACTTTGCCCATCATGCTGGCCGGTAACGAAGAGCAAAAGAAAAAATACCTGCCGAAGCTGGCTTCCGGGGAACACCTGGCCGCCTTCGCCCTGACCGAAACCAGCGGCGGCTCCGACGTGGCCAGTTTTCGGTGCCAGGCCAAAAAAGACGGCGATTCCTACATCTTAAACGGGTCGAAAATTTTCATCAGCAACGGGGGCGTGGCCGACGTCCTGACCGTGTATGCCCTGACCAACCCGGAAAAGGGGGGCCACAAGGGCGCGGCCGTTTTTATCGTGGAAAAGGGGATGCCGGGCTTTAGCGTGGGCAAAAAGGAAGACAAGATGGGGATCCGGTGGTCCGATACTTCGGAACTGATTTTTGAGGATTGCCGCGTTCCGGCGGAAAATCTTCTGGGCGCCGAGGGCATGGGCTTTCACATCATGATGAAAACCCTGGATTTCGCCCGCCCCGGGATCGCCGGCCAGGCTTTAGGCATCGCCGCTGGCGCTTACGAATACGCCCTGGCTTACGCTAAGGAGCGGGTGGCCTTTGGGCAGCCCGTTTTTAACTTCCAGGGGGTTTCTTTTAAGCTGGCCGACATGTGCATCCAGATCGAGGCGGCCCGCCACCTTTTGTATAAAACTTGCGCGGTTTACCAGGAGCTGCCCAAGGACATGTCGCGCCTGACCCCGGAGCAGATCCGGCTTTCCGCCATGGCCAAGTGCTTTTGCTCGGACGTGGCCATGTGGGTCACCACGGAGGCGGTGCAGGTGCTGGGCGGCTACGGCTACACCAGGGAATTTCCCGTGGAGCGCATGATGCGCGACGCCAAGATCACGCAGATTTACGAAGGAACCAACGAAATCCAGCGGGTAGTGATCGCCAATACGTTGAAATAGGGCCTGCCTGATGGCGTTTTCTACCCCAAAAATGTTTCCGTGACCAGTTTGTTCATTTGTCGGGAGCCGGTTTAATCCAGCAGAGCTTCGGTGGGTGACCGGCTTTCCCGTTCCCATTGCCCGGTTGAGCAGCCTGAGGGGGTAAAGACAAAATGTTGGTGCAGGATATTATGGACATCTCTTCCGCTTCGCTGCCCATTTTAAAATTAGCCGGCGGTGAATATCACCTGAACGAAGCAGCCGGGATTGTTCCGGAAGAAGGGAACATCATCGTTGTCGACGAAAAAGGGCGCCTGCTGGGAAAAATTAACCGCCGGCACCTTTTCCGCGAACCGTCGGTTCACGAGCTGCGCTCCCTGGTTGAACCGCTGAAGGAAGTCATTTTGCTGCAGGAAAATGCCCTGGAACTGCTTGACTACTTCAAAGACGGCAGAAAAAAGATTGTTTACGTGGTCGGCCAGGACAAGAAATTATGCGGCGCGGTGTCTTCCGGCAGCAGGGCGGTCAGGATGCTTTTTAAGATAAAAAACTTTGCCCCCTTTCCGAATATATTCGACGCCATGT
Organism: Bacillota bacterium; assembly: GCA_040755215.1. Lineage (GTDB taxonomy): Bacteria > Bacillota > Desulfotomaculia > Desulfotomaculales > Nap2-2B > JAIMBK01. The sequence continues at coordinate 3,143 of JBFMBG010000053.1, read as the reverse complement.
ACGAAGCCATTATCGTCATTGACGCCGGCGGCACGATCATTTACGTAAACCACGCTTATTCGAACATTGTGGGCGTCCCGGCGGGAAAAATCCTGGGGAAAAAGATGGCGGAAGTGGAACCCACTTCGATGTGCTTGAAGGTTTTAAAGGGCCATCCCCCGATCCTTAACCAAAAAATTTTGATTGAATCCATCGGTGTAGAAGTGCTGGCCAATATCACCCCTTTTTACGTGCACGGTAAGCTTGCGGGGGTTATTTCCGTATTCAGAAATATATACGAAACGATGAATTTAAGCGATGAACTGAAGAGGGTGCGGGATATCGCCAGGTACTTGCACGATGAGCTGAACGCAAAAGATAAACAACTTCCCGGCGCATTTGAAAGTCTCGTCGGGAAAAACCGGTATTTTCGCCAGGCGCTGATCTTGGCGGCCACGGTTGCCCCCACGGATGCGACCGTGATGATCCGCGGCGAAAGCGGGGTGGGAAAAGAGGTTCTGGCGGAGGCGATCCATAAAAGCAGCCCCAGAAAGGATTTTCCTTTTATTAAGGTAAACTGCGCGGCCATTCCGGAGTCGTTGCTGGAAAGCGAACTATTTGGCTACGAGGAGGGGGCTTTTACCGGCGCCAAAAAAGGAGGGATGCCCGGCAAATTTGAGCTTGCCCACAAGGGAACCATCTTCCTGGACGAAGTGGGGGATATGAGCCCGGCCATGCAGGCCAAGTTGCTGCGGGTATTGCAGGAGAAGGCCATCGAAAAAATTGGCGGCCGGAAAACTGTCTACGTCGACGCGCGGATAATTTCCGCCACCAATAAAGACCTGGAAACCATGGTGGTCAATAAGCAGTTCCGGGAAGATCTATACTACCGGCTGAACGTCATTCCCATCTTTTTGCCGCCTTTAAGAAGGCGAAAGGATGACCTCCCCCTGCTGGCCGACCATTTTTTAAAACTGTATTGCGACGAACTCAAAAGAGAAAAAATAATTATTGCCTCGGAAGTCATGAATATTTTTCTTGAGCACGAATGGCCGGGCAACGTCCGGGAGCTCAAAAACGTTATCGAGCACGCCGCGATTCTTTGCTCCGGCAATATGATCACCGTGGAACACCTCCCCTGGCACCTGAAAAAAGCCCGCGCGGATTTTCACCTGCCGGTCTGGCGGAAGGAAACACTGCCGGAGCTGGTGGAGAAACTGGAAAAAGAAGTGATCACCAGGGTTTTGCAAGAATACGGGAATAAAAGCAGCGCCATTAAAGCGCTGGGAATCAGCCGCCGGACGTTTTATTTAAAACTCAAAAAGTACCGCCTCGAGATGGAAAACTAATCACCGCCAGGTTTACAGGCACAAAGGGGCCAAGACACAAGGGGAAATAAAGGAACAACCCTACGGAGACCGTAGGGTTGTTTATCTCTTCAGGTTTTTAATCACCGATGTTTTTGAAAACTTTAATTAGTCAGGTCGGGCGACTTAAGGGACGCTACCGTTTTTCTAAACCATTCGTGTTCCAGCAGCAGGTAGAGGACGATGCCCGCCCCCAGACCCCAGGCGGCGCCCTTCATGGCCAAAACGCAGCCCATGATCCCGGCGATCCCGCGCTGGACGTTGTTCTGGATCATTTCCATGGCCAGGTAGGCACACAGGTAGCCCTGCAGCATCAGGGTCAGCGAAAGGCCGATGGCCAGGCCCGGCTTGAAGATGGAAACCAGCGGTCCGAGCAGCAAGGCGATGCTCATCCCCCAGAAGATCGAGGTGGCGCCTCCCCAGTAGCTGTCTTCCTGCTGGCGCGTGCTGTTAATGTAGCGGTTGACGACCAGCGCCTGGCCGCCCGTCCACTGGGGACCGCTTAAGGAAAGGAAGGGAAACAGGAAGCCCTGGATCGTATTGCGCACCCCGGAGATGATATTGGCCCGGTTGGGTTCGTAAATGACCTTTTCGTCCTGGCGTTTTTCGTTGCAGGTTTTAATCAGGCTGGAAGCAACCAGGATGTCGCCAAAGGCGATGATGTAGGCGGTAACGGCCAGGGGGAAGGCCAGAAGAAAGGTTTTGAAAGAGGGAAAGCCGATGTAAAAGGGCGAAAGGCTCTTGACCATATCCCCGATGGCCAGGGGAGTGATGGACCAGTTGATTACAGGCATTTGCACCTCTCCGATAATGATTCCGAGGATGTACGAAATAGCAAAGGGTATGGCGATACCGTATTGCGCTACGTACCGGAAAAAACCGTACCGCGCCCTTAGATATTCCGTGTTTGACGAGAAAAGCATGAAGAACGCAAAAATGGTGCCGAAAAGAATGCTCACCGGGAATTGCGAAACGCGGCCGCCGGCTTTAAATTCCCCGATCACCGAAGCAATTGCCGCGCCCAGCAAGATCCCCGCTTTGATGCTGTTTGGAATGGCGCCTACAACCCTGCCCGCGATGCCGGTGGTTCCGAAAAACAGGAAAAGAAAGGCGACCATCAGCTGCAGCGCAATCATGGCCTGCAGCCTTTCCGGGCCGGGGGTGAAACTGGTCAGGAAAGCAATGTACAGGGGTATTCCCGGGGTAATCCAGCCGGCTACAGAGGGGTCGCCGAAGTGAGTGTGCAGCAGGTACATGAAATTATTGATAACGACCATCGTAATTGCAATTTCAAAGGGTATTCCGAGCGTCTGCGTCATGGCCGCGATAATGCCCATCGGCACAACGCAGAGGATGGCCCCCTGGATGGCGTCGGGCCATTCCCAGCGGTAATGCACCAGGGGAACGCGGAATTTGAGCCTGCCCAGAAGGTAGGGCTGTTCGGCGTCCGGGTCGCTCGGCCGCCGGCTCCCAACGTAAAGGGACATTTTTCTCGCCTCCTTCATCAGAATAGGAATTAGGATTTGGAATCGGGAATTGGGGATAAAAAATATTTATCAGGGTTGAATTCGATTTAGAAACTATTGATCAAATCTTGTTGAGTGTTGGCTGTTGCCAGCGACTGCTTATTTCGTTTCTTTGCGCAGATCGAGAACGCGTTTAGCTTTGTGGGTGGCCCGCGGCAGCGTGCCGGGAGGCAGCACTTTTACGTCCGGGCGGATGCCGAGAATACTCTGGCATTCTCTGCAGAACCTTTCGGCCAGCCGGGTGGTGTCTCCCGTCACGTGGGGGGCGTGT
>JBFMBG010000052.1:0-25487 GCA_040755215.1 Bacillota bacterium | reverse complement strand
AACCCTCCGTAAGAAAAATGAAAAGTTTGATCTTGCTCTTTTGAATTACAAAGGTACTTGACGAGTCTGGCCGCGGTTCATCTTTTGGTCAACCCGCCGGGAATTTTTTTCCGACGACTGACTCTGACGACCGACGACCAATCTGGCATTCATCTTGCTCTGTTTAGTTTTCAAGGAACCTTGCCTTCCCTTTTTCTGAAGGCAGGAGTTTTATTCTATAATATATTTATGCATTAATCAAGAAGTAATTTCTGGTATTTTCTCCTGCCTTCAGGTGAAGGCAATTGTTAATATAGCACAGGCTTAACATGCTGTCAACACCAATTTTATTTTTTCTATACAAAATATGACTTATTCATAAAGAAAATTTAAAACTGACTTTGGCTTATTTTATCTCACTTCTTGATCTCGCCCGCAAACAATCCCCCGGAAATATTGACAAAAGTCTCCGGGACCTCACCAACAATGATACTTTCCGCCAAAGGAACCTGCGTGGCTATTTTTGTCTGTGTGCTCATCATCGGAATTACTATCCTTACCTGGGTATCAAAATCCAGCCAGATGCGGTGGCGGGTCTGGTTAATGCCAGCCGGTTCAAATTGATCCCGGACATTCACCCGCACCGTTCCTATGGGGACAACGGTCACCTTTATCCGCGGCCCTTTATTGGCCAGCAACTGCGTTCCGGTTAAAATTCCCAGAGGAAGAAAGAGCGCCTGGTTTTTTAATTGCTGCAAGCTTCTTTGCGCAGCAAGGGTAATCTCCGCCGCCATTCTGGTTATTTTTACAGTATTGGCCTGCATAAACACCACCCGGCCCCGGCTGTCCTTGTGGACCTGGACGAAATCCTGGTATTGCAAATCCCGGTCCCAAACTTCCTGCTGCACAGATCCATAAATTGCCTCCGTGGCCAGCTGAACCACTTCCACCTCGGCAATCTTTAAAATTGTAGACCGCAAGGCCCGGTCAATCCAAAAAATGCCCGCCCCGAAAAGGAAGATAATTGTCCAGATAAAAAGGGATCGAAAGGGCCGCCGCCTTCTAAACAAAGCTTCCACCTCGCGTTACTAAATTTTATGAAAAAAATTGGGGATCGAAACAGGAATATTATAGCACTGGTGGAAATTCGCCATAAAAAAACCGGGCGCCGGACTTGCCGGAAAACACCCGGAGGGAAAATCTGTTCCTTGGGCAATCGTGAACCCTTTATACCTCTGGCCCTTTATGCCTTTAACTCTCTGTACCTCTGTGCCTTGTGCCTGTTAACCCACCTTCAACCGCACGAACCGGCGCTTACCTGAACGAATGACCATGCCGTCAGCGGGCATCACGTTGTACGAAGGATCACTTATTTTCATTCCGTCTACCTTCACGGCCCCCTGCTGGATCAGCCGGCGGCCCTCACTGGTGCTCGGAACCAGCCCGGCCAGCAACATTAATTTCGGCAGCCAGATCGAGCCGTTTTCCAGTATTTGCGGGTTTAGTTCGAATTCCGCCATCTCCTCCGGTAACTCGTGCTGCTGGAAAACCCGGATAAATTCTTTTTCCGCCTCGCGGGCCGCCTGTTCACCGTGATAAAAGGCCACGATCTCCCTGGCCAGACGCATTTTAACGTCCCGCGGGTGAAGGCGGCCTTCGGTCAGGCCGGCGGATATTTCCCGCAGTTCCTCTAAAGAAACGGGAGTCACCAGCTCAAAGTAACGGAGCATCAACCCGTCAGGAAGCGACATGGTCTTCCCGTACATCTCCCCGGGGGGCTCGTCAATGCCAATGTAGTTCCCCAGGCTTTTACTCATCTTTTGCACCCCGTCCAGCCCTTCCAAAATCGGCAACGTCAGGGCGACCTGGGGCTCCTGGCCGTATTCCTTTTGAAGGGTCCGGCCCATTAAAAGGTTGAATTTCTGGTCTGTGCCGCCAACCTCCACATCCGCCCTCAGGGCCACCGAATCGTACCCCTGCATCAGGGGATAAAAGAACTCGTGAATACTGATCGGCAGGCCCTCGTGAAACCGCCTGGAAAAGTCCTCCCTCTCCAGCATCCGGGCCACCGTATATTTTGCCGCCAGCGTAATTACGTCGGCGAAAGTCAGGGGCGCCAGCCACTGGCTGTTAAAAACCAGCCTTGTTCTGGCGGGATCGAGTATTTTATAGATCTGGCGCTCGTACGTGCGGGCGTTGGCCCGGATCTCCTCCTCGCTTAATTGCGGGCGGGTTTCGGTTCTTCCGGTAGGGTCGCCAATTCGCGCCGTGAAGTCTCCCAAAATAATAATCACTTCGTGACCCAGTTCCTGAAACTGGCGCATCTTCTGCAAAACCACCGTGTGCCCCAGGTGAATGTCCGGAGCAGTGGGATCTAAGCCCAGTTTTATCCGTAAGGGCCTGCCGGCGGCAAGCGCCCTTTTTATTTTCTGCACCATTTCATCTTCAGGGATAATTTCCACCGTACCTCTTTTAATTATTTCCATTTGCCTTTCAACATCCTTGAGCATAGCCGTTCTCCTTTCCTACTTTATAACGACTAAGATTATACCAGACAATTTCTTTTATTGACAAGGGATTAAAAAATAGGGCACAAAGGAAAAGGAATAGAGGCACAAAGTACACAGGCACAAAGGCACAAAGGAAAAATACTTACTATCGTTTCTAAAAACACTACCCGATGCAGGATAACCTTCTGCTTTATAATTATCTCCTTGCGCCTCTGTCCCTCTGTGCCTCCTGCGCCTTTGTGCCTTTATGCCTCCGTCCCTTTATTTTCAAAAACAAACTCTCAAACTTTCTCTAAAAATGTGATATAATGCAATTAACGCTTTAAGGAGGTTTTTCGTTTGCCGACCAAACGAAAAAGAAAACTTAATCCCTGGCGCTTTTTAATCTTCGTCCTGCTGCTGCTGTTTTTTGCCGGCAGTTTTACCGCTTTGGGGCTGGTCGCCATCAGCATCAAGGATCTGCCCGCCTGGGATGAAGATAAGTTATACGCCAGCGCAACAAGTCTGTACTACGATCAAAAAGGGGAAATAATCGCCAGGGTAGGGGAAGAAAACCGGGTACCTGTTCCGATCAAGGATATCCCGCTTTACGTTCAACAGGCCTTTATAGCCATCGAAGATGTGCGTTTCTACCAGCACCACGGTGTGGATTTCCGCGGTATCCTCCGCGCGGCCTGGTATAACTTACGCGGGGGCGGCATTGAACAAGGCGCCAGCACCATTACGCAACAGTTGGTGAAACTGTCTTTCTTGACCCCCGAAAGAACGCTCAAAAGAAAAATCCAGGAAGTAATTCTGGCCCTGATGGTCGAACGCCGCTACGGAAAACAAGAAATTTTGCAGATGTACCTGAACAAAATCTATTTTGGCAACGGCGCTTACGGAATTCAGTCGGCAGCGCAAATCTATTTCGGGAAAAACGCAAAAGACCTGACCCTTTCGGAAGCCGCCTTTCTCGCCGGAGTACCGCGCGCACCGAATATCTATTCCCGGGAGGATCAGGCCGTTGCCCGGCGCAACCTGGTTCTGGACACCATGGCCAAATATGGTTTTGTTACCGTTGACCAGGCTACAGCCGCCAAAAAAGAGCCTTTAAATTTCCATAAGGGGAACCCCGGTTCCCATTACCGCTACCCTTATTTTGTTGATTACGTAACGGAACAATTGATCAGCCGCTACGGCGAAGATATGGTCTACAAAGGCGGTTTGCGGGTTTACACCACAATCGACAAAAAAATTCAAGAGGCGGCGGAAAAAGCCTTTGCGAACCCCAAAAATTTCCCTGCTTCCGTCCGGGACGCGAAGGGGGTTCTGCAGCCTGAAGGCGCGGGGGTGTTTCTCGATCCCCAAACGGGCTACGTAAAGGCGATCGTCGGAGGTCGTGAACACACCCACCAGCTCCAGTTAAACCGGGCGACGGACAGCCCCCGCCAGCCGGGCTCGGCTTTCAAGCCCATCATCGCCTACGGTCCGGCCATTGAATTAAAAGGAATGGCACCGGCATCGGTGATTGACGATATTCCGGTTAAGTACGGCTCTTACTCCCCCCCTAACTACGACGGCAAATACCGCGGGCTGGTTACCATGCGTCTGGCTTTGATCAATTCGATCAACGTGGTTGCCGTGAGAACCCTAATGGACCACGTCGGGATCGCCAACGCCATTGATTTCGCCAGCCGCCTGGGCTTTTCCCTCGATCCGGCAAATCACGGCCCCAGCATGGCTTTAGGCGGTCTGCACAGGGGCGTGACGACGCTCCAAATGGCCGCGGCTTACGCAGCCTTTGCCAACGGCGGCATTTACCAGCCGCCGACGGCCATTCTGAAGGTAGAAAGTATCGACGGCAAAGTTCTGGAAGAACATAAACCAAGACCCGTTCAGGCTATGAAACCGACGACCGCCTTTTTAATTACCAGCATGCTCAAAGATGTCATCCAGATGGGCACCGGAACAAACGCCCGTTTAAACCGGCCGGCCGCCGGGAAAACGGGAACGACTGACGAAAGCAAGGATATCTGGTTTGCCGGTTACACGCCCGACCTGGTGGGCGTGGTCTGGATCGGCTACGATCAACCAAAACCAATGCCGCGTCAATTCGGGGGGACGTACCCGGCGCTCATCTGGCGACAGATCATGAGCGAGGCTTTACAAAACGTCCCCGCCCGTGATTTCCGCCAGCCACCCAACATAGTTACAGCCACCGTGGACAGCAAATCGGGCCTCCTGCCTGGACCAAATACACCGCCTGAAGATATGGTTACGGACCTGTTTGCCGCGGGCACCGTGCCTGCGGAAATTGATAATACCCATGTACTGGTGGAAGTTTGCGCCACTACCGGTCTGTTGGCCAGCGAGTATTGCCCGGAACGGGTTACGAAAGTGCTGATCAAACTTCCCTACACAGTGCCGGAATATGTAGAAGACTACAAAACCCGCGTGCCTACCGAAATATGTCCACTTCATACCAAAGAGAATCAACTCGTCCCGGGCAGACCTGAAAGGGGCGACGGGTCAGCTGAACAAACAAAACCGGGGACAGGCCCGTTGCCGGGCCCCCCTGACCAGGCGGACAAGCCGCCCGGCAAGCCGAACCCTGGCAACGAACGTCCCGGCAAAAAGGAAAGAAACATCATCCCGGTTTTGCCCAACATAGAGAAGCTGGAAAAGGAGTTCTTTAGTCAATAGATCCTTGGGAACTTACCCCAAGGATTAATTTTTTAACACGATGAGGTTAACTCTTTTTTAACCCTTGTTGAAAAAGAAAAAAGACTTTTGTGCGATTGTATCCAAATGACTAAATAATTTAAATTAGAAGAGCTGAAACCAGGATTCAAAAGAGGGATGAAAAATGATTCAGGTGAACCTTATGTCTTTACTCAGCGACTATACGGACGGCGCCAGGAAGGTATTTTTAGAAGCGGGGTGCCGGACCGTAGGCGAGGTTTTAAACGAATTAACGCGCCTCTACCCGGCTTTGAAACAAGAGTTGTTTGATGAAGACGGAAAACCTGATTACTTCTACCAGGTGATCTTAAATGGTGATAAAATAGAGTGGGAACAGGTTTTAGATACGCCTGTAAAGGACGGCGACGAGCTGGTTATTTTTGGAGTACTGGGTGGCGGATAACAGTAATTATCGATTTTCTACAGGGAATCAATATTGAAATATCCTGCCCCGAAAAAGAAATTGTTCCAAGTTAAGAACTTGCCAACAGGGCAAGAACCAGGCATAATGATAACGTAGACCAAAAAACAAAGGGGGCAGGCGAGTGGCGGCACCAGTAATTGACTTTCACATTCACCCTATTTACTACGATAAATACTGCACCAGCGCAGTGGAATGGATTCAAATGCGCCAGTCCGTACCGGACATGCAGGCCTTCATCGATAAATATTCCGACCCGGCGGAATTTGCTCTCTTTTTAACCGAAAACTCCGTGGACTACGGGGTAATTCTGGCTGAACTCAGTCCGGTTACCACCGGTATATGCCCTAACGAATACGTTTTGGAATTCTGCCGCGGCCAGGAAAAATTTATTCCTTTCGCCAGCATCAATCCTTACATGACGGAAAGAGGCAGCACGGCGGCTGAATGCCGGCGCCTGCTTACCGAAGCCGGTTTTCGGGGTGTCAAGTTATACCCCACTTATCATTATTTCTATCCCAACGACCGGCTGATTTACCCCATTTACGCCGTTGCCGAGGAACTGGGCGTACCGGTCATGGTGCACACCGGCTCTTCCATATTCAAGGGAGCCCGGTTAAAGTACGGCGACCCGCTTTTTCTGGACGACGTGGCGGTGGACTTTCCCTCGCTGAAACTGGTGATGGTCCACAGCGGGCGCGGTTTATGGTACAACAACGCCTTCTTCCTGGCCCGCCTGCACGAAAACGTCTACATGGAAATAGCCGGCCTCCCCCCTCAAAAGCTTTTGGATTATTTTCCGGAACTGGAGCGCAACGCAGACAAAATCATCTTCGGCTCCGACTGGCCGGGGGTGGTCAGCATCAAGGGTAATATCGACATCATCAGATCCCTCCCCATCAAAGAGGAAACCAAGGAAAAAATCCTGGGCGGCAACGCCGCCCGCCTGCTGGGCATTCCGGTAAACTGAAAGAAAATAAAAAAGGCGGGCAAATGGCCCACCCCAGACGCGCCGCTCCCCTGGCAATCCGGCCCCCGGATCACCCTGGATCAATTGGCGCAAGGAACGCAAGAAAAGCACGCAGGAAACCCCTATGTGCTTTTCCGATTTTCAGGACGCGGCAAATTTCCGCCGCTCTTCCTCCCGCAGTTCCCGTCTTAAGAGCTTGCCCACCTTCGATTTGGGCAGCATGTCCCGAAATTCTATGTACTGGGGAACTTCGTAGGAAGCCAGCCTTTCGCGGCACCACCGGATCAGATCGTAGGCACTGACCCCCTTGACATCCTCGCGAAGCACCACAAAGGCCTTGATCCTTTCCCCCACCTTCGGGTCAGCCACACCGATCACGCAGGAAGCAACCACCGACGGGTGCTCCTGGAGGACGGCTTCGATCTTGGAAGCAGCAACCCGGTATCCTTTGTGCTTGATGATGTCCACGGATCGATCCAGGAAATACAGCCAGCCGTCCTGGTCGATCCGGACGATATCCCCCGTCCTGTACCACAATCTGCCCTGAAGGGAAACAAAGTAATGAGCGGTTTCTTCCGGCTTGTTCCAGTATCCTTTCACCATATGTTTCGAAGAAACCAAAAGCTCCCCCGCTTCCCCGGGCGGAACGGGCTCCAGGCTGCCGGGATAGACCAGCATAACCCGCTTTGTCGAAATGACCCGGCCGGCAGTACCTTCCGGAAAGGGTTCTCCAGCGGGTGTAAGAGCGATCGCCCCGCACGTTTCGGTTGCTCCGTAGCCCTGGTAAATAGGCCGCCCAAACTTTCTCCACCAACGCTGGGCCACTTCTCCGGGCAGGACGTCTCCAGCTGAAAAGGTATACTGAAGGGAACCCAGTTGATAATAATCCACCCGGTCGTGCTCCAGGATCATCCGGTACATGGTAGGAGTGCCGAAAAAAGTCGTCGCCCGGTATCTTTCAATGTGATCAAAAACGGCGTCCAGGTTTACCCTGGGCAGCAAGATAACCGCATCCCCGGACAAAAGAGCACCTATCCCCAGCGCCTGGCCCAGAATGTGGTAAAGTGGAGATCCCTGAATGACCACGTCCTTTCCCCGGGGAATCAGCTTTTCGCTCATCTTCCTTTGCTCGGAGGCGCTCTCCAAAAAGAGGATTCCCGAGATGGGAATACCCTTGGGATACCCCGTCGTGCCTCCGGTGTAAAGTATTTCTGCGATATTTTCCCCTTCCGGCCTTTTTGCCGGCAAAGGCGGGTGGCTCCCTTTCAGCAGACCCCGGAAGGTAAACACGTTTTTATCCAGACTAAATTTTCCCTCCGGAATTTTATCGTAAATCTTCCCGATCGCCTTCTTCCACCAGGGCAAAAAATCACCGATCGTGCTTACAATTATTTTCTCCAGCCGGGTCTGGGGAAAGATCCTGCTGACGTAACCAAAATTGATATCCAGGCAAAAAATGATTTTGGCGCCGCTGTCGTTGGCAATATAAATAAGGTCCTGGGGTCCGTAAAAATGAGTCACCGGCACGGCCACCGCCCCGAGGCGCTGCAAAGCCAGCCAGATCACCATCCACTGAGGACAGTGAGGGAGGTAAATGATCGCCCGGTCCTGTTCTCCGATCCCCTCCCGGGAAAGGGCCCGGGCAAAACGTTCCGTTATTTCGTCCAGCTGGGCATAGGAAAGCTTTACTCCCAGGAAGATCAAGGCAGTGTGGTCCGGATTTTGTTTTGCCACTGCGCGAAAGGCTTCGTCAATCGTAGTGAAATTTTCCTGCATAAAGAACGGTCGCCTCCCTCTTAGCGTGCCTTCTTTCCACAACCGGTTAAGCCGGAGCGGACCAAAAGATGATCGGCATAAAGTACACGGTAAGCAAAGGACATCGTTATACCCCTGCCACTAAACGGTCTAAATCGTTCTTTTTTTATCTGCTTTCTTCGATGCCAAAGTAGGCCGCCCGCACTTCGGGGTTGTCCAGCAACTCGGCACCGGTCCCGCTCACGACCAGGGTGCCGTTTTCAATCACGTAACCCCGGTCAATCACCGGCATCACCGGACGGGCGTACTGCTCGGCCAGTAAAATGGTCACTCCCTGCTTCCGGATCTCCCTTACCGCCCGGACTACCTCCTTTTGCATCGCCGGGCTTAAACCTAAAAGCGGCTCATCCATGAGCAGCAATTTCGGGCGCGCCACCAGGGCCATCCCGATGGCCACCATTTCCTGCTCTCCCCCGCTCAACATACCCGCTTTTTTTCTTTTCAGCCTTGCCAGCGGTGGAAAGAGTTCGTACACAAAATCGATCATTGCTTTTATTTCGCTGTCTTTGCGCATATATCCCCCCAACCGGAGGTTTTCTTCCACACTGTTGTCCCGAAAAACGGGGTGCCTTTCCCGGCACAGCACAATTCCTCTTTTCACGCGCCCGGCTGGTTTAATCGCGGAGATCTCCTCGCCGGCAAACTTAATTTCCCCCGCAATGGTGATCCGCTGACCGCCCTTCCGCAGCTCCCGGTGTTTCAGGTGCCACGTCAGACCGGCAATGGTGTTCAACAAAGTGGTTTTCCCGGCGCTGTTGGAGCCAAAAACGCCCACCACTTCCCCCGGCCGCACGGACAGGCTTAAATCATTGAGGGCAAGGGCGTTCTCGTAAAAAACGATCAGGTTTTTAACTTCCAGCACCTTCGGCCACCTCGCCTCCTAAATACGCTTCTTTTACTTCCGGGCTGCCCATCACCTCTTCGGGGGTTCCTTCCGCAATCTTCCGCCCGAAATTCAAAACGATCACTCTTTTAACCACCCTGAACAGCTCTTTCAGCCTGTGCTCAACCATAATCAACGTTTTTCCCTCGGCGCTGATCTTCTCGAGGAGGGGGAGGATACCGGCCACTTCCGACATGCTCATTCCCGAAAATAATTCATCCAGGATGATTAAATCCGGTTCGAGAGCCAGGCAGCGGGCCAGTTCCAGCCTTTTCAGGTAACCGTGGGGAAGGGTGCCGGCCAGCTTGTAGGGGACAAGTGAATCCCGCTCAAACCCCACTTCCTCCAAAAGGTGAATGGCCACCTCGTCCCGGTCCCCGTATTTTCCCCCTTTCAGTCTTTTCGCCCGGGGAGAATACAAAGGGATAACCAGGTTCTTATAAACGGTCAGGTTGTAAAAGGGCCTGGCCATCTGAAAACTGCGGGCGATCCCGAGCGTCACCGCCTGGTAGGGAGGGATGCCGGTAATTTCCCTCCCGCGGAAAAAGACCCGTCCGCTGTCAGGCTTGACAAAACCGGTAATCAGGTTAATGAGGGTGCTTTTTCCCGAACCGTTCGGCCCGATAATGCCGAAAGTTTCGCCCGCCCGCAAAGTAAAGCTGACGCCGTCCACCGCCTTAACCCCGCCAAAGCTCTTGGATAGATCACTAACCTTTAAGATCGGCTCTTGCTCCATCGCTAACCTCCTCCATCGGGACCAGCCGCTCAAACTGGTGGTATTTTCGCTGGAGATAGTGAAAAATTCCCTCCGGCAGGCCGACAACAAAAATGACCAGAACGACGGAATAGATGACCACCCTCAAGGTGCCGAAGGCGCGCAGCACCTCGGAAAGCGGGACCAGGATAAAGGCGCCCAGCATGGCTCCGGCAAAAGAACCGATTCCTCCGAGGATCGCACTGGTCAGAGGTAAAATAGAGTAGTCCAGGGCAAAGGCCGGCATACCCACAAACTGGTAATGGTGGGTCAAAAAGGCACCGGCAAAAGCCGCCGGCAGGGCCGCCAGAAACACAGCCTGGGCTTTGTACCACTGGACGTTGATTCCGCCTGCCTCCACCGAACGGTCGTTGTCGCGAAGCGCTTTCAAGACCAGGCCGTAGTCGGTATCAAACATCCTCCGGAAGCCGAAAACACACCCCAACGCAACCACGATCAGGATGTAAAGCTCAACAGTGATTTCCGGCAAGGGCGGTAAAGAGCTTAAACCCTCCGTCCCCCCCAGAATCTTAGTCGCTTCAATCACGCGCATAAATAATAAAGGTAAGGCAAAGGTAATCAACCCAAAGTAGATCCCCCGCAATCTTAAAACGGGGTACAATAACAAGGTGCAGAAAACGGCGCCGGTTAGAGTTGCCGCCGGGATGGTAAAAAGGGGGGGCCAGCCCCAGCGCGTACTAAAAAAACCAGCCAGGTAGCCACCTACCCCGAAAAAGAGCGCCTGCCCCAGGGAGACCAGCCCCACGGAAGCCAGCAGGTCCCAGCTCACGGCCAAAAGGGCTATGATCAGGGTGATGAGCATGACCTTTTGCCAGTAAGTCCCCAAGAACAACGGAAGGGGCAGCAAAAAAAGAATCACCAACAGGCGGGGCAGGACCAGGTAGAGGATCTCCCGAAACGAAGAAAGGGCAAAGATATCGTCGGTCCTGGCCTTGATCCCCCGGTCCACCCTTTCTTTCCGGTAAGCCGTCTTCGCCATTAAACCCTCTCCTCCAGTTCTTTGAACTTGCCGAATAATCCCGACGGTTTAATCGCCAGGCCCAGCACGATCGCCGCCAGGTAAACTACCTCCGACCATTGCGGACCAAGGTAAGTGCTTGTGGCCACTACGGCATAGCCCAGAATAAGACTCGCCACGATCAACCCGGCGGTGCTTTCCAGACCTCCCAAAACCGATACGGCCAGAGCGATCAGCAGTACATCATAGCCAATATTGATCGAAATAAGTCCCAAAGGCAAAATCACCAGGGCTGCCACCGCCGCCAGGGCCGAGCCCAAAGCCAGGCTTAAGCCGGCTGCCCAGTCGGACTCAATCCCTAAAGATAAAGCCGTGTATTCGTCCTGGGCCATTCCCCGCAAAGCCAGGCCGGTTTTCGTATGGTGGGAAAAAAACCATAGAAAGGCAGCCAAACCGGTTCCGATGACGATGATCAAAATCCGCTGGTAGTCCACATTCACGCCGGCAATGGCAATGCCTCCCTTTAGAAAAGGGGGAAGGTTAAACTCATACGTCACAAAACCCCGCCACCGGAAAAATTCAAGTATTGCCACACCCACCGCAAAAGTAGCAATCACTTCCGACAAAACGATCCCCCGGACGGGCATCAAAATCAGGCGGTAGATGACCGCCCCGATAAGCCCAACAATGACTATGGAGAAAAGCGCGGCCGGCAAAAAAGGTAAACCCATGTTGTGCATAAATATCCAGGTCATATAGCCGGCAACAAGATAAAGCCCGCCGTGGGCAAAATTGGCCACCCCGCTCAACCCGAAGGTCAGGCTGAAACCCAAAGAAGTCAGCATTAAAACCGCGCTGTTGACCATTCCATAGATCAGGACGCTGACCAAACTTCCTTCCATTTTTCACCTCTCCCGGATTTTAAGTGAGGAGCGTTCCCTGTAAACAGGGCCGCCCCTCCACAATTCACGCAGATCAAGACGACCGGCATCCGGTGCCGGATTTAAACCCGAATCCACCCGCCAGTTATTTCTTCATATATGGGGGCAGCTCAATTTCTCCTTCCGCCGCAGTCTCGGGGAATACCGGTACCCTTACCCCCGGGGCCTTCCACTGAAAAGCCGAACTGATCGCTGTTTCTTTCGGGTTCACGCCGTAAACCACCTGATGATCCTTATTAAATCTGATCTTGCCGATTACGCCGTCCAGGTCTGTTTTCTCCAGGGCTGCCACCAGTGCGTCCGGATCCAGGCTGCCGGCCCGCTCGATGGCGGCGGCCAGAACGTAAACAGCGTCGTAGGAAGGTCCTGGACCGTGGCCGCTTAACTTCTGCCGGAGCTCTTCACCGTACTTCTTTCCGTAATTTTCGTTAAACTGCACCGATTTCGGAACCGCCTTGACCGGCATCGGCCCGATCTCAAAGAGGAAGTTGACCATGCCCTCTACTTCTCCCTCGAAGGTTTTCCAGGCCGTTCCGGGAGCCACCGGGCTGATAAAGCCCAGGATGAGGGCCGGCACCTGCATGGCCCGGGCCTGCTTGACCAGGACGCCAGACTGGGGCATGTCGAAAATGGGAACGAGCAACTGGGCCCCTCCCGCCTTTGCTTTGTTCAGCGAGGAAGAAAAGTCCGCGGCGCCCGTAGGGTAGGTATCTTGACCCACCACTTCCCAGCCGTTTTCGCCGGCCCATTTGCTTAACGCACCGACGGTTGCTTTTGCCCACAGAACATCCTGGTGAACAAAGTAGACCTTTTTGAAACCAAACTTCTTCCCGGCAAATTCCATGGTCTTGATCAGGTTGCTGACTAAATAGGGCGAATTCAAACAGGTCCGGAACATATACTTATACTTGCCGTAGTCCCCCTCTATTTTTTTCTCGAACTCGGGAGTCATGGCAATGGAGGTGATGTAGGGGATCTTGTACCTGGCGATAAGATCCATGGAGGACAGCAGGACTTCCGAACGGAAAGCCCCAACCACAATGGCGTTGGGTTTCTTTTCAGTAATAAGCTTTTCCAGGGCCGCCAGAGCATCGTGGGTTGGTATCCCCGGTTCGTGCTCCCGCGTATCAATGGAAACCACCTCCAGCGGCCGCTTTACCCCGCCTACCGAAACCCCTCCCTGGGCATTAATCTCATCTACGGCCAGTTGCACTGCCCGCAGGGAATCGGCCCCCTCGATGGAACCAAGAGCTGTAGGCACTCCCAGGATAACCGGTTGCGCTGTCTTTTCTCCCGCTTTTTGCGGCTGTCCTCCCTGTTTGCCGCAACCAGCCGCCGCCAAAGTAACCAAAAAAACTGCCAGAAAAAGAAATGTCCAGGTTGGCAAAGCCCTTTTTTTCATTCGTTCAAAAACCTCCCTCTGAAATTGTTTTTAGAAAATGAAATCTTTCGCGCCCAAAAAGCCGCCAAATATTCTTTTTTCAAAACCCCCCTTCTTCTTTGCTGTTTTCCCCTTTCTGAATTTCCGGACGATTAAGGAAGAAATGAGCCCGGGCAAACATATTTAGAAGTTTTCCTGTATTTATTTATTTATTTAAAAGTTCGGAGGAATTAAAATTTTTCCTGCCTCTCGACGGGTTCAAAAGTGGTTCAAAAAGGTTCAAGTTTTTTAAACCTTTTATCGAAAACGGAAGATATGAACAAGAGGGCAGCCTTACTTTTGAATTCAAGATAATCCCGCCAATAAATCCGTCTTTTTTCGACGCCCGGATTTTTGGCCCGGATTGACGCTTCTTTGAACCTCTGCAGACAAAGGGAACATTTCCTTTCAGAACAAATTTCTATAACAACAAAAAATTTGATTTTTCTGCCCCGGTGTCCTTTGCGTTTTCGCAACGAATTTGATCACGGGAGGAAGAACGTGAATGAACCTGACCCAGATCCTGGACAAAAATGTGCGGCGAATTCCTCATTTCCCGGCGGTAATCTCCGAAACGGAAACGTTCACCTGGCAGGAGTTTTGCCGCCGGGTCAACCAGCTGGGCAACGCCTTGCTAAGACAGGGGGTGCAAAAGGGCGACCGGATAGCCATTTACCTGCCTAATTCCCCGGAATACCTGGTTACGTACTTTGCGGCGGCCAGGATCGGGGCCATCGCCGTACCCTTCAATATCATGTTTAAAAGCAATGAGATCGTTTACATCTTAAACAACTGCCGGGCTAAGGTGCTGGTGGCGGCGGCCGCGGAAGCAGGCAGATACGTTGTCAATGTTTGGGACAGGCTGCCTTTTTTAGAAAAATTGATCCTGGTGGGGGAACACGCTATCCCCGGCGCCCTCTCTTATTCCGATCTCCTGCACTCTGAACCGGCTGAACTGGCGGCAGCCGAATGTAATCCCGACGACGTCGTCACCATTCTTTACACTTCCGGTACCACCGGCCAGCCGAAGGGGGCCATGCTCACCCACGGCAATTTTTACGCCAACGCGGAACTGAACGCCTGCTATACCCTGCACATCAACGACCAGGACCGCTTTTTAACCGGCACCCCTTTCTGCCACATCTTTTTCGTCCTTACGGTGCTGGGGCCAATGTACAAAGGGGCGACGGTGGTCACCATGCCGCGCTTTTTCCCGGACAAAGCTTTAGAGCTCATTTCCCGTTGCCGGGTTACCCACTTCGCCGGTGTGCCCACAATGTACATTTTCATGCTCGAAGCCTACCGCACCGCGCCGGAAAAATACGACCTGCGCTCCTGGCGGTTTGCCCAGTCGGCCGGGGCGGCCATGCCCGCCGAATACATCCCCCAGATTGAAGAAACTTTCGGGGTTGGTTTCTGCGAATGTTACGGATCCACCGAAACCAGTTCCACCTGCACTTACGGGCGGCTTGGACACGGCAAGCCCGGTTCCGTCGGCCTGCCCGCGGATACCTGGGAAGTAAAAATTGTTGACGAAAATAACCGGGAAGTTCCGGCAGGAGAAGTTGGTGAAATTGTCGTCAGGGGGCCCGGGGTGTTCAAGGGCTACTGGGAAATGCCCGAAGCTACCGCTGCAGCCTTCACCGGTGACTGGTTCCACACCGGCGATCTCGGAAAAAAAGACGAAGACGGTTACATTTACATCGTCGACCGCAAAAAGGACATGCTGATTTGCGGGGGTTACAACGTTTACCCCCGGGAGGTGGAAGAAGTCCTGTACACCCACCCGGCCGTACTGGAAGCTGCGGTGCTGGGAGTCCCCGATCCAATCAAAGGCGAAATCCCCAAAGCGTTTATCGTTTTAAAACCAGATGCGGTGACCGACGAAACAGAAATCATTACCTACTGCAAGGAACGGCTGGCCGCTTATAAAGCTCCCCGGGCGGTGGAATTCCGGAAAGAACTGCCCAAAAACCCCACCGGGAAAATTTTGAAACGGGAACTTAAAATTTAAAAGATTCATCTAACCGCAAGGTTCTTCGGGCTAAATGATCCCCCGGGCCCGGGCTTCGGCGACGGCCCGGGGGCGGCTGTCGACCCGGAGCTTCCGGCAGACCGCCCGAACCACCCGCTTTAAGGTGGAGTCGCTGACGTGTAAGATCCCGGCGATTTCTTTATTGGTTAATCCCTGGGCCAACAGATGCAGAACTTCGATCTCCCTTTCCGTCAGGAAGTTCTGGCGCCGGACGCGGCTTTTCGCCAGGGCGCTGAATTCCCGCAAGAGAGGCCGGGTCATGGCGGGATCAAGCACGGAATGCCCCTGGCTGACCTTCCGGATGACTACCGCCAGTTCCGCCTCGGGCAGATCCTTTAATAAATACCCGTCCACCCCGGCCTGCACCGCCTGAAACAAAAACTGCTCCTGCTCGTGGACCGTCAGGACGATCACCCTGGTTTCCGGGCACGTTTGCTTGAGCCGGCGGGCCACTTCAATGCCGTCCAGGCCGGGCATGGAGATATCCAGAAGAACCACGTCCGGCTGCAGGGCGGCCGCGCCCGCAAGCGCCTGCCGGCCGTTTCCCGCTTCCCCGACGACCTCCACGTCGCTTTCCATCTCCAGGATGCGCCGGATACCCTGGCGAACCACGGGATGATCGTCAACAATAAGCACTTTTATTTTGTTCACCGGCAACCACCCTTTCCGGCAAAGGAATACTGAAGGCCACCCGCGTTCCCTTCCCCGGAACGCCCGTCACCCGGAGTTTACCGGACAACAGCTGGGTCCGCTCCTTCATGCCCAGCAGGCCGGCGCGGCCGTTTTTGATGGCCCGCACCTCGTCCTCCCGGGAAAAACCGCAGCCGTTGTCTTTGACTGTGATCCGCAGACGTTCCGGCCGGTAAACCAGGGTAACCGTTACTCTGTCCGCCCCGGAATGCTTCTTCACGTTGTGCAGGGCCTCCTGGACAATCCGGAAGACCCCCGCCGCCCGCTCGGGAGGCAGGTCCCTCTCCGGTCCGGAAACCTTGAGGGTCACCCCGATCCCCGTTTCCCGTTCGAATTTCTTCAGGTAGTCCTTGAGCGTGGACAACAGCCCCAAAACGTCCAGACTTAAAGGGCGCAGATTGAAGATAATCCGCCGCAACTCCTGCATGCCGCGCCGCAGGTTCTCCTCCATGACGGCCATTTCCGCCCGGGCCCCGGCCGGGTCTTTTTCGAGCAGTATCCGGCAGATTTTGATCCGGTGCAGGGCGCTGGTAATTTCCTGCACAGCTCCGTCGTGCAGCTCGACGGCCAGGCGCCGCCGGCTTTTTTCTTCAATTTCCATGGTGCGCTTGAGCAGTTGCTTGATCTCCTCCTGGTACCGGGAGAGCTTCTTCCGCAGCAGCGTGGTCTCCCTTAATTTCTCCTGGAGCGCCCGGTTCTGCCGGCGCAGATCCTCTTCCATTTGCTTGATCTCGGTGATATCCCGCATGATCGTCGAAACGTAACCGGGCTTCCAGTCCAACCGGCTCACGCCCATATGCCAGTAACGTTTTTTGCCGCTCTTCGTCAGGGCCGTCAGAACGTAATGGGTGGGTACGGTGGGATCTCCCTGCGCCCGCCTCTTTACGTAATCCATAACCATGGCCCTGGATTCAGGATGTAGAGTATCGGGAACCGTCAGCTGCAAACACTCTTCCACCGTCCGTTCCAGCATGTCGGCCAGGGCCTGGTTGACTTCAACGAATCTGTAATCTGAACTCCGGTAAATGAGCATTCCGTCGCTGGAATTTTTCATAATCGTTTTGTATTTTTCCTCGGAGGCCCGCAGTTCCTGCTCCATGAGCTTGATCCGGGTAATGTCGGTCATGATGGTAATGCTGCCCTGGTATTCACCATTCGGCCCCGACCGGCGCGCTGCACTGAACAGGCAAAGAATCTCCCGGCCGTCCCGGCGCAAGAGCCTGCACTCGTACCGGCCGGCCTCCCCCTGTTTGCGCCGCTCGATTTGGGCCTGCACCACCGGAATATCCTGAGGGTAAATAATAAACCACCAGTCCCGGCCGATTAACTCATCCGGACGGTAATCCAACATCTCGCAAAGCCTCCGGTTAACGAACTCGATCTTGCCGTTTCCGTCTAGCACGGTCAGACCGTCATTCATATTCTCGAGAATCATCCGGGTAAAATCATGCCGAAAATCGTCTTCCCGGGAGCGGCTTTCCGGCAGCACGCGGCCTTCTCCAGCTTCGACAATACTCTGCTCATGACCCAAGGCAGAAGACAAAAAGATCGCCTCCAGAAAGGGTATTTCTTCTCTAAATTTTAAATTAAAGATCAGGCACAAAGTTTCCCAGGCACAAAGGCACAAAGTTAATCTTCCTGGTACATTTCCCTTTGTGCCTTTGTGCCTTTGCGCCTTTATTTATTCCGCTTCATGGAGAGTCACTCCTTTTTATTCCATATCTGGAAGGCAGAAAAAGGAAAATTCCTACAGAATTAAAATAAAGGTCTTTTTAAGAAATCCCTCAAAAGAGTGAAAAATTTAATTCCCAGAATGAAATTGGGGTTATTTTAGAATCAAGCGTGCGTCAAGGACCAGAACCCCCGCGGCGTAACCCGTCAGCGGGTTGAGGTCGAGTTCTTTGATTTCCGGGTAAGCCTCGACCAGCCCGGAAAGTTTCAGGAGCACCTGCCGCAAGGCGTCCAGGTCCACCGGTTCCTGCCCCCGGTAGCCGGTCAGGAGGGGGTAGCTTTTCAGGGAGGCGATCATCTCCTGCGCGTTGCGATCGGTAATCGGCAGGAGCCGGTAGACGGTGTCCTGCAGGATTTCGGTGAAGATGCCGCCCAGTCCGAGCATAATGACGGGCCCGAAATGCTTATCGGCGGTGATTCCGGCGATCAGTTCCCGCCCCGGCCGGGCCATTTTTTGAACCACCACGCCCGCCCCGGAATCGTACCGCCGTCTCACGTCGAGCAGCCTCTCAAACGCGCCTGCTACCTCTTCTTCCGTGGACAGGTTTAGCGCTACTCCCCCGGCGTCCGATTTATGCGGGATTTGCGGTGAAGCAATTTTTAACACCACCGGGTAACCGATTTCGGCGGCCTTCTTGATGGCTTCCTCGGGGGTGGCCACCCGGTAGCACCGGGTGGTGGGGATGCCCGCCGCCTCCAGAACTTCTTTAGTTTCGTCCTCCAGAAGGAAGGTGCGTCCCTCCTCCTTCACTTTCTTGAGGAGATCTCCAGGGTTCATTTTTGCAATCCCCTCCTTTGCAGTTCCGCGGTACGGGCGACGAGGGCGGCCGCCGCCCAGGCCGCCTCTTCGGGGGTGGTCAGCAAGGGAATGCCGCGCCCTTGCAATAAGCGGCGGTCTTCTTCGCACAGGCTGCGGCGGGAGGCGTAGCAGGCAATCACTGGCTTGCCTGTTTCTTCTTTTACGCGGATAATTTGCGGCGTGGGGAAAGGCCAGTTCTTGTGCTGGCAGTAAACGGCCAGCACCAGGTCGACGTTGGGGTCCCTGGCCACCAGGGCGAGATATTCTCCATACACCTCGGCAAGAAACCCCATCCCGGCCACGTCCAGAGGATTTTTCAACACGAAGGGCGGGTTTGGTCCGGTCAGCTTCCGTACCCCTTCCAGGGTGTGTTCCGCGAAGGCGGGAAGGACGCATCCCCGGCAGAGCAGCTGATCGGCCGCCACAATGCTCGGCCCCGCCGTATGGGTGAGGATGCCGATCCGGTTTCCCGCCGGCAGCGGGGCAAAGGCCAGGCCCTGCAGACAGGCGACCATCTCCAGGAGGCTATCTACCGGATAAAGCCCGAACTGGCGGAAGATGTCCCGGTAAACCCGGTAGGAACCGGCCATGGTGCCCGTGTGGGTGAGAGCGGCGTAATTAATTTCTTCGGAGCGGCCGATTTTATAAACCGCCACCGGTTTCGCCAGGCCGCCGGCGACCCGCACCATTTCCGCGGCGTCTTCGGTGCCTTCCACGAAAAGGCCGATCACCGCAGTCGACTCGTCTTCGCCCAAAAAGGCCAGGTAATCAGCAAATTCAAAGGTGCTCCGGTTACCTACCCCGATCCATTTGTTTAAACCCAGGCCGGCGTCGGCCGCCTGGTGCATAAAGGTCAGCCCCACCCCGCCGCTCTGGCAGACAAAAGAAACTTTTCCTTTCGGCAGTTGCATTGGGTAGAAAGTGACGTACAGGCCGGCGTCGTTATTGATAAAACCCAGGGTGTTGGGCCCGATCAAGGACACTCCATACTGCTGGGCCGCCCGGCGCAGTTCCTCCTCCAAAACCGTGCCGTCGTCGCCGACCTCCCGGTAACCCCCGGCCACGCAAACCGCCCCTTTTACCCCTTTTGCCCCGCACTCCTTCAGGGCCTCCAGGGTAGCCCGCTCGTTTAAGGCAATCACGGCCAGGTCCACCTTGTCCGGAACCTCGGCCAGGGAATGGTAAACCTTTTGCCCCAGCACCGTTTCCAGGCGGGGGTGGACGGGGTAAACCCGGCCGGCAAACCTCCCGTTAAGAATACTTTCGAAAAGATTAAAGCCCACCCGCTGCGGGGAATCGCTGACACCTAAAACGGCAATACTCTCCGGATAAAAGATCTCCCGCAAACGTTTGACCTTTTCCGATTTCCCCATCTTCCCCAATTCCTTCCCTATCCTGGATAATCATTTTTCCGGCTCAATCATCAGTGCGGGTCAAGAAAAAAGCAAGCCGACGGGTTGATTTATTCTAACATTGTTTCTCGAAAAAATCTGTAATTCTTTACCCAACGGGAACTGAGCAACAAATTAAACTCTATGCCCGCCGTTCGTTTGCCGTCGCTCCGATGCTCCGTGCTGACGAAACATCGGCTTGGTTCGGAGCGAACCAGGCAGCGCTGCAAAATGCGCGTAGTACATTAATTTTATTGCCTCCTAAGCGATCAGGAGTTTATGCCAGTTTCTGATCATCATTTTATCTGCGCGTTTCGCGCTGCCGGTTCGCTGACCTCACCTGCGCCGTGTTTCGTTACCAGCCCTAAGCATATGTCGCTCCTGGCAAATCGAACGGCGGGCCTGCCCTTAAAAATCCGGTGTCAGCACAATCCTTTTCATTAAGGCCCCGGAGTGG
This sequence comes from Bacillota bacterium, assembly GCA_040755215.1. Lineage (GTDB taxonomy): Bacteria > Bacillota > Desulfotomaculia > Desulfotomaculales > Nap2-2B > JAIMBK01. Next base: position 4,988 of record JBFMBG010000052.1, on the reverse strand, counting down.
GAAGCTTTCAGGGCCTCTTCCAGCCGGCTCATGGGCCGGACCTCCACAAACGGTTCCACTTTAATTTTTCCGTCCAGGACCATTTGCAGGACTTCCGGATAGTATTTCGGCAGGCAGCCCCAGGTGCCGATGATCTCGGCGTCAAAGGCCATCAGGCGGGAAAGCATGTATTCCACCCTGGCGGTGCCGTAACCCACGACAATTAACTTACTGACGAAGGTAAGCAGCTCCAGGCCGATCTCCTGACCCATTTTGGAGCCGGTGCATTCAAATATCTTAAGGCCCCAGGAGGGCAGCTTCTTTCCCTTGGCGTAGCTCCGGAACTCGTCCCGGACGTCTTTCACGCTCTTGTCCAGGGTGCTGATGGCGTAGGTGGCCCCGTACTGGAGGGAGCGCTCCAGCTTTTCCTTGTTCCGGGCGATGGCGATTACTTCAGCGGCGCCCATGACGGAGGCGATTTGCGTCATGTAAACGCCGATGCCGCCGGTGGCGCCGATGACCACCACCACGTCGCCCGGTTGAATGTCCGCCCTTTTTGCCGCCTGGTACGGGGAAGTAATGGCGTCGGCCACCACGGCCAGTTGCTCTAAGGGCATCCCTTTTCTATCCTCAACCACGCAGAGATCGGCGGCCGGCACGGGAATATGACTGGAAAACCCTCCGTAAATACCCAGGCTGTTTCCCGGCATGGCCTGTTTCAGGCAGCGGTTGCCCCGCCCGGAAGCGCAGATGGGGCAGTTGTTGCAGGGCATCACCGCGGGAATGATTACTTCTTTGCCGATCAGCTTTTCGTCTCCAACGACGACCCGGCCGGAGATTTCGTGGCCCAGGGTAAGCGGCGGCCTGGTCACCGTCGGTACGCCGTCGTAAAAATAACTGACGTCCGTGTGGCAGACGCCGCAGCCGGCGATCTCCACCAGCGCTTCGCCGGGCTTCAACTCGGGAACGTCGATGCTGGTGCGCGCAAGCTTCCCCGGCTCCACCATTTGCCAGGTTTCAATCTTTGCAGGCATACCCATGATCATTACCTCCTCTTCCTCGAAAATAGCGTTTATCCTCTGAAAATGGCTTTCTGCCATTAAGTTAAGTGCCTGGCACTTAACTTACGTCGGGCTGTTTAAATTTCCTAATATATTCTTCCGATGTCCGACCTCTGACGACCGACGACCGATTTCACTTACCCTGCCACACCGGTTTGCGCTTTTCCAGGAAGGCCTGCAGGCCCTCTACGGCATCTTTGGTCTGCATCAGCTCCTGCAGATAAATCCGGTCGATTTCTTTCAGGCCGCCCGCGAAATCTTTATTCAACCCCATCTTTGCGGCTTTCTTGGTCAGGGCCAGAACCACCGGGCTCAACGCCGTAAATTTCCGAAGATACTCGCGAACTCCGTCCGCAAAGTTCTCCGGCGGCAACACCCTGTTCACCAGGCCCAGCTGCGCGGCCCGGGCGGCGTCGAAAACCTCCCCGCCGAGCAGCAGTTCCATGGCCAGGGGCCAGCTCAACAGGCGCGGTAAAAAGTAGCAGGCCAGCGGCGGAAAAACGCCCACGGTAATTTCCGGCTGGCCGAACCGGGCTTTTTCCGAAGCCGCCACCAGGTCGCAGGCCAGCACCAGCTCGTAACCGCCGCCCAAAGCCGCCCCGTTCACTGCCGCCGCGATGGGCTTGTCGATTTCCGCCATGGTTAAGAAAATCCGGTCGAAGACGTCGATCATTGCCTCGACCTTGTCCGGCGTGTGGTCGGCCACGTCCACGCCCGCCGAAAAGGCCTTCCCTTCCGCCGACAGCAGGATTAACGCCCCCGGTTCCGCTTTGGCCCACCGGAAAGCGGAAACAAGCTCCTCCATCATGGGAATGGTCAATACATTCAGCGGGGGCCGGTCCAGCTTGATTTCGATCAGCCCCTCCGCCGTGCCAGTCTTTAAAAACTGGTAAGCCAAATGGCTACCCCCTTTCTGGGAAGTGGGATGTGAGAAGTGGAAGGTGGGAATTTGATGTGAGAAGTGGGAGGTGAGAATTTTAAAATCTCACTTCCCACTTCCCGCCTCTCACTTCTCAATGCGCGGCGCCATTACGGCGTCGACGAGCTCCTGGGTAAACGGTTTTGCCTGGGCAATCTGCCGTCTGTATTCAATAAAGTCGATGACGTCTTTGCCGGTGAGCTTCTTGGTATTGAACGCATTGAAGCCCAGGTAGGCCTCGCTCATCATGTTCGCGGCCAGCCAGTGACGGTTGGGCAGCTTGGCCTGGTCCCAGAAGAACTTCTTCTTGGCCCGGACTCCGTCAATGGACATCATCAGGCAGTGCGGGAACAGGTTGGTAAACTTCCAGATGATGTTGTTCACCTCGGCGTCCAGAAGCGAGAAGTCTACGGTGGCCGCCTGCAGTTTTTCTTTTGCTTCCCTGGCTGCTGCCCCGGTGACAAAATCGCCGTAAACAATCTGCCCGTTCTCCACAAATTTGTCCGTTACTACCTGGGGGTTGCAGATGAAGTTCCCGTCCAGCTTTAAAACCGGGACGGCCTTGATAATCAACCCCCAGAGCATCGCTTTGTAGGCACTGATCATTTCGCAGGAAATACAGCTCCACATTCCCCGCTCCATCCCCAAAAACCAGGGAAGGAAGTCGGTGGCGCCGCCCACCGGGGCGGAACCGTGCCGCGGCCCGGCCTGTCCGAAAACAGCCAGGTCGGAAGCGATGGTGAGGTCGCAGGCCGTGCCGATTTCCTGCCCGCCGGCCACCCGCATCCCGTTGACCCGGCAGATCACCGGCTTTTTGCAGTTCAGGATGGCGTCCACCATGCCGTTGAACAGATCCATATACAGGGCGTACTCGGACGGATTCATGGAATAATACTCGGCATATTCCTTGGTGTTGCCGCCGGTGCAAAAGGCCCTGTCCCCGGTGCCGGTAAACACTACCACCGTCACCGAACGGTCCATGGAAGCCTTGTTGAAACCGGCAATCACACCCTTGACCATTTCGGTGGTATAGGAATTGTACTGGGCCGGGTTATTGAGAATGATCCAGGCGCTGTACAGTCCTTCCACCGGGTTGCCCGCCGGGTCTAAAACGGGCCTTTTTTCATATACCACACACGGCGGTTCGGTCCCGAAAAACTCGTCCCCGAAAAGGTCGTGATCTTTGACGTCGGTCTGGCGCGGCCATTTGTAGAGATCCATGAACAAATTCCTCCTTTTTTCGCTTGTTATTTGGCGGAAATTTATGCAAAGTAAAAGATTGTCATACCGGAACAAATTCGTAAGTCAACTGCCCGTCCGGCGTGGTGAGCACCGCCGGTTTTACTTCCAGGCCCGCCTTGATCCCGGATTCCTCCACGGCGCTGCTCAACCGGCCGAATACTTTCACCTCCCCGAAATCCACCAGGGCCAGGGTGTAGGGCGCGTCCGCCTCAAATCCCGCCGGGGCGTAATGGACCCGGGTGTAGCTGACCAGCTTCCCCCTTTCGGGAATTTTCACCCATTCCATGCTGCTGTTCAGGCAGCCGGCGCAGTCCGCCCGCGGGGGAAAATAAATCTGCCGGCACCTTACACACCGGGTGGCGCAAATCTCTCCTCTGGCCAGCTTATCCACAAACTCCGCCACTTTGGTCTGCGCGGTGTAGCTTTTCCGTCCGAATTTTTCAAACCCCACGCTGCCCTACCTCCCCAGAATGATCACGTTGCTGTAGATGCCCACCCCGCCGATGTTTTGCACCAGGCCCACCTCGGCTCCCGGCACCTGCATGGGGCCGGCTTCGCCGCGCAGCTGTAAAACGATGGTGCGCACCTGGGAGCCCCCCGTGGCACCGATGGGGTGTCCCTTGGACAACAGGCCGCCGTCCACGTTCACCGGAATCCGGCCGCCGATGTAGGTCTGGCCGTCGCGGATCAATTCCACGCCCTTGCCCGGTTCGGCAAAGCCCAGGTCTTCGTAGGCCATCAACTCGGCAATGGTGAAGCAGTCGTGCACTTCCGCCACATCGATATCCCCGGGATTAACACCGGCCATTTGGTAGGCTTCGCGGGCGGCCAGGCGGGTTACCCGCAGCCCGTCCAGAGCCTCCCGCCCGGTCAGGCTCATGGTTTCCGAAGCGGCTCCCAGCCCCAAAATCCAGACGGGCCTGGCGGAAATTGCTTTGGCCCGTTCGGCGCCGGCCAGAATGAGGCAGGAGGCCCCGTCGGCGTTGGCGCAGCAGTCGTACACCTTCAGCGGGCTGGAAACCACCGCGGCGCTCAAGCACTGCTCGACGGTGAGCTCTTTGCGGAAAACGGCCCGTTCGTTCAAAGTCCCGTATTTGGAAGCCTTGACCCGGATCAGGGCCAGGTCTTCCTCCGTGGTGCCGTACCGGGCAAAGTGGGCCTGGGCATGCATGGCGTAATAGGCCGGCATCATGCTCCCGAAGGGCGCTTCCCACATGATGTCCGCCCCCCGGCCCATCCGCTCCTGCGACTCCGCTGAGGATATTTCGGACATTTTTTGGAAGCCGATCACCGCCACCACATCGTGCAGTCCCGCTTTGATCAGCGAATACCCCACCCGCACCCCGGTCGTTCCGGAGGCGCAGATATTTTCCAGCACAAAGGTGGGCTGCGGATTCAAGCCCAGGTATTCGGCGAGCAGGCCCGCCGGGCTGCGCTGCTTGTCGTATTCCGGCGCCGAACAGACGAGGGAAGCGCCGATCTCCCGCGCGGTAATCCCGGCGTCCCGCAAGGCTTCGGCAAAGGCTTCAAAGACCATTTCCCGGAGCGACCCCTGGTAATTCCGCGCAAATTTCGTCTGCCCCACGCCAATAATGGCCACATCCCTCGGCATCTTTTCCCCTCCCCCTAACTTTAGAGCATAACCATCCCGCCGTCGACGCAGATCGTTTGGCCGGTAATGTACCGGGCGCCGTCGGAAGCCAGGAAGACCACCACCGGGGCCACCTCTTCCGGGTCGGCGAAGCGCCCCAGGGGAATGCGTTCCAAATATTTGTCTTTAAAGCGCG
>JBFMBG010000051.1:0-26356 GCA_040755215.1 Bacillota bacterium | reverse complement strand
CACCAGCCTGTATTCGCCGGTCAAATCGTTGTTTTTCCGGACAACCATTTCAATGTCGCTGGGGAACACGTTCACTCCCCTGATAATCAACATATCGTCCAGGCGGCCGTGGATGCCGTGCAGGCGCAGGTGGGTCCGGCCGCAGGAGCATGGTTCGGTGGTGCAGGAAACGATATCGCCCGTGCGGAACCTGATCAGCGGCCTGGCTTCTTTTTTCAGGGAGGTTAAGACCAGTTCCCCGCGCTCTCCTTCGGGAACCTCTTCGCCCGTGTCGGGATCGATAACTTCGACCAGGATGTGGTCTCCCGCCCAGTGCAGCCCCTCTTTCTTTTCGCACATCCCGGCGCAGGCGCCGAAAATATCGGACAGGCCGTAGTAATCGTATAAATCTACGCCCCAGAGGGCTTCAATCTGCTCCCTCGTTTCCGGAATCGAGCCGCCCGGTTCGCCGGCCACAAAGATTTTTTTAAGGTTGAAGTCTTTTTTCGGGTCGTATCCCTGTAATTTGGCCGTTTCACCCAGGTACCAGGCGTAAGACGGCGTCGTCCAGGTGATGGTGGGCTTCCATTGCTTGAAAATGGCCAGCAGCCGTTCGGAAGGGATGGTTCCCGCCCAAATGCACAGGGCGCCGACCTTTTGCGCGCCGATGACGTCGGGGCCACCGACGAAAAGGGTGAAGTTAAGCGCGTGGCAGTAGCGGTCGGTGGGGCGCATACCCGAGGACCAGAAAAGGCGCGCCTCAAAATCCTGAAAATCCTCAAAATCCCTGGCGGTAAAGGGCGAAGCCGTCGGCACCCCGGTCGATCCGCTGGAAACGGAGATATAGACAATTTCCTCTTCCGGGACGCACACCAGGTCACCGAAGTCGGGGGCGGCCACCTGCCTTTCCCTTAAAACATTTTTATCGATGGTGGGGAACTTTTTGATGTCTTCCAGGCTTTTTAAGTCGTCCGGCTTTACGCCGGCTTCGGCAAAGGCTTTTTTGTAGTACGGAGATTGATTAGAGCATAATTCCAGGGTTTTCCGCAAAAGTTCCAGCTGGTAGGCTTTTAATTTTTCCCTCGGCATGGTTTCGATTTCCGGGTCCCAGTATGGTTTATAAACGCTCATTTTTCAGCACCCCCAATTAAGCGGCAGATTGATTTACGGCTGCGATTTTACAGTACTTGAACTGCAAGATATCCGCCCTGTTCAAAAAGTCAGCAATGAGTTGTTTTTTCCGCTCGATTTCCAGATCATTATTCCTTCGTTTTTTTAATCACCCCCCAATTTATAATTTTCAATGTATTATCAATTGCAAAAAATGTGCCATTAATTTTTGGGCTTTGCCGGAGTCGGGGAGAGTAAAAGTGTTTATAAATTATATCGGCCGGATGAGCAATTGTATAATTTGTATACACTTTTATTTCCGGTACCGGGGGAGCAACGCAATCGTCAGGAATAAAAATTTTACATTTGTTTCCGGCTAATTTTTCCCCGGTTTTGCCCCCGTCAACTCTGCCGGGCGGGTTTGGCCGGGGAAACGGGGAAGCAGCCAGGGGGCGAAGTATAAAAATTATACATAATTTCATGATCATCATTTCTTAATTGCTGGCATTTCTTTTGCTATAATTGATTGAATAAATCTTTTAAAGGGGGCACGCGCAAATGGCCTTAAAAACCAGGCAGGACTATCTGGCCTCTTTAAAAAAGCTGAAGCCTAATATATATAAGTTTGGGGAGTTGGTTGCCGACGTAACCGCTCATCCCGCCACCAGGCGGGTGGTGGAGAGCCACGCGCGGGCTTTCGACGCCGCCCATGATCCGGAATATGCGGATCTTTTTACCGCCGCCTCGCCTTTTACCGGCGAACCGATTCACCGGTTTAACTCTCTGATGACGACCATGGAAGACGTCGTGGCCAACTCGAAATTCAAACGAGCCTGCTACAACCTCACCGGGACCTGCACGGGAGGGCTCTGTGTGGGGTGGAACGCCCAGAACGTGATGTGGGCGGTTACCTTCGAGATGGACAGGGATTTGGGGACCGATTACCACGGACGGCTGCAGAAATGGGTTCAGTACGCCCAACAGGAGGGGCTGGTTGTCGCCGGGGCGCTGACCGACGCCAAGGGCAACCGGAGCTTAAAGCCTTCGCAGCAGCCCGACCCGGATACGAACGTACGCGTCGTGGAGAGGCGGGCGGACGGGATTGTCATCCGGGGGGCCAAGGTGATGATTGCCGGCGTTGCCGCATCCCACGAAATCTTCCTTCTCCCGGGCAGCGCCTACGGGGAAAGCGACGCTTCCTTTGCAGTGGCCTGCGTTGTTCCCCGGGACAGCGCAGGGCTGACGATTGTGGAGGCGACCAGGCCCAGCGACCGGCGGGAACTGGAAGAGGGGTTCGACATTCCCCTGGCAACGGGGATTACCCAGGCCTACCTCTACTTCGAAGATGTCTTTGTTCCCAACGAGCGCGTTTTTTTGTGCGGGGAGTATAAGTACACGGGAAAGATCATCCAGTTCTTTACGGCCAATTACCGGGCCTGCATCGGCGCCTGCGTAGCCGGACAGGGGGACGTCATGATCGGCGCCGCGGCCGCCCTGGCCAGGGCCAACGGCCTGCCGGCGAAAACCTTTCTGAACAAGCTTATCGAGATGGCGATCAACAACCAGGTGACCTACGGCCTGGGGATCGGCGCCATCGCCCTGGGCAGCCGGCATCCGTCCGGCGTCTGGTTTGCCGAGCCGCTGACGGCACACACCAACAAGGTGATGGTGGCGACCCTCCCCTACGAAACGAAACGGCTCTGCCAGGAGATCGGCGGGGGGATTGCCGAAACGGGCTGCCTGCCTTCGTACAAGGATTTTATTGACCCCCGGTACGGTTCTTTAATCCGGAAATACTTAAAGGCGGGGGACGTGTCCGGGGAAACCCGGGCCAGGCTCGCCAGACTGTGCGAGTGGCTGACCCTGGGCGCCGGTGTGCCGGGGTGCATGCACGGCGGCGGCTCACCCGACGGAGCCCGGCTGGTGGTGCGGGCCAACCTGAACCTGGAGGATCTCGTGGAAAAAGCGCGCAAACTGGCCGGAATCGAGGAGGAAATTCCCGAGCCGGGTAAAAAGTAATCACTATATAATCACTGAGGGGATTGATCTTTAGGCAGTAAAACAGGGGCGGTTCTTTCGAGCGATCACCCGATCCTGCGGAAAAATCTCAAAAGCTAAGGATGGTGCCCGATGAAACCTTTGCATTGCATCGTCTGCGTGAAGCCCGTTCCCGATTTCAGCGCGCACGCCGTGGAATTCGACCGGCAGACGAAAACGGTGAAAAGAGAAAACGTGCCCACAATCATTAACCCTCTGGATAAAAACGCGCTGGAGGCGGCCCTGCGCTTAAAGGAAAGCTACGGGGGCAAGGTGACCGCCCTGGCCATGGCCCCCCCGTTTGCGGAAGATATCTTGCGGGAAGTGCTGGCCTACGGCGCGGACGAAGCCGTTTTGCTGTCCGACCGGGCCTTTGCCGGCAGCGATACCCTGGCCACCTCCTACGTTTTAGCGCAGGGCGTCAAAAAGATCGGCGCCTTTGACCTGATCCTGGCCGGCGCGGCCAGCGCCGACGGCGGCACTGCCCAGGTGGGGCCGCAGCTGGCGGAGCACCTGGGCATCCCGCACGTCAGCTTCGTCACCTCCCTGACCCGGGCAACGGAGGATACCCTGGAATTGACGGTCAAAACGGAAGAAGGCACCGTGCTGCTGGAGCTGGGCCTGCCCGCGCTCCTCACCGTTTCCCGGGAAATCAACGAGCCCCGCACCCTGGCGCTCTTCGGGATCGCGGCGGCGGCGGCAAAGCCCTTGCACGTATATGGCGCTGCGGATCTGGAGATTGACCCGGCCCGGGCCGGGGAAGCAGGCTCCCCCACCCGGATCGCCAGCGTTTTTGAAGTTTCCCTGGCGAGAAAGGGCGAGATCCTCCCCGCTTCGCCGGAAACCGCCGCCTTTTTAACGCAGAAGTTTAAGGAATGGGGGGTGCTCTAACGTCCATGGCAGAACAGGAATTAAAACCGGGCAAAGACATCTGGGTGTTTGCCGAGCAAAAGAACGGGCGGCTGGCCGGGGTAGTTTACGAACTGTTGGGCCCGGGCCGGCAGCTGGCCGCAAGGCTGGGCGGAAAGCTGGCCGCCGTGCTCTTCGGTTTGGACGTTGCCGCGCTCGCCGAGGAACTGCTCTCCTGGGGAGTAGATGTTGTTTACAAAGTAGACGCCCCTCCCTTAGAGCATTACAACAGCTGGCTCTACCCCCGCCTTCTGGAAAAGCTGGTCAGGGAAGAAGCAGTCCCTCCCCATTCCATCCTCATCGGCGCCACTTACGCCGGGATGGACCTGGCCCCCGCAACGGCCGCCCGTCTGGGCGCGGGCTGCTCCGCCCACTGCGTCCGGCTGGACCTGGACGGACAGGGCAACCTTTTGCAGGACGTGCCGGGATTCGGGGGGGCGGTCATGGCGACCATCGTCACCCCCTTTGCCCGGCCGCAAATCGCCACCGTCAGGCCGGGGGTGTTTGCCGCCCCGGACTTTGCCCCGGCAGCCAAAAGGGGGGAGGTTAAAGAAGTCGCCTTTCCATTCACCGGAGCGGTGCCGGTCAAGGTGCTGGCGGTAAAGAAAGAAGAATATGCGGGGGTGCCCCTGGAAAAGGCGGAGGCGGTGGTGGCCGGGGGGGCCGGCGTGGGCAGCCGGGAAGGCTGGGCGAAAATTGAGGAGCTGGCTTCCCTTTTGGGCGCCGCGGTGGGGGCGACCCGCCCGGCGGTGGACGCCGGGTGGGCGCAGGAAGCCCAGATGATCGGCCAGAGCGGGAAGACGGTGCGGCCCCGGCTATATATCGGCATCGGGATCTCCGGCGACATCCAGCATACCGTGGGCATCCAGGACGCGCAAAAAATCGTGGCGATCAACGCCAACCCCAAGGCGCCCATCTTTAAAATGGCCGATTACGGCATCGTCGCTGATTATCAGGAAATGGTCCCGCTGCTCTGCGCAGCCGTTGCGCAGGCAAAAAATGCGCAGACAAAGAAATAAAGGAGGTTGCTTAAGGAATGGATTTTGGTTTTACCCCGGAACAGGAGCTTTTGTGCAAGGGAGTACGGGAATTTGCCGAAAAGGTGATCGCCCCCCGGGTGCAGGAAATGGAGGAAACGAAAGAAGCCCCGCTGGATATTTACAAAGCGATGGGGCAAAACGGCTTCTTTGCCGCCGGCATCCCCAAACAATTCGGCGGTCTGGAGATGGGCGCCCTCGGGCGGACGATCGTGGTGGAGGAGATCAGCCGGGTATCGGCGGCGGTGGGCATGGCCACGCAGGTTTTTTACCTGGGGATCGCGCCCTTTTTGGAAGGGGCGTCCGCGGAGCAGCAGCAAAAGTACCTGCCCGCACTGGCCAAGGGCGAAAAACTGGCTACCGTGGCGGTCACCGAGGCCACCGGCGGCTCCGACCCCACCGGGATTGTAACGGAGGCGAAAAAAGAAGGGGATTGCTATATCCTCAACGGGCGAAAGATTTTCATCACCAACTCCCACGAAGCGGATTTAATCACCGTGGTCGCCCGCACCGGCGAAGATCCTCCGCAGTTCAGCGCGTTTATCGTGGAAAAAGGCATGCCCGGCTTTCAACCCGGCCGCAAGGAAAATAAAATGGGCTTCCACGGCTGCACCACCGGTGAGCTGATTTTCGAAAACTGCGCCGTGCCGGCGGAAAACCTGCTGGGCAAGGAAGGGGACGGTTTGAAAATCGCCCTCAAGGCCATCAGCGAAACGGGGCGCGGCGGGATGGCCGGGGTGGCCCTGGGGATTCTGGCCAGCTGCCTGGAAGAGGCGGTCAGGTTTGCCAACGAGCGCGTCCTGGGGGGCAAGCCGATCAGCGTGCACCAGGCCATTCAATCCCGGATCGCCGACATCCGCATTGCCCTGGAAAGCAGCCGGCTGCTGGCCTACCGGGCGGCCTGGCTCAAAGACCGGGGGATGCGCTGCGACGTGGAGTACGCCATTGCCAAGTATTACGCCACGGAGGCCGCCGTAAGTTGCGCCAAGAAAACCGTGGACATTTACGGCGGCTACGGCGTCATGATGGAGTTCGCGGCCCAGCGGCTCTACCGTGACGCCCAGGTGCTCATTCCGTCGGCGGGGACTTCGGACATCCAGATGATCGTGATTGCGCGGGACAGTTTGAAGAAGGGGAAGAAGTAGGAAAGAAGTCCAAAAGCAATCAAGAAGAAGTTAAGATGAAGCAGAAGCAGCAATCATTATCGGGAAGCAAAACTTAAAAACGAACCGGAAGGGAACTATCCTGCGAAGGAAAGCTCGATTTCAAGGAAAGCTCAATTTTATGGAATGGCTGGCCTGCTTTTCGTAAAACGCGAAGGGCAGGCTTTTTGTTTAGCTGACGGCTGCTTTTTCCCGGTGGAATTCCTCCAAATAAATTTTAATTATTTCGACAACTCTATCGACAGTTAAAGATGCGTTAATCAGGAGAAGTCCGTTGTAATAATAATATTCTTCCGACAGCCCTTCCAGAAAACCAATATACAACGCCCGCACCATATACCCCCCCCGTTTACGGCCGGCTTATTTCTTATTTATCTCTAAATAGTTATTTCGCCGCCGATATTAAAAATCCTATGCCAAAATTAACAAAAAAAACACTATCAACCGACATTTTTTGGAGATGAATATTTTTCCATGATTTCCCTAAATTGCTGAAAGGCCAGTTCGATTGTTTCTCTTAATTCCTCAAGTTTTTTGAGATCCTCTGGATTCGGCAGAGGCCGGGGATCGTCGGTGCGGCCGACCAGGTAATCCAGGCTTACGTTCAGTTCGTTGGCTATTTTCTCTAAAAGGTCGACCCGCGCCCGGCACTTGCCGTTTTCAATGTCGTAAAGAAATTGCGAAGTGATCCCGATTTTTTCCGCCAGGACCGGCCCCGAAATATTTCTCATCTTTCTTGCCTCTTTGATTCGCACTGTTTTTTAGCCCCCTCTTCTCCCGCACTATTATACAATACATTGTTGCATCCCGGCAAGCAACAATACATTGTAAATTTGAAGATAATTAAAGATAATTTACAATAATTAGTTGTATTTTAAGATAAATACAACATATCGCTGTAGGTCGAGTTTTACTAATACAGCTATATGGTGTATCTTATTCTTGGTGAATGGAAATGTGGAAAGACGTGATTGAAAACGAAATGAAAAAAAGGAACATCACGTTAAGAAAACTTGCCGAGTTGACCGGTTACAGCTATGAGTACCTGCGCGTCTTGTTTAAGGGCAAGCAGCGTTTTCACCAGGAGAACATTGAACGGATCGGCAAAGCGCTGGGCGTGAATTTCGAACTTTATCCCTGCGAGGAATCCCCTTCCCGGCCCCCTGACGAGCCGGAAATTAAAGACTAAGGGCCGGGGGAAGGGGATTTTTGGGTTTTTGAGGAGGTGATGTCCGGGCAGTGATCCGTTTCCACCAGGCAATCATTCAACAAAACTGAACAAATTCCAAAAGCAGGGGGGTTAAAGAGCCATGAAATTCTTAGCCGAAGAGGATTGCCGGGCGTATTGCGACTATAACCAGGTCTGTGTAAAGTTTGGCAAAGTGTACCGGGACGGCTGCGTGCTGGACGGCGAAGGCTATTCGGAAGGCATCCCGGCCGATGAGCAGGAGAGGGAAAGCAGAATCGCCCGGCTGCTGGAGAAGCTGGCGGCGCAGAAATGAACCGGACGCCGGAAAGTGGGAACAATTAAATCAAAGCAAAAATTTAAGGAGGTTTCGGGTATGAAGGTAATCGATATTTATAAAAAGGCCACGGGGCCGGTTTTTTCGATTGAGGTATCTCCGCCGGTAAACGGAACGTCGCTCGACCCCATCTTTAACACCGTAAGCGCACTGCTGAAATACGACCCGGCCTTTGTCAGCGTGACCTGCAGCGCGCTGGGGAGCGCGCGGGGCGGAACCATCCCCATTGCCGGCAGGCTGAAGAGGGAGTTCGGCATCGAGTCGGTCGTCCATTTTACCTGCGTAAATAAATCGAAGCAAGATATCGAGAACCTGCTGATGGACGTGAAGTACGACGGGGTGCAAAACATCCTGGCCTTAAGAGGGGACCCGCCGAAAGGGGAAAAAGAATTTCGGCCGCACGAAAAAGGGCATCGTTACGCCTCGGATTTTGTCAAGCAAATCAAGCTGATGAACGAAGGAAAATATTTGTCGGCAAAAGAGGGGGAATACAGAGAAGGCGAGCCCACCGATTTTTGCGTCAGCGTGGCCGGGTACCCCGAGGGGCATCCGGAATGTCCGGACAAGGAGAAGGATCTGGAGCACTTGAAGATTAAAGTCGACAACGGCGCCGACTACGTCATTACCCAGCTCTTTTTCAATCCCGAATACTTCTTTGATTTCGTAGAAAGGGCAAGAAACATCGGCATCAACGTGCCCATCATCCCCGGGGTCATGCCCATCGAAAGTTTTGCGCAGCTGGAGTTTATTTTAAAGCAGCCCATCGGAGTGAAAGCGCCCGCATATTACGTGGAAAAGTTCAGGAAGTACAAGGAAGAAGGAGATGACCTTTCCGCGCAAAAATTTGGCGTTGAATACACGGTTTCCATGATTGACGCGCTGCTCAGCAACGGAACCCCGGGAATCCACATCTACACCATGAATACGCCGGACCGGGCAGGCCGGATTTTTGAACACTTGAAGGCGAAGGCCGCCTGAGGATTGGAGCAGGTGCCCCAATGCGCTAAAAAGTCCGCAGGATATGGTAAAGAGTGGTCCTTTGCGCCGGTACAAAGCCGGCGTCTTTTATGTGGCGGATGATTTCGGCGCGGGACGCCCGGCAGGATACGCCCGCCGCCCTAACCACATTTTCTTCCAGCATGGTGCTGCCGAAATCGTTGCCGCCGAACGACAGGGCTACCTGGGCCAGCTTGATTCCCTGCGTAACCCAGGAAACCTGGATGTTCGGGATGTTGTCCAGCATCAGCCTGGCCAGCGCCAGGGTCCGCAAATAGTCCACGGCGGTGGCGCCGGGGCCGCCCAAGGCGGTGTTGCCCGGGGCGTAGGTCCAGGGAATAAAGGCCGTAAAGCCGCCCGTTTCGTCCTGCAGTTCCCTTACCCGCACCATGTGGAGCACCCGCTCGGAAGCGGTTTCCAGGTGGCCCAGCACCATGGTGGCGCTGCTTTTCAGACCCAGCCGGTGGGCCTGGCGCATCACCTCCAGCCACTGGGCCGCGGTGATTTTGCGCGGGCTGACCAGGCGGCGCACTCTATCCACCAGGATTTCCGCCCCGCCGCCGGGGAGCGAATCAAGGCCCGCGGCTTTTAACCGGACCAGCGTCTCCCGGATGGAAAGCCCGGACTTCCTGGCCATGTGCGCCACTTCGGGCGGGGAGAAGGAGTGCAGGTGAAGGGGGTAACGCTTCTTGATCGCCGTTAGCAGGCGCAAGTAATAATCCAGGTCCAGGTCCGGGTGCAGCCCGCCCTGGATGAGCAATTCGGTGCCTTCCTGAACAATGGTGTCTTCAATTTTGGCAAAGATTTCCTCCAGGGTGAGCAGGTAGGCCTGCGGGTGGTCCGGCTTCCGGTAGAAAGCGCAGAAGCGGCAGCCGCACTGGCAGATGTTGGTATAATTGATGTTGCGGCCGACCACAAAGGTAACCACCCCTTCGGGGTGCAGGCGCCGGCGCACCAGGTCGGCGGCCCTGCCCAGGGCGAGGAAGCCGGCGTTTTGGTAAAGAAAGACCCCTTCTTCGTAAGTCAGCCTTTCTCCGGCCGCCGCTTTGGCCAACAAGTTTTCCGCGTTTGTACCGATTCTTTCCTGCATACGTCCTCCAACGCTTTTATCCGTTCCCCCGGCATGCTCGTTTCGATGAATTAATCATCCTTCTCCCCAGATTCTCAACCTGACTTCGTCTTTTAGCAAGCCGGTTTTGCTTGCCCAGTGGTAAAAGGTGAGCAGGGCAGCCCGAAATTCCGCGCTGAAATCGTAGCTGATGGTCTGGAAGTACTCTTTGATAACGGAGATGGGCAGACCGGTGCGCCGATGGGCTTTGGGGAGTATTTCGGCGGTGCCGGCCAGGCCGATTTCCTTCGCCCGCCAAAGCAGGCGCGCCGCCCGGGTGGTTTGGTGCGGATGGGCAAGGGCGAATGCACTGCGTACGACCCACAGGGCGTAAATCATTGGTTTCCCGGTAAATTCTTTCCAGGCCGCGCCCAGATCGGTGACGTAAACGGGGAGGTCTTGGGCAAGGGCTTTTTGATGGGCCGCCATGGCCGGATCCCCGATCAGCAGTACGCCTTCGCCGCCGCCCGCCAGCGCGGCAAAGAAATCCGTATAGAGGAAATCGGAGTTTAAAGGGAGCAGCTCCGCCTTAACCCGGTAGAAGTGCGCCAGCAAGATCTGCAGCAGGGCCACCGAGGTGGCCGAGGACCTGGTGGTGTAGATTTTTTGCCCGTTTAGTTCCGGAACCGGCCTGCCGCTGAAGAGAAGAATGCTTCTTACCGGGCCGTCGGCGGCGATGGAAAGACCGGGCAGAATGAAGCATTTTTCCTGGTGGCGGGCGTACTCAATGGAGGAAATGGGGGTAATTTCCAGCCCCCCGTTTAAAAACATTTCGTTAAGGGTGGTCGGCACCCCTTTGACCAGCTCCCCCGCAAAGGGCAGGATACCTTCTTCCAGGGCGTGATAGACGGGCAGGCAGTTTAAATAGTCCACCTGCCCGATTCGCAAAGAGATCACTTAAGAGCCCTCCCGGATTACGTTGTAGAGGGTGTCCCTTTCCGCCGGAACGCGGCCGGCGGCGCGGATCATTGCCACCAGTTCCCCCCTGGAAATGGCCTGCTCCGTTTGGGCGCCGGCGTCGTGGGCGATTTTTTCTTCCACTACCGTACCGTCTAGATCGTCCACCCCAAAAGAAAGGGAAACCTGGGCCAGCTTGGGGCCGATCATGATCCAGAAAGCCTTGACGTGGTCGAAGTTGTCCAGCAGCAGGCGGGATATCGCCAGCACTTTCAGGTCCTCATAACCGGTGGTGGGGCCGGGGACGCTGTGTTCCAGCCGGGTGTTTTGAGGGTGAAAGGCCAGGGGAATGAAGGCCAGAAAGCCTTTCGTCCGGTCCTGGAGTTCCCGCAGCTTGAGCAGGTGCTCAACGCGTTCTTCAACGGTTTCCACGTGGCCGTAGAGCATCGTGGCGTTGGTCCGGATGCCCAGGCGGTGGGCGGTTTCGTGAACTTCCAGCCAGCGTTCCCCGCTGATTTTGCGCGGGCAGATGATCTGCCGGACCCGCGGCGAGAAGATTTCCGCCCCTCCCCCGGGCAGGGAATCCAGGCCGGCTTCCCGGAGAATGGTCAGCACTTCCTGAACGGTCAGCCCTTCCCGGCGCGCCATAAAATCGATTTCCACGGCGGTGAAGGCCTGGATGAGCGCTCCGGGCAGAGCCCGTTTCACCCGTTTGAGCATTTCCACAAAATAGTTTAAACCCAGGTTTTTGTTCAGGCCGCCCACAATGTGGATTTCGGTCGCGCCGCACCCGCGGCAGGACAAGGCTTTTGCTTCGATTTCGGCCAAAGTGAGCGTGTACACCTGCGGGTCGTCTTCGGACCGGCCGAAAGCGCACAAAGGGCAGAGATTAACGCAGACGTTGGTGTGGTTGATGTGCCGGTTGACGATAAAATAAGCCCGCTCCCCGTTTTTTTGCCGCCGGACGAGATCTGCCAGGGCGCCGATGGCAAGCAGGTCAGCAGATTTAAACAGGTTTACCCCGTCGGCAAAACCCAGCCTTTCCCCCGCCCTTACTTTGGCTTCGATTTCCGGGAAAATTGCAGTCAAATTCCTTGCGCCTCCCGTGAAAGTATGATATAAAGATTTCGATGAAAATGACTGTTTTCCTGTTGGAGAAGGGGGCCTGGAAAATGTTGGCTATTCCTCGTGCCGAATTTGCCGTCATTGGCGGTTCGGGGACTTTCAAGATTAATTTTCCGGAGGATCTGGCGGTAGACGGAGAAGATTCCGGCGCGGGGGATTTACCCGGGATAAACGTGCTGGCGGCGGGCCTGGTCCTGGAAACCCCCTTTGGAAAAAGCCCCCCGCTGAAATTGTTTGCCGCCGGCGAAAAAAGGGTTCTGACCGTGAAGATGCACGGCTGGCGCGGCGGGGTAGCGCGGGCGGACGCTTCCCGGCAGCTTTTTTGGGTCTTCCGGGAGGCGGGGGTAAAAAAAATTATTGCTGAAGGCGGGGTAGGGGCGGTGAGCCACCTTTTCAGGATCCGGGACGTCGTGCTGCCCTCCGACTACCTCGACTTTTCCCTGCGCAAGGACGTGCGTCTGTCGGATCAATACCTTTTGGCGATGCGCCAGGCGGTTTGCCCGGAAATCAAGGAGGCCTTGAAGGAAGCCGCCCGGAGGCAGTACGTGCGGGTGTTTGACCGCGGCGTTTATGCCGTCACCGACGGGCGCCATTTTGAAAGCCCGGCGGAAGTAGCCATGTTGAGAATTTTAGGCGCCGATGTGGTGGGTCAGAGCATGTGCCCGGAGGTCTACCTGGCCAGGGAAATCGGCGCCTGCTACGCCCGCCTGGACATCGTCGTCAATTACGCGGAAGGGGTGGTGGAAGACTGGCGCCACGAGGATTTGAAAGATATTTTCCACACGGAAGGGAAGCGCATCGGCCGGGTGGTTCTGGCGGCTCTCGGCAGTTTGGACGCGGCGCAGGACTGCGGCTGCCCGCAGCTGCGGTACCCCACCTTGTTGACGGAAGAATAAGCAGGTTTTAGGAAATTCCTTCCTGTGGCGTGATGCTATCAGGTGCCTGCTGAATCTTGACGCTGACAGTTGCCTGCTTGATCTTGACGCCTGGCTTCTGCATACCATTGCACTAAAGACGGGTCTGTGGTATAATACCTTTGCTTTCAAAATTACCTTAGAGCCGGAATTATTCATCAGAACCGGCCCGCTTTTTTGCGGCGCGCCAGAAGATGAATAATTTTTCCTGGTTCTTTATAGTGCCTACCTACTTGTGAAAATATAGCGCTGGTGTAGCTCAGCGGTAGAGCAGCGCACTCGTAATGCGCAGGTCGTCGGTTCGAATCCGACCACCAGCTCCAGAATTGACAAGGCCTCCGGGGTTTGGACCGGGGGCTTTATTTGTGAGTTGGTGCCCGTTTGGTACCCAAATCATTGTGCAGGAGCCTTTCCAATTTTTCGGCTGCTTCTTTTTGCATAGATATCATTAGTGCGCCGGCTTGGGGCGAATCTGGCGAGAGATTTTTATCTGCTGGAAAATTTCGTCAGACACGATGGAGTGCCTGTCTTATGTGGTGGGAAAGTGGTGAGGAACACGTAAAAGGGGTGAGTCTTTGTTTGGACGGTTCCAGGTTACGGCCCCGAACTCACCCCAAAAACACTTCCACCACCTGCGGGTCGAACTGGGTGCCGGAATTCTTGATCAGCTCCCTTGCGGCTTCGTCCCGGTTCAGCACCTTGCGGTAGGACCGGTGGGAGGTCATTGCCTCAAAAGCGTCTGCAACCGCAATAATCGGGCGCCCAGGGGGATCTCCTCCCGGGCCAGCCCGTGCGGGTACCCGTTTCCGTCCCACCTCTCGTGGTGGTGCAGAATGAAGGAGGCCGTTTCCTCGTAGCCTTCTTGCCTACCGAGTATGCCGGCGCCGATAACCGGGTGCCTCTTCACCAGGTTGAACTCCTCCCGTGTCAGCGGCCCGTTTTTCAGAAGGATCTCTTCCGGAATGGCAATCTTCCCTATGTCGTGAAGGAGGGCGGCGTCCCGGAGCGTCTGGCAGAAAGCCCGGGAAAGACTCATCTTGCTGGCGTTCACGAGGGAATACCTCGTGACCCCGAGGGAATGTTTCTTCGTGGAAGGGTCGTGCAGTTCTACGGTCCTTGCCAGAAGCCGGGCGTTTGTCAGGTTCCCGGCCCCCGTTCTTGCCTTCGTCCTTTCGACGGCCATGGCCGCGAAGTAGCTGAGGTATGCCGCGTACCTCGAATCCTTCTCGGTAAAGGCATCGCTTCTCACCAGTTTAATCAACCCCGCAGGATTTTTCTTTACCTTGAGCGGGATGAGCATGGTTTTTCGGCTGTCCAAACAGGTGACGGGTCCGGCGGCGTTACGGAGCAGGGCAATCTCTTCTTTGCTGACCGACAAAGCGCCGCTCGTGGTCGCCGCTCGAATCACCCCTTCTTTGGCGAAGACGGCCACGAGGCCATCCTGGGCCCCCGTCACCCTGAGCAAATAACTCAAGATGTTGTTCGCAACTTTTTCCAGGGGCGACAATTCAGCGAAATAAAAATCTTTCAACTCCCTTAGCGCTTCCGCAAAGCAGAAAAGCTGGTTCATATCCCTTGAGTTCTCCAGTTCCATATGCTCCTCCATTCGATAAGAAAAGGCCGTGGAGGGACGGCCGGATGAAATACCTTTGGTATCTTCCCGGCAGCCCGGCGATCATAGCGAACACGCCTTAGACCCGTGGCTTTGCGTCCCCCTCTTTCGAGAGGTTTGCCTTTTTCGGTGATCGGGATATCCGTTTCTGTTCGACATGAAAAAAGAAAACACGCTGAAAAACTATGGAGGAACGTGCTCTTTCAGGCAGGCTGTCGGGGGGCCGGTTGGGGAAGGGTGGGCGGCGGCTTTGTGGGTCAGAACTTTTCTACCCCCCCCTCCCGCAGGGAAGGGCTCGGCTGGGTTGTTACGATCCGGGAGTGGTTTTTCAAGCCTGGGCACCCCTTTTTGGAAATATTTTCTTCGACATATTTTTTGAAAATCCTTCCGGGATTTAAAATTTTTTGTCTGTTTTTGGCGGTTTAAAATAGCTTAAAAAATAGCCTGACCTCTCCACATCACTGTGACTTAAAATTTCTCGGTTGAAAAAACGGGATTCCTGACGTCACGTATTATTCACATGCTAATAATAAACGATTATAACTGATTAATTCATTTTTTTTTTTTTTTTTTTGAAATTTGTTCACAAAATCGTCACAATAACCTGGTATAAATTACTTAGTGCAAATAAAGTTTGTGCAAATAAAGCGGCAAATATTACCAGGAGGTTCGCCCCGTGGAAACAGTCCTCGTAGTAGAAGACGATGAGCACGTCCGGGAACTGGTGAGCGTTTACCTGCGCAAGGAAGGCTACCGGGTCGAAACGGCCGAAGACGGGGAAAAGGCGCTTGCGATGGTGCGGTCTGCCGTTCCTGACCTGATTGTTCTTGACCTCATGCTGCCCAAAATGGACGGCTGGACCGTCTGCAAGGAAATAAGAAAAACGTTGACGGTGCCCATCATCATGCTGACGGCAAGGGGCGAGGAATCCGACCGGATCCTCGGCCTTGAGCTGGGCGCCGACGACTACATAGCGAAGCCGTTTTCCCCCCGGGAAATGGTGGCCAGGGTGAAGGCGGTCCTGCGCCGCCTGAAGCATGCCGGCGGTTCAAACGACGTCCTGCACTTCCCGGGGCTGTCGATCGACCGGAACGCCTGCCAGGTGGAGGCCGGGGGGAAAGAAATCCAGCTCACCCCGAAAGAGTTCGACCTGCTGTGGTTCCTGGCCTCCCACCCCCGGCGCGTCTACTCGCGCGAACAGATCCTGGAGCAGGTCTGGGGCTACGAATACCCCGGGGATTCCCGGACGGTGGACACCCACATCAAAAGGTTGCGGGAAAAACTTAAAAATCCCGGGAACAAGAACTGCATAGCCACGGTCTGGGGGAAGGGCTACCGGTTCGAGGTGACCGAATGATGGGCAGGAGCCTGTTCAGCAGGCTCCCCGGTAAAAAAAGCATCCTTTTTGCCCTGGTGGCCCCCCTCCGGGGCAGGGACGGGGCCATCTACGGGGCTGTGGGGATCATCAAAGACGTTACCGAAGCCAGGAAGCTGGAACAGCTCCGCCGCGATTTTATTGCGGACGTATCCCACGAAATACGCACCCCGCTTACCTCCATCCAGGGCTTCACCGAAGCCCTCCTTGACGAGGTGACGGCAGACAAGGCGGTGCAGGCGGAATATTTAAAGGTAATCCACCAGGAAAGCCTGCGCCTGGGCCGCCTGATCAACGAGCTGCTTGACCTGGCGCGGCTGGAGTCGGGCAAGGTGAGCTGGGACCTGAATCCCATCGACATACCTGATTTATTTGCCGGTGTTTTACTGAAACTAAAGCCCCAACTGGAAGAAAAGAACCTTCGCGTTGAACAAAAAATACCCGCTGACGTTCCTGTCCTGCCGGGAAACGAAGAGCGCATCGAGCAGGTTTTGATCAACCTCGTGCAAAACGCCATCCGGTTTTCACCGCCTAAAGGGGTAATCAAAATGCAGGCCTCTTTTTCCGGACAGCAGGCTACAATCAGCGTGAGCGACCAGGGACCGGGCATCCCGGAAGAAGACCTGCCGCACATCTGGGAGCGCTTTTACCGGGTGGAAAAATCGCGCTCCCGCGCCCTCGGCGGAACGGGCCTTGGCCTGGCCATCGTCAAGCAGATCGTGGAACTCCACGGCGGCAAAGTTCTGGTCAGCAGCCGGGAGGGGGCCGGCTCCACCTTCAGCTTCACTCTGCCCCTTACCCCGGCCTAAAAATAACCTTATATAAAGACAGGAGTGGTGCCGTATTCTGAAAAACAAGCCGAGGAAGTTACTTTTCGTCATCCTGGCCGCGGCCCTAATTCTGCTTGCCGCCTTCGGCGGCTGGTTCTGGCAGAAAAAGAGCGGTGCGCAAAAAGCGGACTACCTGACCGCCGCCGTCACCGTCGGCAACCTGGCGGTCACGATTACCGCCAGCGGGACGGTCGAACCCGTGCAGAGCCTAAACCTTTCCTTCAAAAACCCCGGCACGGTCAAGACGGTCGCCGTGGAGCAGGGGCAGGAGGTGAAAGAGGGGCAGCTTCTCATGGCCCAGGAGGATTTAGAGCAGCTCTCCCAGCTTGCCTCGGCCCGGGCCAGCCTGCGCAGCGCCCGCGCCCGGCTGGCCGAACTGGAGAACGGAAGCCTCCCGGAGGAGATCGCCCAGCTTAAGGACTATGTCTCATACTGCACCTCCTTTGGATTATCCGGTAGTATTTTAGTTCTTATGTTCAATTAAAACCATAATCTTGCCCTTATCCCAGGCCTTAGACTAACAAGATTATCACCTTCATCGACCAAATGCCAGCCGTGCTCATCTTTATCAACCCGGCCATAAAGCCACCGATTCTCAAAAAACAGACCGATTCTTGATCCTTTCAAAAATCCAAATCCGTTAATATTCAGCCCTCCATCGATAGTCGGCTTTAAAATCCCCTCCGGTTCCCACTTAACCATTTTTTCATAAGTATACTTGTCAATTTCCCCTGCGGAAAGCATTTCCAACAAGGTTTTAAGCGGGTTTTGACCGAGATATTTCGACCGGCACTTTAATTTCCCGTTATCCAGGTAGCGCTGCTCCAGATAATCCAGCGAATAAACATTCCCGAAAACCCCCTGCAAATCGGATAGTGCCCAAGTTATTAACCACTATCTTGCCATTTTCCCATGTTTTTCTTCCATTTGTTTTTGACGGGCCGGTCGTCGTCTGATGGTTCGTACAGGTAATCGCCTTTGTCGCTGCCGGCATGGGCCCGCAAAAGCCCCCGCCGGCGCCAAACCTTTACCGTGGCCGGGGCCACCCCAAGAACCGCGGCCATTTCCTCTGCAGTTAACATCCCGGCTGCGCGCAGCCTTGTCAAGCGGTCCTGGAGATTGTATGTCCTGCGGATTCTGGCCACTATGCGCGGGGTAAATTTTTTTCCCTCCCCGGAGCATAGACCACGCTCGTTAAGGAGGGCAGCAATTTCACCGTCGGTGTGGTGGTCAAGCAGCCGGTCGATTTCCCGGACCACCAGGGGGTCGGTCTGCCGCAGTTCCCAGGCCCGGGGCGGAATGTTTAACTCCAGGCTTTTGGTTGCGCCGCCTTTGAAGCGGACATGAGCCACGATCCGGGTCTTCTTGATGAGCGTGACGTCTTCTACCAACAACCGCACCATGCGCTTGCGCTCCCGATCAGGGGTGCGCGGGTCGCGCCAGAGACGGGGGAAGTCGGTAGCCAGGGAGAGGATTTGGGCCCGCTGCTGCTCGTCCAGGAGCAGGCGATGGGCTTGCCGTTGCCGCTCGTACTCCTCCTGGGCCGCCGCCAGTTCCCGGAGCTTTTGGTTCCAGTCGGCCTCCAGCACATCGGCCACCAAACGGTTGTCCGGGTCCACCCGCAGGTAACGGCGCTGCGCCAGGTCGGCTTCGTAGCGGACGCGCTCCACTTGCCGTTTACGCAGCCGGTCAGCCTCTTCTGCTCGGGAGTCCAGCTCTTGTTGGACGGCCAGGGCTACTTCCAGGGCCAGGGGTGTAACGGTCTGGACCAGCAGCTCACCGATGGCCTCGTCCAGGCCTGCCCCCGGGATCTGCTGGCAGATCGGCGCACCGTGCTCGATCCCCCGACGCTGACACGCGTAGTCGGGGAGAAGGCGGCCGCCGCGGGTATGGTAGCGGACCGTCATCCGTTCGCCGCAGATGCCGCAGATGACCAGTCCCTGCAGTAGCGCCGGCCCTTCCCGGGGTGGGCTTTTCCGCCGGTCGGTGCCGTGGGCCTGGGCGTTTTCCCGCAGGCGGCGCAAGTTCTCCTCATACTCCGCCCAGGAGATATACCCTTCGTGGGTTTCTGGAAGAAGGGCATACCACTCTTCCCTCGGCCGGCGTTCCACTTTCTGCCTGTCCACTGTTTTCCGGGTCTGGGTGCGGCCGAAGAAGAATGCTCCGGCGTAACGGGGGTTACGTAAGATCTGGAGGACCCGGCTGTGCAAAAGCGGTCTCCAAACCAACTCACCTTTCCGTCTGCCGGTACGCACCCGTTGGGGAAAAAGGACCCCCTGCTCGCGAAAGGCCCGCACCGTGGCCCAGGCTGACCCGGTCCGCCGAAAGGTCCGGAATAACAGAAACAGCGCTTCTCTGACCTGCTGATCGGGATCGAGGACGACCCGGTCGTCCGGACCATAAACGAACCCGATGGGCAGCGGCCCTTTCAACTCGCCCCGGCGGGCTTTGTTGAGAATCCCGCCCCGCAGCCGGGCCCGCAGCACGTGCAGTTCCGCCTCGCTCATGGTCCCTTTTAAGCCCAGGAGCAACCGGTCATTGAAGTGGCCGGGGTCGTAGATCCCGTCTTCATCCAGGATCAGCGTGTCGGTGAGCGCGCAGATCTCCAGCAGGCGGTGCCAGTCCGTAGAGCTGCGGGCCAGCCGCGAAACCTCCAGGCCCAACACGATCCCGGCCCGGCCCATGCCCACCTCGGCCACCAGCTTTTGAAATCCCGCCCGGTCTGCCGACGCGCCGGACTGGCCCAAATCGCTATCGATGACTACCACCCGCTCAAGGGGCCAGCCTAAAGCGACCGCCCGCTCCCGCAAGGCATACTGCCGCTTGGTGCTTTCGGTATTTTCGAACACTTGCCGGAGCGTGCTCTGGCGGATGTACAGGTAGGCGTTCCGTTTCAGGTGGCTTGCCGTTACTTTGTGGTGCATGTTCTCGTCCCCCCTCGGTTAATCAGGGCCATGTTCACCAGTACCGTTACCACCTCGGCACTTAGCTTGTTAGGCGGTGCAAGGGCCGCCTCACCATTCCCCCGTGACGTGGGGACAGTGGCTGTCTTGACAGGCGCGCAGGACATCCAGGCCAAAATCCAGGCCGGCATCCCCCGGCGCAAGAACAGGGCCAATCCCGCCGGTGCCGTCACCGGGCCGCGGATAACTTCTGTCCGGAGTTCCTCGTAGCGTTCGGTCAGGCTATGCCCCCCAGCGCCCGCCGGCTCATGGCTTTGTTTTTTTTTGGCGCCGCGCCAGCCCGCGCTCGATGGTCCGCGGATGGACCAACAGGCCGAACCGTTCTTTGACCAGTCGCGTAAGCTTGGTCGCCCCTAATGAAGCGTCTGCGGCCAGCGTTTGCTCGAGAAAATCCATCACTTCAGGGGTGAGCTTGTGCGCCCGCCGGGGTCCTGGCCGCTCAGGCAGCAAACCCGGCAGCCCCTTTTTTTGCAAGGCTTTTTGCGCCTGGTAGAACGCCGGGCGGGAGAAGCCGAAGGCCACCGCGGCCTGGGTCACCGATCGCCCTTCTTGATGTACTTGCCGGAGCATTTCATACTTGACCTGTACCAGGTCCCGGGGATCAAAAAAGCTGTCCCCGGCCGTAAATATTTCGGCGGTCACCGCTTCTGGCCGCGGGTTCAGCGCGTGGTGCTCACGCAGGGCAATGAGCTTTTCGTCTATCGGCTTGGCCATATTTCACCTCCGGAATTCTGTGTGTTAACACCATTATGCCGTATACCCCGGCCCGCGTCAAGACCTTTTTAGAATATGTCAGGTCATACTTGTAACTTAGTCCAACGTTATATCCCGGTCACCGGTATTTCCATCGTAAATCGGCATAATTACCTTTACACGTGCGGCATAATTTCCTTTACAATCGTTGGTTATTCATCTTTATTCCCTGCAGCAAGGCAATCAAAGCCAACAGATCCTCAACACGAAAAAACGATCTCCCCGCCGAAACGGCGACGAACGGATCAATTGCCCCCACGCTTGTCCAGCTTGCTGGTATAGAGCGGAGACGACCTTCCCGGTCATGGAAAAATACCCGGTCCTCGCCCCAGTTCTGACGGTAAGTCACCAATTCGAATTCCTGTCCGCAAAGGGGATGGTAGGGGTGGGTAACTTGAAAAAATCCTTCCCGACAGTTTGGATAAGGTGTAATTGACGGTTTGTTCGAAAGCCGAAGAAGAAAGCGCCCGCGTGGCCAAAGACGCCGCCCAAAAGCAGCTGGAGCGCGTTGAGCTGCTCGTTAAGGAGGGGGCGGCCACGCAAAAAGAATTAGACGATGCCCAAAGCAGTTATGCGGCGGCCCTTTCCCGCTGGCAGCAGGCGCAGAGCAAGGTAAAGCTGGCGGAGGCGGGAACGCGCCCGGAACAGATCGAGCAGGCGAGGGCTTCCATGGAGGCGGCGGAAGCGCAGGTCCGCCTGGCGGAGAGCAACCAGGAGGCCACGCGCCTTCTCGCTCCGTTTGACGGGATCGTCGCCGAAGTCAACGCCACCGTCGGCCAGCGGGTCACCGGGGTCACGGTGAGCGGTTCGGACAACACCAGCCGCCCTTTGCTTAGCGTGGTCAGCAAAAAGTTAAGGGTGCGCGCCCAGGTCAACGAGGCCGACGTCGGCCAGGTGGCCGTCGGCCAGAAGGCGGCCTTCGTGGTCAACGCCTTTCCGGACAAAAAGTTCTCTGCCCGGGTGAGCGCCGTGTCGCCGCAGGCGATCACCGTGTCCAACGTGCAGTTTTACGAGGTCCTGCTCGAGATCGAGGGGGACACCGCCGGCTTAAAGGCCGGGATGCCCTGCAACGTGGAGATCGTCAAGGAGGCCAAGAGCAAGGTGCTGACCGTCCCCAGGCAGGCCTTGAGCTTCGCCCGCAGTCACGCTTCGGCACAGAACCAGAATGTGGTGCTCGTCCTGAATAAAGGGCAGCTGGAGCTGCGGCCGGTTCAGACGGGGATCAGCAACAACCAGGCGGTGGAGATAACCGCCGGCCTGACGGAAGGGGAACTGGTCGTCACGGGGCAGAAAGGGGCGGGAACAACGCAGTCAACGACGAGAACGACAAGCTCGCCATTCTTCCCGGGCCCACCCGGCGGGGGTGGCCGCCGGTGACGCCCCTTCTGGAACTCGCCGGCATCAAAAAAGATTACCACCTGGGCACCCAAACCGTTCCCGTCTTAAGGGGGATCGACCTGGCCGTCCGCAGGGGGGAAATGCTGGCCGTCATGGGCGCCTCCGGGTCCGGCAAAAGCACCCTTTTGAACATCATCGGCTGCCTCGACCTGCCCACCGAAGGATCCTACCGCTTAGACGGAAAGGACATCGGGGCACTCTCCAGAACCGAGCTGGCGGAACAGCGCAACCGCAGGATAGGCTTCGTCTTCCAGCAGTTCAACCTCCTGGCCAGGGCCACCGCCCAAAAGAACGTGGAGCTGCCCCTGCTCTACGCGGGCGTCCCCGCCGCCGAGCGAAAAGAAAGGGCCGCCTCCCTTTTGGCCCGGGTGGGTTTATCCGGTTTCGAGCACCACCTCCCGAATCAGCTCTCGGGGGGCCAGCAGCAGCGCGTGGCCGTCGCCAGGGCCCTGGTGAACACCCCGGCGCTCCTGCTGGCCGACGAACCGACCGGTCAGCTGGACAGCCGCACCGGCCTGGAAGTGCTTGCTCTTTTCCAGGAGCTGCACCGGGAAACGGGGGTAACCGTCGTCATGGTCACCCACGATCCTTCCCTGGCGGCCTTCTGCGACCGGATCATCCGCCCGCGGGACGGGGTAATCACCGGCGAGGAACGCGTGGAAAAACCGAGGAGCGCCGAAGAAGAACTGGGCCGCCTTTAGCCGGGCAAATACGTAAAGCCGCCTGAAAAACCCTGGAAAAACCGCCCCTGCGTAAAAAGCACGGGCAAAGGCTTTATGCCGAAAAATTAAAAAGGAGCCTTTTAAAAAGATGCGCACGAGTTTTAAATTTTTACTGGGCGAAGCCCTTGTCGCCCTGCAGGCGAACAAGGCCCGCTCCCTGCTCACCGTTTTGGGTATCGTGATCGGGGTGGCGGCGGTAATCATCATGATCAGCCTGGGGCAGGGAGCGGAAAAGCGGATCAGCGCGCAGATGCAAAGGATGGGCAGCAATCTTTTAATGGTCTTCCCCGGGTCTGCCGGCGCACAGGTGCGCGGGGCCGGGGGTACGGTCAACACTCTCACCTTGGACGACGCCCGGGCCATCGCGCGCCTTCCCGGCGTGGCCAGGACAACCGCCGAAATCAGCACCCGGGGCACCGCCTCCTGGGGGGGCCAGACCTGGGTGACCAGCGTGACGGGGACCACGCCGGAAATGCCGCTCATCGCCAACCGGGACGTGGAAAACGGCCAGTTCTTCGACGACCAGGACCTGCGCAGCTTCGCCAACGTGGCCGTTCTGGGCAAAACCGTGGTGGATAACCTGTTCTCCACGGGCGCCGACCCGGTGGGGCAGACCATCCGGATAAACAAAATCGCCTTTACGGTCGTTGGGGTGCATTCCCCGACGGGCGCCTCCGCCATGGGCAGGGACGAGGACGACGTCATCTACATCCCCCTTACCACCGCCCAGGTGCGCCTGCTGGGTGTGAGTAACGTTCAGAACATAAGGGTCCAGGCCGTCTCGGAGGCAGATCTGGAGCGCCTGCCGGAACCGATCACCGCGCTTTTGCGCGAGCGCCACCGGCTGCCGGCGAACGCCGAAAACGACTTCACCGTCCGCAACCTCGCCGCCGTGCTGGAAGCGGCCCAGACCGCCGCCGGCGTGATGACCACGCTTTTGGCCGGGGTGGCGGCGGTCTCCCTGCTCGTCGGGGGGATCGGCATCATGAACATCATGCTGGTTTCGGTCACGGAGCGGACCAGGGAAATCGGCATCCGCATGGCGGTGGGCGCCACCGAGCGGGCGATCCTCCTGCAGTTTTTGACGGAAGCGGTGGTGCTGAGCCTCTCCGGGGGGATAATCGGCATCGCCATCGGGGTGGCCGCCAGCTTTCTGATCACCGTCTTTGCCGGGTGGTCCACGTCCATATCTTTGGGTGCCATTCTTCTTTCGGTACTGTTTGCCACGGGGGTCGGCGTCTTCTTCGGCTTCTACCCGGCCCGCCGGGCGGCGTCGTTAAATCCGGTGGAGGCGCTGCGGTACGAGTAAAAATTGTTTACAAACCTTTAACGAATTTGCCACAAAACGTTCCCGGTTTCGCAACATTTTTTTGTTTTAATTAAATCAAGGCGCGCCGGAAATCCCCCCAAAAGACTCTCGATCCCGGGAGGTGGTGCGAAATCAAATAGCGCTTGCCGGTGGAGTTTCTTAACGACCAAAGGACACATTAACCTGGAAGGAGGAGTACGTTGAAAAGAAAAATCTTTTTGGCGGCCGTAGCTACGTTTGTTTTAACCGCGCTCTTTGCGGGAATCGCCCTGGCGCAAAACGCTTCCGGCGCGAACACGGACAAGGTGCCCCAGTTCTTCCAGACTTTTCTGGAAAAGTTTGCGGTCAATCTCGGGGTAGACAAGGATAAGGTAACGGAAGCCCTCAAGCAAACGCAGCAGCAAATGATTGACGAGGCCGTTGCCGAGGGGAAGATGACCCAGGACCAGGCGGCTAAAATCAAGGAACGGCTGCAAAACGACCGGTTGTTCTTCGGCCCCTTCTTCGGCCACAAGCAGTTCGGCCCCAGGGGGGGAAAGGGCGCCGACGCCGCAATGCTGGCTCAGGCCCTGGGCATGAGCGAGGACGAACTGAAAGCGCAGCTGAAGGAAGGAAAAAGAATTGACGAAATCGCCCAGCAGCAGGGCATGACCGCGGAACAGCTGCAGCAGAAAATGAATGAGCTCAAGATTCAGGCCGTTCAGCAGGCGGTGAAGGACGGCAAGATCACGCAGGAAAAGGCCGACGAGATGATCCAGAGGATCCAGAACGCTCCTCTGCACAAGGGGTTTAGGGGGTTTGGTCCTCCCGGCCCGCTCGCCGCTGAAAAAACAGAGTAAGCAGCAGCTCACCTGAAGGTCCAAAACGGACGGTGGTAAAACCTTGAAGGGCCGGTTCTTCCGGCCCTTATCCCTTTCATTTTACTTTTAGAAACCAGCCGGCTTCCGGAAAATTACGCCCTCCGCCCCGTCATCAAAGATTCCTTGCTGAGATGCAAAGATCATTTCCACCCCCAAATAAAAATTCTCACGAGGCAAGAACTGGAGAAGAGGCTTGCCCGCAATGAATTCCTGATAAAAACCGCCAGGCCTTTTATACCCTGGCCAGGGACACGGTTCGGCCCGCAGCCTGGAGAAAGGCCTCAAAAATTTACTTTTAATTTTTCGCTGAACAATGTAGATATTTACAATTTTTTTTGTTAAACTATTTCTGTTAAAATGTTACCTGAAACATTATATTTTTTAAGGAAGGTGTTTTCCTGATGCCCGTCAGCCAGCCGGGACCTCCAGAGCCCGGCCTCGTCAGAAAGGCGGAAATAAATCTGCGCCTTTCCGAGTTCGAATTCCCGCCCATGCAGGACCTGCTCCTGATCGGCAGGAAGGCGCCGATCGGGCCGGAGGCCGCCCGGAGAATGGCGGACGCCCTGTCTCCCGACCAGTACGAAATCTTTCCCCTTGATCACGAGCTGTTCGAGGCGGCGGTGGTGAGAAAGTCAATTCTTAAAATCATCCCTAAAGAAAACCTTTTCCCCGTCATCCTCGAGGAAAGCTCCAGAATAGCCACCGAGGGCATGGTAATAAAGATCTACGTGAACGCAACCATCCAGGTCAGCAAGGTAGTGAGCCTTTCGTGATTACCGTGGCGGATATAATGGTGAAAGATCCTCTGACGGTTCCTCCTGATTTTAGCGTAAGCAGAGCGGCGGAGGTAATGGAAAAGTTTAAGATCGGCGGCCTGCCGGTGGTCGACAACGGTTTTCTGGTAGGGATTATCACTTCGCGGGACGTGCGCAAAAGCCACCCCAACAGGCTCGTCGCCGACGCCATGACGAAAGAGGTCATCACCGTCCCTCCCCACTATTCCCTTTGGGAAACGAAAGACGTCGTCGAGAAGCACGGGATAGAACACGTCGTCGTCGCCCGGGAAGGAAGGCTTCTCGGGGTGGCGACGAAATCCCTGCTGCATATGGAATTCGGAAAAAGGATAGACGTCCTCACCGGGCTGTACCGCGCCGAGTACCTTTACTACGGCGCCCTGACCCTTCTGCGCAGGGGAAAAGAAATAGCCGTAATCTTCATCGATATCGATAATTTCGGAGCAATCGACAAAGAGTTCGGTCACGTGACGGGAGACCGGATCCTCCAGCAGGTGGCCGAACTGTTTAAAGGAGCGATCCGGGAGGGAACCGACTACCTCTGCCGGTACGCCGGGGACGAATTCGCCGCCGTTACCGCCCGGCCCCTGACGGAGGCAAAAACGCTCTGCCTTTCCCTCTTGAACTCGCTGGCGGGGGGTCCCTGGCCGAACGGCCTAACGCTGAGCGCTTCCGCCGGAATCGCCGGGGGCAGGCGGAACCGGGCCAGACAGGGAAACGAACGCCATACAATCAACGATCTGATTAACCTGGCCAGCCTCGGTTCGACCAGGGCGAAAAAAGAAAACACCCGGCTGGTCGTCGTAGGCCAGGTGGAAATTGCGGAAATAAATTGACCGGCGGTACGGCCTCCGGAACAGCCGGCTAATCGGCGCTAGCGGCCCGGGCAGCCGCCCCGCCCCCCACGCCCGCCCACACCCGGGGCCAAAACCCCAAAACAAA
>JBFMBG010000050.1:0-26707 GCA_040755215.1 Bacillota bacterium | reverse complement strand
CGTTTTCTTTCACCCGTCCCACCGGCGCGCCGTTTTTATCGACAATGACCGTGGGCCGGACAAATTCGTCTGTTTCGTGGCGCTCGTAACTCCTGGCGACCGCCTCTTCGGCACCGGCGGCCCGTAAACCTTCCCCCAGCGTCAGCGCGTCGTAGGCCTTTTTAGTCCGCTCCCAGCGGCGGTCGCGGTCCATGGCGTAATAGCGGCCCATAACCGTCGCTATTTTACCGGTACCCAAACCCGTCAGCTTATCCTCCAGAACCCTGATGTACTCCAGGGCGTTGGCGGGGGGAACATCCCTTCCGTCCAGAAAACAATGCACAAAGACGTTTCTTAATCCGTGGCGGCTGGCCAGTTCCAGCAGGGCGAAAAGATGGGAGATATGGCTGTGCACCCCGCCGTCGGAGAGCAGACCCATCAGATGGAGGGCGGAACCATGCTCTTGAACGTACCTGACCGCCGCCAGCAGCTCTTCGTTGACAAAAAAAGTTCCGTCCCGGATTGCTTTGGTAATGCGGGTAAACTCCTGGTAAACAATCCGGCCCGCGCCAATATTGAGGTGGCCAACCTCGGAGTTGCCCATCTGACCAGCAGGCAAACCGACGTCTTCCCCGGACGTGCTTAACACGGTATGGGGGTAGTTTTTTACGAAGTAATCCATATTCGGTTTTCTGGCCTGGGCAATGGCATTTCCTTCTATTTTCGGGCTCAGCCCCCAGCCGTCCAGGATCACCAGCACCAGGGGGATGTGCTTAACGTTCATCATCCCGCCCTCTCTGAAAGCAACTTCCTTCCACGATGGCGGCGAAGACGTCGGGACGCAGGCTGGCCCCACCCACCAGCACCCCGTCGACGTCGGGTTGCGCCAGCAGGGAAGCAATATTGTCAGGTTTGACACTGCCGCCGTAGAGAATCCGGACCGCGCCGGCCGCCGGCACGCCGCCCCTGGCCGCCAGCAAACTCCGGATAAAGCCATTCACTTCCTGCGCATCTTCCGGGCTGGCCGTCCGGCCGGTACCGATCGCCCAAACCGGTTCGTAGGCGATCACTACTCCGGCCAGCTCTTCACCGCTCAGACCGGCCAGGGAGTTTTCGATTTGCCCGCCCACTACCGCGATCGTTCTTCCTTCCTCCCGCTCGGCCAGTTTTTCGCCCACGCAAACAATCGGGACCAGCCCCCACCTGAGGGCGGCTTTGAGCTTTTTGTTCACCATTTGATCCGTTTCCTGAAAATATTGGCGCCTTTCCGAATGACCGAGAATCACGTATCGACAGCCTGCTTCTTTTAACATGCGCGGGGAAACTTCCCCGGTATAGGCACCCTCATCTTCCCAATGCATATTCTGCGCCCCCAGCGCTATCCCGCTTCCCGCCAGCTCAAGAGCCACGGCGTGGAGAGCAAGAAAAGGCGGGCAAACAGCCACTTCCACCTCCGGCATATTCTTGAGCATTGTCTTTAACTGCCCAACGAACTCTCTCGCTTCGGCCACTGTTTTATGCATTTTCCAGTTGCCGGCAATCAGCGGAACCCGCAAAAAACATCTCTCCTTTTTTAATTCCTACGCATCCTGCAGGGCGGCCACACCCGGCAGTGTCTTTCCTTCCAGAAATTCTAAGGACGCGCCCCCGCCCGTGGAAATGTGCGTCATTTTGTCGGCCACGCCCGCCTTTTCCACCGCCGCCGCCGTATCCCCGCCGCCCACGATGGTCACCGCCTGGCTTTCCGCCAGGGCGCGCGCAATTTCGAAAGTGCCGGCGGCGAAGGGAGCCATTTCAAAAACGCCCATCGGCCCGTTCCAGACTATGGTCTTTGCTTTTCCGACAACCTCACAAAAAACTTTGACACTTTCCGGTCCAATGTCCAGGGCCATCCATTCGGCGGGGACATCTTGCACCGGAACAACCCTCGGCCGGGCGTCGGGATCAGGAGCTAAAGCCACCACCAGATCAACGGGCAGCCGGAAATCCACCCCTTTTGCTTTTGCCTTTTCCAGAAGCTTTCCAGCCAGTTCCACTTTATCCGCCTCAAAAAGAGATTTACCCATTGCCCATCCCTGGGCTTTTAAAAAAGTATTCGCCATGCCGCCGCCGATGATCAGCACATCGGCCCTGGCGATCAGGTTTTCGCATACGCCGATCTTATCCGACACTTTGGCCCCGCCTAAAATGGCTACAAAAGGCCGTTCCGGTGCAGCCAAAGCCTTACTTAACATATTTATTTCCTTTTCCATTAAAAATCCTGCCACAGCGGGTAAAAAATGCGCCACCCCTTCAGTAGAAGCATGGGCGCGGTGAGCCGCGCCGAAGGCATCGTTGACGTAAAGATCGGCCAGTTCCGCCAGGCGCCGGGCAAACCTTTCCTCGTTTTTCTCTTCCTCGGCATAAAAACGGACGTTTTCCAGCAGGAGCACATCCCCGGGCTGCATTCCGGCAATGGCCGCCTTCGGCTCTTCCCCTACGCAATCGTCTACTTTTACCACTTCTTTACCCAACAACTCCTCCAAGCGGCGCGCCACCGGGTCGAGACGGCAACGTTCGTCCCGCTTTCCTTTCGGACGGCCCAAATGAGAAGCCAGGATAACTTTTGCTCCGCGTTCGATTAAATAATGAATGGTGGGCAAAGAGGCTCTTATCCGGGTATCGTCGGCAACGTTGCCGCCCTGATCCAACGGCACGTTAAAATCCACCCTCACCAGCACCCTTTTTCCGGTTACGGAAACATCTGCCACAGACTTTTTCTTCATTCCCCGATCCCTCGCCATTACAAAATTGACCGACTGCGAAACGTTCCTGTACCCGTCAGATATATTTTACCGAAACTTACCAGGCGCAACAACCATTAATTTTACCATTCCCTTTCACAGGCCCCTTTGGGCCATATACTTTACAAGATCGACGACCCGGTTGGAGTAGCCCCATTCGTTATCATACCACGCGATGACCTTTACCAGGTTGCCCTCGATCACCATAGTGGAAGGTCCGTCAACGACGGCCGAATGGGGGTCCCCGTTATAATCGCAGGAAACAAGGGGCAACTCGCTATAAGCTAGGATTCCCCTGAATTCGTTTTCTGATGCCTCCCGAAGAGCAAAATTGACATCGTCCCTGCTTACTTCCCGGCCAACCTCCGCCACGAGATCAACAACGCTCACGTTAGGCGTAGGCACCCGCATCGCGAAACCGTTCAGTTTGCCCTTCAGTTCGGGCAGCACAAGGGCCACCGCTTTCGCTGCCCCGGTGGTGGTCGGAATAATGCTCATCGTACCCGCCCTTCCCCGGCGCAAATCCCGGTGGGGCATATCCAAAAGCTGCTGGTCGTTGGTTACGGCGTGAACGGTAGTCATCAAACCCTTGATTATCCTGAACCTATCGTGCAATACCTTGGCTATGGGAGCCAGGCAGTTCGTAGTGCAGGACGCATTGGAAACGACGTGATGTACGGCCGGGTCATACTGTCCGTGGTTAACGCCCATCACCACGGTGAAGGCCTCTCCCTTGGCCGGGGCGGTAAGCACCACCTTTTTAGCCCCGGTTTTCAGGTGCCGGGCCGCTTCCGCAGGGTTGTTCAGCTTGCCGGTAGATTCGATGACAATATCAACCCCCAATTCACCCCAGGGTAGACTTTCCGGTTCGCCCGCGGCGAAAACTTTAATTTCCTGACCGTCCACAAGCAAGGAGTTGCCGTTTCCCTGAACATCCACGCGAAGCCTGCCGTGAATGGAATCAAATTTCAGGGCATGAGCGAGTGTCTGGGTGTAATGTTCGTTTACCGGCAGTCGTCGGGATTTGTGGTTCACAGCCACTACCCGCACCTCCGGGTCCTCCAAGGCGGCCCGCAAAACACACCTGCCAATGCGACCGAAACCATTAATCCCTATTCTAACCGCCATTTTGCCTACTCACTCCTTTCATTAGTATGGCTTATTAACCTTTATTGATTTAAATGTGTTACTCTATTTTTATTCGCCGTCCACCAAATAGTTCCTTCTAAATTAAAAAAGAAAAACACAAATCAAAAGAGGGTAAATCTAACAATTCACCCTCTTTTTTTCCTTCCGCCTATTCCTTTTTGTTCCTCTAAATTTCTCGACCTTTATTCCTTTGTGCCTCTGTGTCTGGCGAACTTCTTTCTTAATACCTGATTCTTTGCCGGATGGGCGGGATGCCCAGTTCATTCCGGTACTTGGCGATTGTCCGGCGGGAAATTTTTATGCCCTGCTTCCGGAAATGCTCGGCAATCTTTTCGTCATTTAAAGGGGCCTTGGGATTTTCGCTGGCAATTAACTCATCCAGCATCTTTTTAATGCTTTCCGCCGAGGTCTCTTTTCCGTTCTCGCCGGCCAGGCCGGACGAAAAAAAGTACTTCATTTCAAAAACGCCCTGGGGAGTCTGGATATACTTGTTTGCCGTCGCCCGGCTGACAGTCGACTCGTGGAGGCCCACCATTTCCGCCACCTTCTTTAAATTCAGCGGTTTTAAGTATTTTATGCCGCGGTCGAGGAAATCGCGCTGCAATTCCACCAGGCAACTGGCGACTTTGTAAAGGGTGAGGCGGCGCTGTTCGATACTCCGGATTAACCAGGCGGCGGCATTCAACTTGTTTTCTACAAAAGCTTTGGTTTCCAGGTCGCTCTCCTGATTCAAAACCATCCGGTACGTTGAATTAATCGTAATCCGGGGTAAAGTCGCATCGTTGATGATAATTATATAATCATTGCCTGCTTTTTCTAAAACTACATCCGGCACCACATGGCGAACCTCATCACTGGCGCTGAATCTCCGGCCGGGTTTTGGTTCTAAAGTTTTAATGATATCGGCAATCCTCTGGATTTCCTGGGGGCTCACGCCCAACTGCTGGGACATTCGCCCCAGCTTGCCTTTCGCCAGATCTTCCAGGTGGTCCTGAATTATCTTTACAAGCAGGTCATCCTTTATACCTAACTGTTCAACCTGGATCAATAAACATTCCTGCAGAGACCTGGCGCCCACGCCGGCGGGATCGAAGGTATGGATTAACTTCAGCGTTTTTTCCACCTCCGCCAGGTCTACCCCCAGGCGGGCCGCGGCTTCTTCCAGGGAAATCCGGAGGTACCCCTGTTCGTCAATGTTCCCGATTAAATATTCCCCGATCGACCTGATCCGCTCGGCACTGGTCACCAGGTGCAACTGAAAAATCAGGTGTTCTGCCAGCGTCGGGGAATGACTGGCGATGTTTTCGTAAGTATAGGTCTGTTGATTTTTTTCTCCCGCCAATTTTACAAAACCTAAATCGCTGCTGTCCTGGAAATATTCCTCCCAGTCTATGTCATATTCTCTCTTGCCCTCCGCAGCCCCGGTGGCAGGCAGTTCCTCTCCGAAAGAATGTTCCATTTCATCGTCGCGCAATTCCAGAAAGGGGTTCTCCTGTAATTGCTGTTCTATATACAGACCCAGCTCGAGCGCAGGTAGTTGCAATACCGTAATGGCCTGCCGCAACTCGGGAGTCATCACTAATTTTTGGACTTGCTCGACATTAAGACCGTAACTTACGCGCATTTACGTCACTCCTTGCAGGCTCGTTAGCTGACCGGTCAAGAAAGAACGGATTGCCACCGCGATCCAAAGGTTAGCCGAAGAACTGAATCAGCTTATTCCCTTCCCGGGTTTCTTATTCTCAATTCTTGTGGGATGTTTCTCTTTTTGAAAAATAAAATTAACGTAATCATCAGGGTTAAACCAATTGCCGTAACCATAGCCACCGGCAACTGCCCGCTAGTAAACAGATAAGGGTGCAGCCCCCCGGCATAATCCAAAAAATCGTTTGCCGCCAGCCAGAAAACAGACCCAACCACCGCTGTCCTTTTAAGTTCCAAAGTACGTAAATAAGCCCAGCCCTCCAAAACCATTCCCCAGTGCGACAACCAAAGCGCTGTTTCGACGGGAGTGACCGTTCCTTTCGCAAACCAGTAGTGACTGATTAAAACTACCGCCCAAAACCCGTATTTCAGGCAGCACACGAAAGCCACAACCGGCAACCAGTCATTCCGCCAGCCCCGCAGCCGGGCAATGAGCGCAAAAGTAAACAGTGTGGTGGAAAAGGGGCTGTCGGAAACGAACGGCCAGTAATAAAAAGGCGTACTGGCCAGTTGTTGAGCGTACCAATAATAGCCGTAAACGGAACCGGCCAGATTAATCACGATCAGGGGCAGCATAAACCTGGCTTGCCAGGGGTTCCGCCAGAAGTCCCGCCACAGATTGAACAGCATCAGCGGCCAACCCTTCTGACTACCCGGGCGGGAACACCAGCCGCCAAAACACCTGGCGGGACATCCCGGTTGACCAGGGAACCCGCCCCTACCTGCGCGCCTTCCCCGATTTGAACGCCGGGCAAGATGGTACTGTTCGCACCAATGAGAACGTTCGCACCAATTTCTACTTTGCCGGTGCAGAATTCCTTAATTCGGAACTCGTGACACAGGATGGTAGCGTTGTAACCAACGATCGTATTGTCGCCGATAGAAATCAGCTGCGGGTAAAATATATCCATCATCGCCATCAGGCCTACGGATACATTTTTCCCCAGGCGCATCCCCAGGCGCCGGTAAAGAAAATTTTTCACCGGCAGACAGGGCAAATAACGACAGAAATAAATAACTAAAAAGTTGAAAGCAACTCTTAAAGGGTGCACCTCCCGGTACCAGGTCTGCATCGAATTTCGGTTCGGATTAACCGGCCGGCAGTGCAGCCTTCTGTTCCCTTCCTGGAGATCTGTTATGGTGAACCAGCCCTTTTGTCCTGATAATTTTGCGCTATTTCCGCCAGCCTGCGCAGGCGGTGCTTAACTCCCGACTTGCTTATTTTGGGTTCCACCAGTTCGCCCAGTTCCCGCAAGCTGGCGTCCGGGTGAGCCAGGCGGACTTCCGCCAGCTGCCTGAGGAGGGGAGGCAGCTTTTCCAGCCCGATGGTGGAAGCCAGAAAATGAATCGTTTCCTGCTGCTGCAAAGAAGCGTTGATGGTTTTCCCCAGGTTTGCCGTTTCGCAGTTGACCAACCTGTTTACCTGGTTGCGCATTTCTTTATAAACGCGGATATTCTCAAAATTAAGCACGGCTGTATGGGCGCCCATTATGCTCAGGCAACTGGCAATTTGTTCTGCTTCTTTAAGGTAAAGGGCATAACCGTTTTTGCGGACGCTTAAGCCCGGATTGAGAGACAGCTTTTGCAACAAGCGGTAAATATCCCTGGCGTAATATTTTGTGTTGATAATCATTTCCAGATGATAACTGTTGCCCGGATTACTTACCGAGCCGCTCCCCAAAAAGATCCCCCGCAGGTAAGCCCGGCGGCAACAATCCCGCCGCACCATTTTTTTATTAATTCCGGCCAGCAACTCCCCCTTTTCACCCAGCAGCCCCGTTTCCTGTAAAATATCCAGAGTCTGTCCGGATATACTGATCAGATAAATATTATTTTTCTTTAGCTGTACTTTCCGCCGGGCGATCACATCGGCAGCCACCTGAAAAAGCTCTTTATAGAGTAAAAAAATTTTCCGCGCCACGGCCGCGTTTTCAGTTATTATATTTAAAGCCACGTGCCGGTTTTCGCTGATTTTCAAAACGCCGTTGACTTTAATTAAGGCGGCCAACTCGGCCAGGCGGCAGCACCTTTTATTTTCCACCACCCGGGCCAGTTCGCTTTTCGTAATAAGCGAAAACGACATTTTCTTCACCACTTGCAAATATTATACCACGCGAAGACAATTTAGCCCAGAATAATATAATTTTATTTATATTAATATTCTTGCATTAAGCATAATTCTCCTTTAATTAAGCCTGGTTAATTCATAAATAAACTTTTTTAAGCCAGCGTCCCCGAAAACTCTTGATCCCGCCGAAAACCTATTCACCGGTAAGCCGGCCGATGTCCCGGTGGCGAACGGTTACCGTATAATTTCTGGTCGCCAGGTATTTTTCCAACTGGTTGGCAATGACGATGGAACGGTGTTGTCCGCCGGTGCAACCAATTGCAATTGTTAACGTAGACTTTCCTTCCTTAAAATATTCGGGAAGGAGAAATTCAAGGAAATTAAAACACTTCTTCAGGAAGTCGTTAGTTACCGGAGAACCGAGAACGAACTCTTCTACCTGCGCATCATTTCCGGTGAGACACCTTAAAGAAGGATCGTAATGGGGATTCGGCAGAAAGCGTACATCCAAAACTATATCACTGTCCAGGGGAATTCCATATTTATAACCAAAAGTCACAATCGTAATCCGTAAACTGGCTAACGAAGTATTCAAAGCAAACAAATTTTTCAACTGTTCCTTCAGTTGGTGGGTGGTTAAATGGGAGGTGTCGATAATTTTATCGGCCCTGCCGCGCAATTCCTGCATCCGGGACCGTTCTTCTTGAATGCTGTTTAAAATTTCCCCGTGTACGCTTAAGGGATGACTGCGCCGGGATTCCTTGAAACGGCGCACCAGGGTTTCGTCCGAAGCCTCTAAAAAAAGAATCTCGTAATGAGTATTGCTTTTATCCAGGTCGTTTAAGACTTCAAATAAAGCATCAAAAAATTCCCCACCGCGAATGTCCACTACCAGCGCCACCCGATCGATGGGCCGCGTTGAATGAGCGCACAGTTCGGTGAATTTGGGAATCAACGTTGGAGGCAAATTGTCGATGCAAAAAAAGCCTAGATCTTCCAAGTGCCTGAGCGCCTGCGTCCTTCCCGCCCCGGAAAGACCGGTAACTATAACCAGCCTGGGTGACGCCATAGAAAACACCCCCTGCGCTAAATAGGTTTTGGCTGCCGTGCATTTGCGGCCGCTCCCGGTGCTGCGTTGTGTTTCGTTTCCAGCAAAACGGAATGCTACCGGCGAGCTTTAGTTCTTGACGGCTTTAGACGTCCGGAATTAAAGCGGAAATTGTCTCCCCTCCCTGCCCCCCGTTTTCATGCGGCGGCGCTATTTCCAGCACATCCTCCGCATATGCCCGGAGCACCTCGGCCACTCCCCAGGCTTGCGCGATACACCCGCGGGGAATAACCGGTTCATTGCCGTCGAAAATTTCCGAGATAAACCCTACGCCGTGATTGGCCAGGTGGGTCCGGAAGGGCGCAATGAACCTGGCGGCCTGGATTCTGCTCGGCTGAGAATAGTTATCCACCCTCCGGAAAGCGGTAATAAAAGGGCCGATCAGCCAGCTCCAGACGGTCCCCTGGTGGTAGGCTTTATCCCGCTCCAGGCGATCCCCCGCATACACCCCGCGATATTCTGGATGATCGGGGGCGAGGCTGCGCAAACCATAAGTGGCGTACAGTTCCCGCCACAACCGGCGAATTATTTTTTTCCCCTGCCCGGCATTCAGCATGGTGTAGGGAAGGCTCACGGCAAGCACCTGGTTGGGCCTGAGGGCGGGATCTTTTCCTCCTTCTCCAACCACATCATATAAGTAACTGCCTTCCGCGTACCAGAATGCTTTTAAAAAGCTGGCCTTCACTTTGGCCGGCAAATTCCCGTAAGGAAAATGGTCGTTGAAACGGGTGGCAAGCTCTCTTAAAATACACAAGGCGTTATACCACAAAGCGTTTATTTCAACCGGTTTACCGTGGCGGGGGGTAACGACAAGATCCCCCACTTTAGCATCCATCCAGGTCAATTGCGTTTGCGGCCACCCCGCCCGGATCAAGCCATCGCTATCCATCTTGATGTTAAAGTGGGTGCCCCGGATATACGCGTCCACAATCTCCTTTAAAACCGGGTAAAGGTGTTGGACAAAGCGAAAGTCGCTGGTGTACTGCAAATATTTATAAACAGCTTGAAAAAACCAGAGCGAAGCGTCTACCGTATTGTAAAGAGGTTCCTGGCCGGGGTCGGGAAACATATTGGGAAGTAAGCCGTCCTTGCAGTACGCGGCAAATGTAGAAAGGATTTCTCTGGCGTCTTCGAACCGCCCGGTGACTAAAGTAAGCCCCGGGAGAGCGATCATCGCATCCCGGCCCCAATCGTTAAACCAGTGGTACCCGGCAATTATGCTTTTCGCCCCGGTAGATTGTCTTTTCACGATAAAGGCGTCGGCAGCCTGGATAAGCCGCCGGGCGAACTCATCTTTAAACCCGGCCTTGTCGATCATCTCCTGAATTCTTTTTGTTTCCAGCTCCACCAGCGCCTGCCCATCGAGCGTGTACATTTCTTCCAAAGTGGCGACAAAAGTAACCGTTTTATTTTCTTCGGGCGCCAGCGAAATGAGAAAATCGCCGGGCAGATAATGATCCTCTTCCGCCGCCAGCCCCCTTTCCTGCTCGCGCAAATAAAACATCCCGTAGAACCAGTCGTCTTTCGGCGTGTACGTTCCGGCGCTGCAGGCCAGATTTAAGGCAGGAATGCCGCCGGCGCTAAAAATAGTTACTCCGTACGGGGCCTCCTGCTGGCTGAATTTTACCTGATCTTTCTTCGTCGTCCCGTGAAAATCGCGGCAATTGACGAGGGGAACCAGCCGCAGGACGGCCGGTTGCCCGCCGTTGTGGATCCGGTAAAGGACAACGGTAGTATTCTCCCCGTTAATCATAAATACCTGCTTGTGGAGAAAAATATCGGCAAATGAATAAGTAAACACGGGAAACAGGCTTAAGTGAACCTGCTGGAGATGAATAAAACCGTACTCGGTTACTCCCCCAACCGTCTGGTTGGTAGCCAGGTTATAGACCCGTCCGTCAACTTCTACCCGTTCATCCAGCTTGGCCAGCATTAAAACCCTCTGGACGGGGGGATTCAGGGCCGCTACCAGCAATCCGTGGTATTTACGCGTGTTGGCGCCGATAATGGTTGAGGAAGCATACCCGCCTAAACCATTGGTTACCAGCCACTCATTTTCAATTCCCCGCGCAAAATTTGGCCATTCACCCTTCCCAAAACGCAAAAGACCGCCGCTCCCTTTCCTTGCGTGCAGATAACGATGTTATTGAGGGACTGCTCAAGTGCGCTGCCGACTGCCGGCCGGCGACTGAATGGCCAGGGCGACCGCCCCCATCAAGGCGGAGCGCTGGCCGAGGCCCGCCGGGATGATTTGCACTCCCCGGCGGGCAGCGCGGAGCGCTCTTTTCTCTATTTCCTTTTCCATGGCTTCCCACAAAGGTTTTCCCGCCTGCATCGCCCCTCCGCCCAGCAAGACAAGAGGGGGGTTTAACAGGTTAATAATATTGGCCAGCCCGATTCCCAGCCACCTGCCTGCTACGGCGAGGATCGCCAGGGCATCCCCATCCCCTTCTCGCGCGGCCAGGGACACGCTTCGGGCGGTAATTTGATCTTTCCCTCCGGCCACCTGTAATATTCCCCGTCCCCGGCCCTTTTCCACAAGTTCACCGGCCAGGCGGGCCATTGCCGTTCCCGAGGCAAGCGCCTCCAGGCACCCCCTATTACCGCAATTACACACGGGCCCCTCCGGGTCGACAGTCATATGGCCAAATTCCCCGGCGCTAAAAGTGATGCCGGAATATAATTTCCCTCCCAGAAGAAGGCCCCCGCCAATACCCGTACTTACCGTAACGTAAACGAGGTCGGCATAGCCTTTCCCGGCCCCGAAAACGTGCTCACCCAGGGCAGCCAGGTTGGCATCGTTGCCAACGGCCACAGGCATTTGCAGGCTTTTTTCTAAAATTTGTTGCAAAGGTACATCGCGCCAGCCGAGGTTGGGCGCCTGCAAAACAACGCCTCTTTCGGAATCGGCAGGGCCCGGGGCGCCTATTCCTAAACAGACCGGGCGCATATTAACGCCGGACTGTTTCTCAACTTGCTCGACTGTACGCATAATCCGCCGGATGACGTGTTCCACGCCGCCGCCGGCTTCCGTAGGTATTTTGATTTCCGCCAGGATCTCCCCGCGGTCATTTGCAAGCGCGGTGTAAATTTTTGTGCCGCCCAGGTCGACCCCGATTACAAAACTATCCGGCACCTGGTCCCACCCTCTTAGTTCCTGGTATTCCCGCTCCGCCCGTTGAAGGGTCAGAATGCTCTAATCCACCGAATATTTACCTTATCTCAAAATGGGTGAACTGAACTCCTAAACTTTCCGAAAGTACTTGTACACCGCTTCCGCCGCAGGGCGATTCATCCCTTCGACCCTGGCCAGTTCCTCCACGGAGGCCTGCCGGAGCGCCGCCAGCGAAGGAAAAGCTTTCATCAGCGCGCGCCGGCGGGCGGGGCCGATACCCTCGATTTCATCCAATAGCGAGCTTAAGTGGCGCTTATTCCGCAGTTTCCGGTGATAAGTTACGGCAAAGCGGTGGGCTTCATCCCTTAAGTTTTGCAGCAGGTGGAGAACAGGTGAATTGCCCGGCAGGTGCAAGGGCTCCTCTTTCCCCTCCTGAAAAATGCTTTCCTCTTTTTTGGCCAGGCCGCAGACAGGGATGTGGGCGTAGCCGAGTTCATCCAGCACTTCCCGGGCGGCCGAAAGCTGGCCTTTGCCGCCGTCGACCACGACCAGCTCTGGCAAACGGAAAAACCTGCCCTCCCTGGTACTGAGCTGGCCCAGATTAATTAATTTTTGTTCCTCCCGCGCCCGCAGAAACCTTCTTCTGACCGCCTCCCGCAGGCAGGCGTAGTCGTCGGGACCTTCCACCGTGCGGATTTTAAAGCGCCGGTACTGTTCCGGACAAAGGCGGCCCTTTTCAAAAACCACCAGCGCGGCAACGTTCTCCGCCCCCTGGAGGTTGGAAACATCAAAACATTCCAGGCGCTCGGGCACTTTCCCCAAACCCAAAACCCCGGCAAGGCGGGC
Organism: Bacillota bacterium; assembly: GCA_040755215.1. Classification (GTDB taxonomy): domain Bacteria; phylum Bacillota; class Desulfotomaculia; order Desulfotomaculales; family Nap2-2B; genus JAIMBK01. Next base: position 13,955 of record JBFMBG010000050.1, on the reverse strand, counting down.
CAGGACTCTTTCCATTTCTTGCTTGCCCGCCCGCGCCAGTTCGGCTTCCTCTAAAGACAACCGGGCGTTTTCCAAAACCATTGCCACCATTTTCTTTTTTTCTCCCCGGACCGGCACGTGCAATTTTACCGGGCCGCCTCTTTTCTGCGTGAGCCAGCTGGTAAGCACCTCTTTTTCCGCGCTAAGCAGGCCGGAGACAAGGATTTCTCCGGGGATGAAATCGGCCTGGTGATAATACTGCTTGAGAAAGGCCGTAACTATCTCGGCAGCATCCATTCCTTCCGGATGGGGAAGATAAAAGGTCTCCCGGCCGATCACTTTCCCTCCCCGCACATAAAAGACAGCCGCGCAGGCCATTTCTCTTCCCCGCGCCGCCGCAATCACGTCCTGATCCCCGCGGCCAACGGAAATTATCTTTTGCTCGGCAATCACTTTCTTGATCGCGGTAATCTGATCCCGCAGTTCGGCAGCTTTTTCAAATTGCAACGCCTCGGCCGCCGAGCGCATCCGGTAATTCAGCTGTTTCAGCAAGTCTTCCTGGCGGCCTTCTAAAAACAGGCACACTTCCTGGATCATCGCCTGGTAGGTCTCCCGATCCACAAAACCGCAGCAGGGCGCCAGGCAGCGGCGAATGTGGTAGTTAAGGCAAGGGCGGGCACCGGCCGGCGCCGGCGCAGGCGCAGGCGCTTTTCCGTCCCGGCCGGTGCCCTTTTTAAAACACTGTCTGTCCTGCTTTTCTTTAGCCGCCGCCGCGATCTTTTGCTTGCAGGTCCGAAAAGGGAAAAGCCGGCGGAGCAGGTTGAGGGTTTCGTGCACCGCCCCCACCTGGGTGTACGGGCCGAAATAACGTGAACCGTCCTGAACCAGGCGCCGGGTTATGCCTACCCGCGGAAACTCCTCCGCCAGCGTAATTTTTAAATACGGATAACTTTTGTCGTCTTTCAGAAAGACGTTGTAGCGCGGGCGGTGCTCTTTAATCAGATTGGCTTCTAAAATGAGCGCCTCCACCTCATTGTCCGTGACAATGTACTCAAAATCAGCGGCGCGGGCCATCAGCGAGCGAACCTTCGGGGTTTGCTGCGCTCCATCCTGGTAGTAAGAGCGAACCCGGTTCTTTAAGGAAACGGCCTTGCCAACGTAAATGACTTTCCCGGCGCCGTCTTTAAAGTAATAAACGCCCGGCCTGGCCGGCAGGCAACTTAATTTTTCCTCAGGTGTCACGGCTGCGTCACCTTCTTAAACTAAAGATCAGGCACAAAGCTTCCCAGGCACAAAGGCACAAAGTTAATATTCCCGGTACATTTCTTTTTGTGCCTCTGTGCCTTTGTGCCTTAGTGCCAGCCGGTCAACGTCATTCCAAACCCTTCAGGTTCACCAGGATACTTAGTCACTTTCTGCGCGGAGAACAACACTTTGCTTAGAAACTGACCGGTATAGGATGCGGGCACCCGGGCAATTTCTTCCGGAGTTCCCGCAGCCACGATCCGGCCCCCCCGGTCGCCTCCTTCGGGACCCAGGTCAATGATGTAATCCGCCGTTTTAATAACGTCCAGGTTATGTTCGATGACGACCACCGTGTCCCCTGCTTCCACCAGCCGGTGCAAAACCTGCAGGAGGCGGTTGACGTCGTCCATGTGCAGCCCGGTGGTCGGCTCGTCCAGAATATAACAGGTGCGGCCGTTGGAGCGGCGGGAAAGTTCCGTCGCCAGCTTGACCCGCTGGGCCTCGCCGCCGGAAAGTTCCGGGGCGGGCTGGCCCAGGCGGATGTAACCTAAACCAACGTCCTGCAAAGTTTTTAACCGGCGGTGGATCTTCGGGATGTGGCGGAAGAATTCCACTGCCTGGTCCACCGTCATTTCCAGCACTTCGGCAATATTCTTCCCCTTGTACCTGATCTCCAACGTCTCCCGGTTATAGCGCTTTCCTTTACACACCTCGCAGGGTACGTAAACGTCCGGCAAAAAATGCATCTCGATTTTAATGATCCCGTCGCCAAAGCAGGCTTCGCAGCGCCCGCCCTTTACGTTGAAACTAAAGCGGCCCGGCTTGTACCCGCGCACCCGCGCATCGGGCAACTGGGAGAACAGGTCCCGAATGTCGGTAAAAACGCCTGTATAAGTGGCCGGGTTGGAACGGGGGGTGCGGCCGATGGGGGACTGATCGACGTTGATTACTTTGTCCAGATGCTCCAGGCCTTTAACGCCCAGGCAGCTTCCCGGCTGCGCGCGGGCCCCGTTCAATTCCCTGGCCAGGTATTTATAAAGGATCTCGTTCACCAGGGTGCTCTTCCCCGATCCCGATACGCCGGTAACGCAAATAAACATTCCCAGCGGAAAGGTCACGTTAATATTTTTCAGGTTATGCTCGCGGGCGCCTAATACTTCCAACGCCTTCCCGTTGGACTGGCGGCGGAAGGCCGGAACGGGAATAAATTTTTTGCCGCTTAAGTACTGGCCGGTGAGGGAAGCCGGGGTATTCATAACGTCCTCGACCGTGCCCTGGGCCACGATCTCCCCGCCGTTAACCCCCGCTCCCGGGCCGATATCAATAATATGGTCCGCCGTCCGGATCGTCTCTTCGTCATGTTCGACCACGATCACCGTGTTGCCCAGGTCCCTTAAGCGCAGAAGGGTCTCCAGAAGCCGCCGGTTATCCCGCTGGTGCAGGCCGATACTCGGCTCGTCCAGGATGTAAAGCACGCCCGTCAAACCGCTCCCGATCTGCGTGGCCAGCCGGATGCGCTGCGCTTCCCCGCCGGAAAGGGTGCCCGCCGCCCGGTCCAGGGTGAGGTAGTCCAGACCGACATCAGCCAAAAAGCCCAGCCGTTCTTTAATCTCCTTGAGAATCTGCCGGGCGATCAAGCTTTCCTTTTCCGTCAAATCCAGTGCGCGGAAAAAGGCGAGCGCCTCGGTAATCGCGAAGCGGGTTACCTGGGCAATGGACAGCCCCCCCACTTTCACCGCCAGGGCTTCCTTGCGCAGGCGGGTGCCGCCGCATTCCGGGCAAGGCCGCTCGCTCATGTACTGTTCAAATTCTTCCCGCATGTACTCCGAACTGGTCTCGTTGTACCGGCGCATGAGATTGCGCACAACGCCCTCGAAAACCGCCTCGTAAGTTTTCCGGCGGCCGTAAACATCCCGGTAGGCCACCCTGATTGTCTCGGTTCCTGTGCCGTAAAAGATTTTCTCCAGGTGTTCCCTGCCGAGTTCAGATACCGGTGTATCCAGCCGGAAGCCGTATTTTTCCGCCAGTCCTTCCAGATAAGCGTATGCCGTTGAACCCCGGTACCAGCCTTCGATCGCGCCTTCGGCCAGCGATTTCCGTTTGTCGGGAATCAGCAGATCGGGATCGATTTCCTTCTTCACGCCCAGTCCCGTACAGGCGGGACAGGCGCCAAAGGGGCTGTTAAAGGAAAACAGCCGCGGTTCAATCTCCGGCAGGCTTACCCCGCACTCTGCGCAGGCAAAATTTTCGTTAAAGAGGATCTCCTGTCCTTCGCTAACGGAGGCGATGGCGACGCCCCCCGCATTGCGCAGGGCCGTTTCCAGGGAATCGCTCAAACGCTGGACGATCCCCGGCCTGACGATCACCCGGTCCACCACAATTTCAATGGTGTGTTTCTTATTTTTGTCCAGCGGGATGGGCCGGCCCGCCTCAAAAAGCTCGCCGTCCACCCGCACCCGGGAAAAACCGCTTTTCTCTACATCGGCGAGCAGCTTTTGGTGCTCTCCTTTTTTGCCTCTGACCACCGGAGCCAGGATCATCAGGCGTGTTCCTTCCGGCAAGGCCAGCAACTGATCGACCATTTGCTCCACGGTCTGCCGGGTGATGGCCAGCCCGCAAAGCGGGCAATGGGGGCGCCCGACGCGGGCAAAAAGCAAACGCAGGTAGTCGTATATTTCCGTTACCGTACCGACGGTGGAACGGGGATTGTGGCTGGTTGTTTTCTGGTCAATTGAAATCGCCGGTGAAAGTCCTTCGATGTAATCCACGTCGGGTTTGTCCATTTGCCCTAAAAACTGGCGGGCGTAAGCCGAAAGCGATTCCACGTAGCGCCGCTGCCCTTCCGCGTAAATGGTGTCAAAGGCCAGCGAAGATTTCCCCGAGCCGGAGAGGCCGGTGAAGACCACCAGCTTGCCCCGGGGAATTTCCACGCTGATGTTTTTCAAATTGTGGGCGCGGGCGCCCTGGACGATAATCTTCTCCGGCATGTTTCATCCTCCGTAAACACCCATCCATCCAACAACTTATTATACCAAAAAAATAAAGCCCTCGCCATGCGTTTTAAGCAAAGCGAAAGCTTTCGTTGGCGCGCGCTTAGCGCCTTATTTACCTCAATCGGCGCTAAAAAGCCGGTCTTTCCGGGGCCGGCCCCATCGCGCCCGGCGGCGGAGCGGTCCGGCCCATGGCGGCGGCCTCCGGACGAATCCCGGTGGCTTCAGCTCCCATCGGGGTACCCGTATAAACGGGGTCCAGCGGATACCAGCCGCGGGCGTGCATCAAGTCGAAAATCTGCTTCTGGGTGTTCATTTCCTCGTTATTGATCTGGATCAGGGTATTGCGCACCCGGTCGTTGGCCGCTTCTAAAACAGCAGTATGATATCCGGTGGAAAGCATTTTCGTGCCGATCAACAGATCGGTCAGGATATCTTTGTCACTGAATTCCATACCTCCAACACCTCCCTTTAAATTTTTGCCTAGTGCCGGGTCAAATGGGCAAGACCTGCTTCGGAAAGCAACCCGTTTAACGCGCTGACGTGCCTTTGGCCTTTATCCACGCACTGCCGCAAGATGTTCTGGACGGCGGGATCGCGGCTCTGGTTGAGGTAAAAGCGGGCTTTTTTCATGCAGAGATCCTCCGCCCGCAACTGCTCCCCGATGTGGAGCTTTTCCATTTCCGTCATCCGCCAATGCTGCATCCGATCACCCCCTTGAGAATATATCGCCATTAGTATTTTGCAAAAATATCCCCTTTTATTCACGACAAAACAGTTTAACCAAAGATCGTGATCGTCCGCCCTGGACGCTTTCGTCAAAAGGTGCTAAAATTATTAAAAATTAGACATTAAGGATGGTGATTCCCTGGTGTTATCCCGCCCGCCGTTCGCAAAAATACTCACCATTTAATCTCGCTCAAAGGGGGGTCTCAAAATTTAGTGGACAAAAACAAAGTTGAGCAGGCTTTGCTCGATCTGCAGGACTCGATTTCGGTGATCCGCGGCTATATTCAATTGACGATTGAAAAACCGGAGAAGAACTATAACATATTAATCATCAAAGAAATTGAAAAAATGGAAAAGATAGTGGATGAGCTGAAGGTACCTTTTTCCGGGGTAAACAAATCAACCAACCATCACTGGGACATTCGGGTTGAGGTGGACAGCAAGGAAGGAGAAGGAGCGAAACTGCGGATTTACATCCCTTGTTAAATGCAGAGCAGGCAATTTCCGCCCGACCAACACTTTTCAAATCGTCACGTCTACAATTTTCCCTACCTAAATCAACCGATAAAGGCAAACCTCTCGAAAGAGCGGGACGCAAAGCCACGGGTCTAAAGCCCGGCACTCAGGCAATCCAACCGGCGCCCGATTTGAACAACACTTGCCAAAAGACACCGACTACTGGCAAACTAAAAGGGGCCGCTTAAGTGCCGGGGCCATGATCGCCGGGCTGCCGTTATTTATTTTCTCGCTAAACAATGCTCAGGGATAAATGCGTTTCAGGCCGGCGGCGCGGGCTATCTCTAGAGCCTGACGATATTCGGCGCGGCTTACCCGGCGGGAAAGTTCGGGGTACTTCCTGGCTTCGTGGGCAGGATAGTACTGATCCATAATGTTCACGAAAGTATTCGGGGAAATTTCTTCGGCGATAAATTTCATGATCGCTTCCGTCCGGGCCAGTTTTTCCGGCATGACCAGGTGGCGGACTAACAAGCCCCGGGTGGCGATACCCCTTTCATTAATCTGCAAATCGCCCACCTGGCGGTGCATTTCTTTGACGGCGGCTTTCGCCACGGTAAAGTAACGGGGGGCCCGGGAATACTTTGCCCCCACCTCGTCGTCGCCATATTTTATGTCCGGCATGTAAATATCCACGATGCCGTCCAGCAGGGCCAGGGTATCCAGGGCATCGTAGCCTCCCGTGTTATAAACGAGCGGTATCTTTAACCTTTTCTCCACCGCAATGACCAGGGCTTCTAAAATTTGCGGCACGTAATGACTGGGCGAGACGAGATTGACGTTGTGACAGCCTATTTCCTGAACTTCCAGCATGGCGCCGGCCAGTTCCCCGGCGCTTAACTCTTCCCCCTGGCCGTACTGGCTGATGTCACAGTTCTGGCAAAAACGGCAGGCCAGGTTGCAGTTGGCAAAAAAAATGGTCCCGGAACCATGCCGGCCGACCAGCACAGATTCTTCGCCGAAATGAGGCCCCCAGCTGCTCACCGCCGCCAGGCGCCCCCGCGGCAAAAGCCTTTTTCGCCCGCCAAGCGGTCCACATGACATTCCTGGGCGCAAACCGTACAATCGGCCAGCATGGCCAAGGCTTTTTCGGCACGTTCACGCAGTTCGGCGGAAGAAAGGCTTAAATAACCCAAAATACTTCCCTCACACGTAGCTGGTTATTTCGGAAAGCTGGCGCCGCCTGGGGCGGTGCGCAGGGTCGTCCGCGGGATAACCGGCAGGGATGAGGGCCACCGGTACCCGGCCTGCGGGCATGGCTAGATAATGCTTGACTTCTTCCTCCTTGAAGGCGCCCACCCAACAGGCTCCCAGCCCAAAGGCAACCGCCGCCAGGAGAATATTCTGGGCGGCCGCGGCGGTGTCCTGGTAGCAGTAAAGATGGCGCCCCCGGTTGCCGTAAACGCGCGCGGAACGCTCCGGCTCGGCACAGACCACGATGCATACCGGGGCGTCCGCGATGAAACGCTGGTTTAAGGCAGCACAAGCCAGCGCTTCTTTATCTTTTTCTTTTGTCACCACGTAAAAGAACCAGGGCTGCAGATTCCCGGCGGAAGGCGCCCAGCGGGCCGCATCCAAAAGGCCGGCAACAATCTCGGGGGAAACGGGATCGGGTTTAAAGCGGCGCACCGAATAACGCTCTTTGATCAGGGAGAGCAGATCCGCCACGGCGATCAAACCCCCTGCTATAATTTAAGGTTTCTATACTGCCTTGGTCATTAAAATTATTTACTTAAAATAAATTATCATACACTCTGATTATTCTTATTTAACCACCAGCACTGGGCAGGAGCAAAGATGGATAACCTTGTGGCTGACGCTGCCGATTAAAAGGTTTTTCATCTCTCCGTAGCCGCGCGTCCCCATTACCACCAAATCATAGCCGCCTTCCTCGGCACATTTGCAAATAGCCGCCCCGGCGTCGCCTCTGGCAATTGCTTTTTCGACCGTCAAACCATACCGGCCGGCAATTTCGTCAACTTTTTCTGAAATCTTTTGCGCCCTGTCCTCTATTTCCTTATCCAGATCCTTTTGCCGGATCCAGGAGGATAATCCCGACTCGGGAAACATGCCGTAAATCGAAGGGCCTACGTAAAGGGCGGTAAGCTCAATTTCGCCGCACATCCTCTTTAAGTCCAGGGCGAATTCAAGCGCCCGCAACGAATTTTCGGAGCCGTCGACTGCCACCAGGACTTTTTTCATACCCTTTTTAACCTCCTTAAATTTAGGAATGGCGGACCTGCGCTTTTATGATAAATTCTTCTCCAGAAAACAAAAAAATCCTCCTTCTAACAATCACTTTATAACCAGCCTGCGCATCAAATAAAAGGGGAAGGGAAGCAACAGCACCGCTGCCACGATCAGCCAGAGCAGCTCCCAGACGAGCCAGACCCCGACCTGACCCAGGACAAGGCCGCGGATAAGGTTAACTATATGGTAAAGCGGGCTGAACCAGGCAACTTTTTGCAGAATCGCGGGGAGTCCCGTGACCGGAAAGAAAACCCCGGAGAAAAGAAAAAGGGGCGTCACAAATAGCGAAAAGAAGTAATTGAAGTTATCAATGTGCGGCACCAGACCGGTCCAGGCCATGGAAATAAGGGCGAACAACAACCCGGCGACCGCCAAAACAAAGGGCGCCAGCAGCACCCAGGGCGATTCCACCAGGCCCAAAACCGCAATTACCACGATGATCACCGAGCCGTAGAGCACGCTTTTAAAAGTTCCGTAAAGGATTTCGCCGGCGATTACATCATCAATATTTACCGGTGTAGCCACCATCGCGTGGAAGGTTTTTTGAAATTCCATCCGGATGAAAGTCCCGTAGGTGCACTCGTAGGCCGTGGCAAACATGGCAGAAGTGGCAACCAGCCCCGGCGCCAGGTAATTTAGATAAGGAAGGCCTTCCATGGGCCGAACATAGGCGCCCAGCCCGACCCCCAGGGCCACGAGGTAAAGCAGCGGTTCAAAAAAGTTAAAAGAAATGTTTACTTTCCAGTTGCGGCTAAAAACAATGAGATGTCGCCGGAAGACCGGCCAGACCAGCGGGGAAACATCGATTCGAAACAAGTCCCTGAACATTTGGGCAACTCCTTACTCCTGCAGCCTTTTGCCGGTGAGTTTGAGAAAAACGTCTTCAAGGGTTGCCGGACGCAGGAACTGGTGGTTAAACTGAAAAGGTGTTTTTTGCAACGCCCTAAGGAGCTCCTGGCCGTTGTGCGGGTACAGGAAAACGTTCTCCCCCACAACCTGGTGGCCCCTGATCAATCCGTTTAATTCCCGGGTGAGCTCCTTTTCCCAGGCGGCGGCAAAACCAACTTCCAGGATTTCCGCTCCGATATGCCTGGCAATCAACTGGCGGGGCGCACCTTCCTCCAAAATTTCTCCCTGGTCCATAACCACCAGGCGATCGCAAAGCTGGCCGGCCTCTTCCATGTAATGGGTCGTCAACAGCAGGGTTACCCCCTGTTCTTTAAGCCTCCGCAATCGCTGCCAGACCATGTGCCGGGCCTGCGGGTCCAGACCGGTGGTGGGTTCGTCCAGGATCAGCACAGCCGGTCTGTTAATCAGCGCCCGCGCGATGGTCAGCCGCCGCTTCATTCCTCCGGAAAGGGCATCCACCCTGGCGTCGGCCTTGTCGGCAAGCCCGAAAAAATCCAGCAGTTCCAGGGCGGCGGTCCGGGCTTTGTTTTTCGGGAGATTAAAAAAACTGGCGTAAACCAGCAAGTTTTGCAAAACCTTTAAATCCGGGTCCAGGTTGTTTTCCTGGGGGACCACCCCCAGCCGCCTTTTTATCTCCCTTACCTGCGTGCGGACATCCATCCCGAGGACGGTCAGTTGTCCGGAACTGACCGGGGAAAAACAATAAATCATTTTTACGGTAGACGTTTTCCCCGCGCCGTTGGGGCCCAGGAAACCAAAACATTCGCCACTTTTAACCCGAAAGCTGATCCCCCGGACGGCCAGGCAGCCGTTGTACTCTTTAGTGAGGTTTTGGGCAACGATCACATCCAAGGACGAGTTAGCTCCCATCGGGCTGGAATTATCCGGCTCGCTCCGCTGCTCCGGGCTGACGAAACATCGGCTTGGTTCGGAGCGAACCAGACAGCACTGCATAATGCGCTTGAAACGTCAGTTTTCTTACCCCAGTAGTTCTCAGGCGTTATAAAACTGCTTTTTGCATCCTGTTATCGGCGCGATTCGCGCTGCCGGTTCGCTTGCCTCACCTGCGCCGTGTTTCGTTACCAGCGCCTTTAGCATATGTCGCTCGCCCGGACAAATTCCAGCCCTCATATTCATCTTTATGGAGAGGACGGCAGTCCTCATATGCAACTCCTTCGAAAATATATAACCGCAAAAAGAGCTTCCCTTTTGCGCTCCGATGCCTTCGCGCCTTTTCAGCGTTTCGTCTTCAACACCTTCACCGCCTGCTCGAGGCCTTCCACCGTCAACTCAAACATGGGAAAAACCTGGCCGATGATGCTGATAGTGTCCCGCCCCTCCGTGGTGGGCCAGTAAGCTTTCGGGATGGGGTTCAGCCAGGCCGCGCATGGAAAGTGCGCGGCCAGCCTTTGCAGCCAGGTCAGGCCGGGCTCTTCGTTATAGGCCGTCCAGTCGATGGCGCCGCCCACCATCAGCAGTTCGCTCGGCGCCATGCTGGCGTCGCCGACGATAATCAGGCGGTAATCCGAACCCGCATTGCGCAGGACCTCCTCGGTCGGAACCGAGGCGTTCGCCCGGCAGAAAGGATCGAGAAAAATAGTTTGGTAAACGCAATTATGAAAGTAATAGAATTTAATATCCTTAAAATGGTTGACTTTGCTGGCGGCGTTAAAGAGCCGGCCGCACAACCGGGAATAAGGGGTCATCGAGCCGCCGGAATCTATCATCAAGATCAGCTTGATCACGTTTTTGCGCGGCCTTCCCCAGATCAGCTCCAGCCGTCCGGCATTCCGGCAAGTGGCGTCAATGGTGGCGTCAACGTCTAATTCGTCCTTAGGGGCGTCTACATTCTGACTCAGTGCCCGCAGTTTGCGTAAGGCGATCTCAAACTGCCGGGTGGAAAGGGTTTCGTCGGTCCGGAAGTCACGGTAACGCCGCTCGGCGGCCACCTTGACAGCGGAACGGTTAACCGACTCTCCGCCGATGCGCAGCCCGGCCGGGTGGTACCCCGAATGGCCAAAAGGAGAGGTGCCTCCCGTGCCGATCCAGTAGCTCCCCCCGTGGTGCTCTTCTTTCTGCCTGGCCAGCCGCTCTTCCAGGGCGCGGCGCATTTCTTCCAGGTCCCAGGGCGCAAACGGACGGCGCTGCCGGGGGTCCACCGGCAAAGGGGGCAAGGCCTTTTCCAGCCACTTCGCCACCTTCTCCGCCAGCTCCGGAGAAGTTTCCACGCCCTCAAAATAACGGCAAAAAGCCAGATCGAAGCGATCGTAATAAGCCTCGCTTTTCACCAGTACCGCCCTGGCCAGGTGGTAAAAACCACGCAGGCTTGCTCCGGCGAGCCCCTGATTTAAAGCCTCCATCAGGGTCATCCACTCGGTCAAAGAAACCGGTACGCCCTCTTCCCGCAGGGCATAGAAAAAACCCGTAAACATTATTTGTTTCATCCCCGGCGGCCGGCACCGAAAGCAGTGGGTGCTTTTTGCACCCCGCCCGTCTGCAGGCGGCGCAAAACCAGTTCAAAATCCTGATTTTTCTTCAAGAGCACGCCCAAAAAAGGTATTTCGGCAGTGATGCGCTGGTAAGGAACCCCCCCGACCACCAGAGCCTGAATCCAGTCCAACAGCTCGCTGGTGCTGGGCTTTTTCTGCAGTCCGCCGATGCCCCGCAGCCAGTAAAAAGCCTTCAAAGCTTCCGCCAGCAAATTTTTCTCCAGGTCAGGAAAGTGCACCCGCACAATCCGGGCCATCATCTCTTCGTCGGGAAAGGCGATATAATGAAAGATGCAGCGCCTTAAAAAAGCGTCGGGCAATTCTTTTTCCGCGTTGCTGGTGATGACTACGATCGGCCGGTGTCTGGCCTGGATGGTTTCCTTTGTTTCCGGAATGTAAAAATTCATCACGTCCAGTTCCCACAGCAAATCGTTGGGAAATTCGATGTCCGCCTTATCGATTTCGTCAATCAGTAGGACTACCTGCTCGTCGGAAACAAAGGCCTCCCCCAGCTTGCCCAGTTTAATATACTGTTTTATGTCACTAACGTCGTGATCGCCGAACTGGCTGTCGTAGAGGCGCTGTACCGTGTCGTAAACATACAGGCCTTCCTGGGCTTTGGTGGTGGATTTGATGTTCCAGACAAGCAGGCGGAGCCCCAGGGAATCGGCAATGGCTTTGGCCAGCATCGTTTTCCCCGTGCCCGGCTCGCCCTTGATCAAAAGCGGCCTCCCTAGAGCGATGGCAATATTTACGACATTGCGCAATTCCTCCGTAACCAGGTAATCAGCGGTGTTGTCGAACGTCTTCGGCACCAGATCTCCTCCCCGTTTCCTTCCATTGATTGATCAATTATACCACAAAAGCAAGTGTTCGGGCATATTTTTATCGCCTTATGGGCACCGCTTTGGTGCCCGACCGGTCAGTTCAGCCGGGTGACTTCCGGCTTGATGCCGACCTGTTCCAAAAGGGGCGGATACATTTCGGGTTTTATTTCCGTCAGGGGTTTACCCAAGAGGGCAACGCAAATCGCTTCCCAGACGTTTGCCCCGAAGGAACGGCCGTTTATAGCCGGAGCGCTGGTTACCAGCCAGCGGACGCCCCGGCACCGGAGATCCTCTCTGTCAACCGGGGTCAGCGTGCTGCTGATGACTGTTTTGCCGTCCAGGCGCGCGGGAAGGTAGCGGTGGAGGAAGTGAAAATCACCCGCCAGAATCTCAGCCCGCTGGTAGAATACTGAAAATTTGGGGCGGATGTTATGTTGCCTTTTTCCCGTCGGATAAAGGATACTGATGGGGACGTGCCGGAAGAGGGGGAGTACTGCGCCGGCCACCAGGGAGAAAGTGGCGAGCGAATAAAAGGGCACGGCCACGCCCAGGGAAAAAATGGCGTCACCGATGATCAGCCGGCAACCTGCCGCCGCCAGCGCTTCCGCCAGACCCCAGCGATCCAGAGCGGAGCAGACCAGCGCCGTTTGGCCGGGTTGCGGCCAGCCCAGGGTATTAGTGAGATAGCCGATCATGTTTCTTTCCCAGGTGTCTTTAATGCCGAAGCCGTCTACAACCGGGGTGTGCTTGACCGCCGCCGCCAGCCGCAGGCCGTCGCGCAGGACAAAGCGTTTCGCGCCTGCCTTGAGATAGACGTTGACTCCCCCCAGGGAAAGCACGTCCACCTGTCCGTCATAGGTTTTTAACAGTTCGATTGCCCGCCTGACGTTTCCGTCGGTGCCGATCCGCTCGACCAGCAGGCGGGTGCCCAGCAGTTCCAGTTCCGCCCGGTGGTTTCTGGTGGAAGAGCCCAGGCTGACGCTGACCACCTTTTTTGTTTTCTGAGGCATGAACGGCTTCTCCCTTTTAATAAATTGGGAAAGACCCGGTTTCCCCGGGTATTTAACCCCTGTTGGCCGGGTGATCGGACACACTTATTTCGCTCAGTACGGCGGTGGCTGAAGGCAGGGGTTCCTGCCAAAGCCAGTTTAAATTAAGCCAGAAACCGGGCAACACTTCTGTCCGGTAGATCCCCGCGGAATCTGTTGTGAACAGCCGGAAACGATTATCCGGCCCCAGGCGGTAAAATTCGGCCTGGCGGCGCTCGGGGTCGATTAACCAGTATTCGCTTACCCCTGCCGCTTCGTACTCGACGTATTTTTCTCCCCGGTCACGAACAATGCTTTCCGGGGAAGTTATCTCTATCACCAGATCAGGAGCACCGTCCAGGTAAGTTTCTTTAAAAAGATGCAGGCGTTCTGTTTTCACAAAAAGAATGTCCGGTTCCCGACCGCGGCGTAAAGATTCCGGCAACCGGACAAGAAAGGGTGCGGTTAACACTTCCCCAAGATTGCGTTTATTTACATACTCCCCCAGTAAAAAGGCCAAAAACCGGCAAATTCTCTGGTGCGTCAAAGATGCCGGCGTCAGTATTACCACCTCCCCGTCTACCCACTCCGCCCAGGTGTCTTCATCGCACCAGGCCAAAAATTCATCGAAACTCAGCTTTTTAGAAGGGACCGCCTTGCGGGCTGAATAAGCAAGAGCCGTTTCTTTTATCTCACCCATGCAAATCCACCCCCTTGCTTCGTTTTCTTTTTCAATATATCAAGTTAGCTGCCGGTTGGCAAATCTTTTCTTGAAGGGCTCACCAGGCCCTCCTTGACACACTTTTAATTCCCAATTAAAATAGCCGTAGTTGTTCGGCAAGAGAACCTGCTCCAGACGTAGATTAAGGGAGTTCCCCATGAGAACGTTCGTTCTCGCCATTAATAATGTCGCGACCAGCTAAGCTTCTACCTGCTTGCTGGTGAAAGTCCAGTCCGGGTAAAGACCAAGTTGCCCGGTAGCTGACGGCTAAC